>JBKQHM010000550.1:0-5589 GCA_052148775.1 Isosphaeraceae bacterium | reverse complement strand
TGGCGTGACGACCTCATGGTGGCACCAGAGGATTGTAACGCGTCGATTATGCACCACCCAATTCCCCTCTTGAGCCACTCCCGTTACCACGCAGCCTGAGAGCCGGACTTCGCGGAATTCAACGGGGACGCAGCTGGCGGAATTCAACGGGCCGTGTGGACCTGGGTGGTCGCCCACCCAGGCCCCCCACTGATCCGGACGTGCCCGTCGAAGAGGCATCCGCGACCATACAGGGGACAGGAACCGATTCCGATTTATTGGTTCCCGACCCCTTTGACCAGACGGTTCAGACCTCCCTAGCGGGCTATGTCTCGATATCCCTGCGTCAGCAAAAGGACCCTGTGAACCCCCTGGGTAAAGCTACGTATGGTCCGCAGATGCTCGAACGGGATGAGTTGAAAATTAACAAAACAAAACAAAGAAGTTCTTTCATCCTTGAGCACCTGAAAGATGTCTGCAATGTGAAACGAGCCTCCAACCAGCTCGAGCCCGAAGGCCTTCACGATGTCGGCTCGCACAGCCTCCAGGAACCGACATTCATCGAAGACTCCTCCCGCATCGAGACCGCAGGTCGCATCTAGGACGACAAGTCGGTAGAATCCCGCTCCCAAAATATTTCTGATATATGCCTCGGCCTTCAAAACTTCGTTGATCAATCCATGTCGCTCTGCGTGATCCCATTTGACGTGATTCAATTCAAGAAGGGCGCGAATCCGGTTACACTCTTCCAACAGTGAGTCCGTTCCCGAAGTTTCCTCGCGAAAAACTCCGATTGGATTTGAGTATCGACGATCGACCAGCACATCATCTGCTTCACTATCCACTTGCGTTTGCGTTAGTTCGATGTTGACACGAAAAACGCTCTGTCCCGCTGCAATCAGATCCTGTTTAAGCAGCCTCACACGTTCAACCTTGCTATTGTTGACGTAAGTTCCGTTGGTGCTGCCCAGGTCACGCAGATCGCAATGAGACTCGTTGATTTCGATCAGGAAATGATCGCGAGATAGTGCGAAATCCTCGGGCATCGGACAATGCACGAACCTGGACCGGCCAAAGATAAAACTGTCGTGCCGGTCCAGCACGAATTGACGGCCCCTGAGCGGACCCACAACTACCTCCAGGATGACTCGCATAAGGCGCCTCCATTTCTTCGGGAACTGGCTTCGCTCATTCTACGTGATATCCTCCATTGGTTTGAGTGCTCGCATTGTCCCGGATCGCGGGATCAATCTGTCAGCAGCCCAGAAATGGGGACTCTCGATGAACAGGAAAGATCAGCAGGCCGAATAGGCAGACAGCTTAGCGTGCAGAGATCCAGCATCAGAAGAGGTGAGGCTTCTCTCGCCGGAGTTGGTCATGGGCTTGCTCAACATGCCTGGACGTCACAACCGGGCAGTGCTGATCTCGGGCCAGCCGAAAGCTCAGACCGGAAAGAAGCTGGATGATGTACGGCAGGCCATGACTATGTTTCCAGAGTAGTTCTATGGCCGACGGCTCGGCGGGAAGTTCGGTTTGCACGTTATCAGACGTTCTGCAATACCGTGCTAGCAGCGCCCGGAGATGCTCGAGCGAACGAAACGGCCCTAGAGGGAGATGATGGCCAAGCACCTCACGTAGGTCGTCGAGGGACTTTTCCATCTCAGGGCTGGCGGCATATACACTAATCAGGCCAGCGGTATTCAAGGTCTCCTGGTTGCTGGCCACTAGGTCTACGGACAATTCATGCGGAAGTCGATTGGCCTCGTCGTAAAAAATGACGCAGCATCGCCAGTGTTTTGCCTGCAGGATCTCGAGGAGAGCTTGGCTGAGTTGGATGTACTCTGAAGCAAGCAGAGGTGACGGCATGGCGCCATGCCGCTTGTGCGTCCTCTCCTTGATCCGAGCAAACAGATTGACGAAGTCAGCGAACTCTTGGTCCTTGCAGAGCCGTTCATTTCCCCCAATCGGATCTGGTCGAAGTAAGTCGGAATACTTGCAGTGAAAGAGCTGCCGCGCCATCTCTCCGATCAGATTAAGCAGAGTGTGCTCGAGGAATGTCTCTATGGTAAGCTTTGTGCATTGCTGTAAATTGAGATAGGTGGCGAGGATGTCATTGCCCGGCGTCCCCATCATCTTGTGAATCAGTTTGGTGATGAAGCTAGTCTTGCCCGCTCGGCGGCTGCCGACTAGGAGCAATCCTTGGCCGGCCTGGATTAATCGCGATGCCTCCTCAAGCTCCTCCTCCCGATCGATGAAGAAATCAGGAGGGACAACGCTCCCGAAGTGAAACGAGGGGACCTGGATGATCTTACCAGAAGGCAGTGGTGAGGCTGTTGTCGCGACTTGTCCAGGATCGGTCGGGAGAATGCCTTGAGGGTCACGATCTTGCGAGAAATCATGCGTCGATTCGGGTTCGTCAGTGCGGCCGACGAAGTCGACGTGCCTCGGAAGAGCCATCAAGACAGTAATCTGGCGTGCCGGGATATCTTGACTTATCACCGCCGGTTTTGGCGAATATTTTGCCAGGGCTTCTTGTATAGTCACGAGTCCCGGCCCAATGGGGCTCTCCGCCCAGCGGACTAGCTCGGCAACCTGTTCGGCAACAGTGCCGAGGCGGCTGACGTGGGCTCCCGCCCCTTCTATCGCGGCCACTAAGGTCGCCCAGTCTGCGGGGGCCAGGCCACTCAGATCCCTTACGAAGGCCAGGCGGGTCGGAACGCCAAGTCGCTCTCCCGATACCCTTACCTCGTTCTTCTCGGCACTCGACCTAGCCGCGATCGACGCCGGGCCGGGAATGAGCTCTGTAGTATCGACATCCTGGCGGGTCATCAACCTGGGCTCCTGGTCCTTGCGGAAGGGCGGAGGTGACGGCCCAGGTGTCGGTTCCGGATGGGACGGGGGGGAAGCCGCAAGCTGAAAGCAGTCGCTTCTTATGAAATTGATTATCTTTATATTTAATGGATCTGATGTCGACCGAGGCTTGCAAATCGAGATGTGGTCCGCTCCCAAGGCGTAGAGCCCTGCTTGGGGAACGCCCGGATCGGCGTCGCCTTCGGCGACCACCAGGGTGCCCCCGAACAAGGGTTTCGTCTCGTAGAACGAGAGAGTTTTGATGTTGACGTCCTTCCTCGTCACGAGATTGCGATAGAGTTCGTTCAATTCCCGCAACAACGAGCCGTGTGGTTTTAGTTCATCAATAGAGACGTTGATGCCGAGGAGTGTCTGAAAATAGGACGCCCATTTCGCGAGGTCGGAGCCGATGTGCGGTGTCGCGATGAAGCAGACGCCTCGCGTATTCTCGAGAAGAGCCTTCACGCCCTGATCGGGACTTTCGTAAGCAATCCGAAGAATCTGCTTAACAAGCAGGCCGCCCATGCTGTGTGTGACGAACACCAGGGGCCGCTTGCCAAACCCGCTGACCTCCAACTGGAGCAGGACGCTCTTGGCCCGGTCCCAGAGCGGCATGGCGAAACCCCGGTAGCCCGACCAGTTGAGGAAAGAAAGCCTTCTCGATCGGAAGGCCGCGTTCTCGTAACCAAGGGACCAGACGCCGATGTTGGGCAGGGCTTCGCCAAGCCAGGTGGGCCAGTAGTTTTCCGGCTTGCCCTCGTGACACCAGTAGTCGCGGGCGTTGCCGTTGAGTCCGTGTACGAAGACGACATCCCCGGCTCGACTCTGGTTCTCACAACCATGGATGGGAAGCAGGTGGTCTGGCACGGTTGATGGCCCCGAGTGGTCGTGAAACGACATCTCGTATCAGTGTAACGGCATCAACACCTTCTTTGGAGAAAAAAAAGCGCATTGCCCGAATCAGGAGTGATTGAGGCGGATAGCTTGCACAGTTGAATGTCGGACCGGAAAGAGACCGGAATGAAGAAGACGGACCCGGTGTCAGTTCATTTCTCTGGCGGACCCGTTCTCAGAGATGGCCGTGGGTCGCATGGTGACTGCTCAGATGTCTCCCATAACTTTGCCTCAGGCGAGGCCGGCGAGAGTGCGCCGCGGTCGCCGATCTCAAACCCGCATAGCCGTCTTTGCCCCCTCAATTCTCGGGTCCAGAATCATTCGATGCCGGGGCAATCCGCCGGCCGGGGGCCGGGGGCCGGCCAGAAGAACTTGCGCTCGGCCTCGAGGATCGGTCGGTCGTTGATGCTCGCCTCGCGACGGCGCATCAGGCCCCGGTCGTCGAATTCCCACGGGCGTGATCCCAAAATGCGGTCACGCGGCAGTACGCGTAGAGTGTTTCTTCCTTGATGGTTGCGCCAATCCCTCGTCGTCGTCCTTCATCACTTTCAACTCCGCCAGGCATGCCGGTGGCTCACAACGCCAGTCGGTTCGCCGGTCCCTGGCCATCGACTCCCGCGTGTGGTCCAGGATCTCTTCCCAACGACCCGAAACGACAGCCGCCCGTAGCTGAATCACCGCCTCCGCATTCTCCTCCGTCCAGAAGATGCTCGTCCCCTTCAGCCGCAGGTTGATCACCCGGCGGATCGTGCTCTCGATCGCTCCGCTCCCCAGCGGCACTCCCCGGCACCGGAAGCACTTGTATCGCAACCGGCCCGCTGCCTCGTGCCGGCTCAGGTAACCCAGCTCGCGCCAGATCGCGGAGTCCTCGGGCTGACCCACCGCCATCGCCTCCAAGGCCTCGATCACGATCGTGCTCTGGCCCGCTTTGAGGAGTACCCGAAGCCGACTGTACTCCGCCGCCCGGCGGTCCTCAGTCAGACCCGACGCCGCCAACGCCAGGCTCAAATGATGCACGGCGTGACACCAATCCAGCACTTCGACCACTCGGATCGGGTCCAGCTTGACCTGGGCGATGACCCAATCCAACCGCGCCCAGATCCACGGCGCACCGTCGGCCGCGAACGTCACCACCGAGGCTTCGGCGGCACCCAGCCGGTGCAGGTGGAACGCCACCAATTCGATCAAGACGTCGGGGCCTTGCAGCGTCCCATCGATGACCGGCCGGCTCCCCTTGACCATCCGCCCCTTCTTATCGGTCTCGAACAGGATCACCACCTTGGGCTCGCGCCACTCGACCCGGAATGGCTTTCGCTTCCGTTTGCCGCCGACCCGGACCGTCTTGATGACGGTTCGCACCCGGACCCGACCGCCATCGATCTCGACGGCCACTCGCTTGCCCGCGAACTCGGTCCCGACCGGTAATTCACCGGCGCGGAACTGCATCAGGTCGCGCGTGCGGGTCGTCAGCAGCTGCGCCCCCAACTCCTCGGCGATCCGCCTTACTGCCTTCTCGTCCAACTCGAGGCCGCGACGTGCCAACTCGGCGCGGGCCGGCTCAATCGGCATCAGGCCGACCTGTCGGCCGACTTCGGCTTGCACGTTGGGACTGCATCCCTCGCCGATCCGATACGCCGCCAGTTCCGGGTAGAGGCCGGTCCCCTCACGGCCTCGTCCCTGGCCGGACCGCCCCCGTGGCGAGCAATACAGCGTCATCACCGTGATCGCCAGGCCGCCCAGAAGTCGGACCACCAGAGGGCGTTTTTTTTTCGACGCCGCGGAGCGGGACGGCGGCCGCGGCGATCACGGCGTCGACGTGCCGGGCCATCTCCGATTGCTCGCCGACCTTGGCCAACAGCCCGGCGA
>JBKQHM010000549.1:0-9259 GCA_052148775.1 Isosphaeraceae bacterium | reverse complement strand
CCAAAATCCGCGAGCTTCGCCTGACCCTTGGGGGTCAGCAGCACATTCGCCGGCTTGATGTCCCGGTGGACCAGCCCCGAGTCGTGGGCTGCCCCGAGCGCCAGTACGACCTGTCGCGTCAGGATGGCGGCCCGGGCCGGTTCGAGCGGCCCCTCGCGAACCAGTGTGTCTCGGAGGGTCTGGCCGCCGGGGATGTACTCCATCTCGATGTAATGGTAGCCGTTGAAGCTCCCCAGGTTATGGATCGTCACCACGTGGGGATGGAGCAAGTTCGCGGCGGCACGGGCCTCGGCCCAGAATTGCTCCCGGTTGGATGGGTGTTCGCCGACCTGCTCGGTATCCAGGATCTTCAAGGCGCAAGGACGGTGCAGGCCCAGGTGCTTCGCCTTGTAAACGCAGGCCATTGAGCCATAGCCGAGCACCGACTCGATGCGATACAAACCCAGACGACGGCCGATCAGGCGGTTGGAACTCCCGCCGGACGCACTGTGGTCAACACGGAGCCGGCCGGCGACGTCCTGTACGGCCGTGTCTTCGAGCGTTGACTGCATATCAATTAATTCTCTCTCGGAAAGGGACTGACCGACGAACAACATCGGTCCATCCTCTTAGTATTCGCCACCCAGGGACAAAAATCGACGCCTTTTGTCGCGATTCGAAGTAACTTACAGTGGGATTGAATGTTACGGAAATGGATTTTGGCACATCGTGCGGCGATGATGGCGTGGTGTCTCATGGGTCAGAGTCTGCCAAAGTCGCCCCAGGTTGCCAGACACAACCACTCTTGGAATCAGGCGGCGTTTATTGCACTGGTTTGCACTCGAGTGCAACGAATGGGAGGTTCGTCCTCCCCGATTTCCTGTTGCCGTAACGGTTTGGCGGCGAGCGTCCGAGCCGGTCGGACGGGTCAGTTCGTCGGCCGCGCGTACCAACTTGCTTGGATGAGTGCCCGTAGATACCTCCGGTCCATGCGATTGGATCTGCCGACACCAAATGGGTCGCTGGTTGCCGCGTCGGAAAACGTGATTCCGTGCCTCTCTACTCTTAGAATGGCGCCGTTTTTCGATTTCCTTAATGCACCTATGGCAGAATCCCGCCTCGCGTCTTCCGAAGTCTTGTGAGATAAAGAGGATGCGAAAAAAGAAAAATTTTTCGACTTGCGCGCAGCGGACCACCGCAACGTGGGTGTTTGGTTCCTCGGGAACCGGGAATCCAGTCACTTCTTGAACGTCTGAACAGGTTGCCCCTCTTCGATGGGCCGAAGTCGCTCGAGTGCGACGACGGCTTCGCGGTCGCCGGGGCATTCGGCGAGGACCGCGCGCCAGAGACGCGCGGCCTCGTCGTGGTCGACGCGCTCGACGGCCAGGACGGCCAGGTTGCGACGGGTCAGGTGGCCGTAGATCCCCTGATCGATGCTGGAAAACCGGTCGGGACGACGGAGCGTGAGGATGCGACGCCAGCATTGTTCCGCCTCGGCCGACTCGCCCCGTCCACGATGCACGACCGCCTTGCGGTGCCAGAGTTCGGCGTCGTCGGGGTCGAGTGAGAGGCCCTCGGCGCACACCCGTAGCGCGGCGACGGTATTGCCGAGCATCTGGTGCGACCGGGCGATCAGTGCGAACAGCTTTCGCGTGATCGAATCCGTGGGTGCCGACCGCGACAGGCTGCGGCGGAGGAATCTCAGGGCCTCGGACCAGTCGCGGCGCTCGGTGGCGATCGCGCCGAGGTTGAACAGCACGAACGGGTCGTCCGGCCGGTCTTTCAACTCCTCGTAGAGGATCCTTGCATCGCGATCGAGCTTCTTCCCGCGCAAGGCCAGGTCGACGTAGCCGGTATGCCGGACGACCAGGTCGGTCCATCGGACGGGGATGCCGGCCCGTCGCAATGCGGGCAGGATCTGTTCGTGGACGCGATAGGTCCATCGGACATCGTCGCGGATCGGGAACAGCCGGACGTGGTCGACGACGGTCTCGCCGCCGCTGCCGTCGGTGCTGGGGTCGCAGGCACATCGCACGACGTACCCGGCCGGCTCGCCCGCCCCCAGACCGTCGAGCAGCGCCCGAAATTTTTCTCGCTGGGCTGGTTCGACCACGTCGTCGGCATCGAGCCAGAAGGCGTAATCCCCGGTGGCATGGCCGAGCGCCGCGTTCCTGGCCGCGGCGAAATCGTCGATCCAGGGGAACTCGAACACGCGGGCACCGAACTCCCACGCGATCTCCCGGGTGCCGTCCGTACTGCCGGTATCGACGACGACGATTTCATCGAAGAGTCCCCGGACTGACCCGAGGACATGCGGCAGGTTTTTCGCTTCGTCTTTCACGATCATGGTCAGGGTCACGCCCGGCCTGGGTCGAGGCCGATCCGAAGAGGATTCTGGGCCGCGGATGAACGCGGATGGACGCGGATCAGGAGACGGGAGGTTCGGCCCACGGCTCGTGTCGGAGGTCCCGGCTCCGGACGCATTTTCCGATGAAGCCGTTTCAATTATCGAGAATTGGTCATCAAGTATTTCTGATTCCGATCCGCGTCCATCTGCGTTCATCCGCGGCCCCAACTCTTCTCGAATCGCATCTCCCTTCATCGGCGCCGCGACCGACCCGCTGGCCCAGGGTTGCAGGGAGGCGCGGCGGCCCCGGGGCCTGTCCTGCCCCCACTTGGCGGCGAAGCGCCGCTCGTTCGCATCCAGCAGGGCCTCGGCGTCGATACCGTTGCCGACGAACATCCGGCTGCCGAAGTGGTGGACGAACAGGTCATGGGCCACGGCCAGCTCGAAACCGGCCCGACGCGCCCGCAAGGAGAGGTCATCGTCGTCGAAGAGTCCGAGGCCGAACTGCTCATCCAGGCCGCCGATCGCTTTATAGACGGCTCGGGTCATCAGGACGCAGAATCCCGAGAGCTTGGGCACGGTGAACCACTTGCCGCGATGCTCATCACGCCATCGCCGGGCGAAGGCATGCATCTGGTCCAGGTTATGGTAGGGGATACCCTCGACCCATTGCAGGGGCGCGGCGTAATTCGACATCGGGCCGACCAGGCCGATGGAGCCGAGCGAGGGCTTCTCGTCCCCGGCTTTGGGCCGGACCCGGGTCAGGGCGATGAGCTGGTCGAGCCAGCCGTCGGTGACGACCGCGTCGTTGTTTAGCAAGACGAGGTATTCCCCGCTGGCGGCCTGCAAGCCCTGGTTGATGGCCCGGGGGAATCCCAGGTTCTCGGGATTGGTGACGATCGTAACCGGCACGCCCGCGGCGTCGCGGACGCCTGCCAGGTAGGCGGTGGTATCATCGGTCGAGCCGTTGTCGACGACGATCAGCTCCCAGGCGAGCCGGGTGTGGCGGAAGACGGACTGGAGGCACAGATCGGTGAATCCCCGTTGACTCCAGCACGGGACGATGATGGAGGTCAGCGCGGGATGAGTGTCGGCGTTCACAGTGGGACTCGCCACAAGCTGGGCTCTAAGTGACCGATAAGACATTGTCCAATCGCTATGATGTTTTTACTTAGGTTCAAATTTGAACGTACAGCGATCGACGCAATTGATGATATGTCGCTGGTTTTCCCGTTCCAGGTCCCCAACTTTGACCCCGGGTCTCCTACGCCGGGCCGCGTCGGAAGGAAGAGGGGACATTCTTATATCTCCAGGAAGCCTAGGCGGCTTGGATAAGATGAGTCCCCACAGGCTGTGCAGTCAACTGTGGCATTCAGCTATGTTCTCTTTACCTCTTGGTTCTCCCCCCGGATCATTGGGGGGGGCTAACTCCAACGATAACCAGGTTCGGCAGTAAATCCATTAGTTGCCTTGCTCCCTCATAGGTGGTGGAGGTATTCCGTAAATCAAGCCAACGGAGGCGGGGGAAACCACTCAAAGCTTTCAAGCCGAGATCGCTTATGTCTGTTTCGGCCAAGGACAGCCTTTCAAGTTTGGTGAGACACTCTAGACGTAAGAGGTCTGAATCCGTAACGCAGGTACCTACAAGGTAGACCTCTTCGAGATCGCGAAGATCTTCGATCCTGATCAGGACAGGCTCGCCCACGATACGACCCTCGTGCTGATAGCCTGACCGAAAGGCGTCAAGGTGGAGCATTTGTACCATTGACTCCCGCTCATCAAACCTCACTGCAACAACCTTGCTGAACGTGTCCAATCCGATTAATCTGATTAACCAGTTGGGCAGGGATGGTCTCCCATTCGCTATGAACTGCCCGTTTCTGTACTGCCAATCGTACCAGTAAGACCCGCCTGCCTTATCGATCGAGGCGATCGCCTCGCGCTGCGCCCGTGCACCGTTGACGAGCCAAGCAAACCACAGGGCAGAGATTAATACCAATAGTATGAGCACGTGTACGTGTATTATTGGTTTAATATTCATAATTGTGATTACTTTGCCGAATTTCATACTGGAGGGCGGAAAAAGGAACATTGTAGACTCTCGCCGCAAGATACACAATTTGGGTAGGATCAGGTTCCCGAGATTGCTCAGTCTGCGCCCGCAATGATCGATGTCTCGGTTTCTGGCCCCCGAGCCATCGGCATGCCCGCGGCCCCGTCGGAGCTTCTCGCACTTCCGGCCGACGCCGGGCCGATCAGGGCGTTACCCCGCCCTCTTTTTTTGCTTGCATGCAAGCTATTCGGGGCTGCTGGGGCCGCGAGGAGGCCGAGTCCCAGGGCTGTCGCGCCCATCGGCGTGACGGTGCTCCGGCTTTCGAGCCGATCGACTTCGACGTTGAAGGCCAGGATGCGACGGCGACGTTCGCTGAAGCTCTTGCGCATGCGGGGCATGGATCGGTCCCTCGAATGGAGTGCGAAGCCCGGGTGCGGACGGCGAATCGACGCGGCGATCGGCCGGCTCTCTTCCGGCCAGGATTGCGGATGATGAGCTCGGACGAAGAGAACAATCCGGGCGCGATTGTTGCCGCACCCATGAGCGCAGAGAACCCGACCGGCGGTGATTCCGCTCCACGGGGATCTTAGACGATGCATTTACGGCGCGGTTCCTTCGCCCCGAATCCGAGCGATAGGACGTGAGCACAGCAGGGAGAGGAGGGGCCGAGGTGGTCGTTTTCAGAAGCGGATTGACTCGCGACGCCTGCGAATCGGTTGGCGTCGGTTCAAGCCGAATTCCGACGTGAACCGCTCGGTCAGTTCTGACAGGGGCTCAATATGGCGATAGGGTCGCGGAAATGCAAGAGGACGGTCTCGAATCGATGATTACAGATGTTGCGAAAATGCTACATGCGACGAATTGAGGCTTTGTTGTGAGGGTGAAAATCGATTGAACTTCATTCACCACAGAGTCACAGAGCCCACAGAGAAAATCACTATGCATCATAATCCCATAATCGCCTTGCAAATCTCTCGAGACGGATGGAACGGCCCGAAGGCGAGAATTGGCAAGTCTTTCCGATTTCTCTGTGACCTCGGTGACTCTGTGGTGAGAAATCCGGGCTAGAGCCTGAAGCGTCAGCGAGTCGAATGCCGTCGGATCCTCGCTGACGCTTCGGGTTGGTATCAGCGTCCTTCGTGCCGGGCAGTGCGGGACCATTCGTGAAGCGCACTTGCTCTTCGAAACCGACTCGACGAAGCCGATCAAATCCGTCCTCTGGCTACGAACTCGGTGTCGTTCGCAATCTACGCGGGATACTGGAGGACGATGATGTTGATGTCATCAGACGGCCGGCCGGGCGATGTGTGACGCTCCAGCGCGTCATTGACCTGGTTGAGGATCTCGCTGGGATCGGCGCCGAAGTGGGACTGGAGCACGGTCTTGAGGCGTTCTTCGCCGAAGAGCACGTCGGCCGGATCCATCGCGTCGGTCAGGCCGTCGGTGTAGATGACCAGCGATTCTCCCGGCAAGAGGCGGTCTGTGGAGCCTGAGGTGCCATCGACCATACCGATGCCCAGCATCCCGGGATTGGACGGCAGCGTACGGGGACCGTTGGGACCGACGACGATGGCGGGCGGGTGTCCGACACCCGCATAACGAATCAGTCCGGTCTCCTCGTCCGCAATCATGTAGAAGCCGGTGCAGAAATAGCCCTCGGGGAAGTATTGCTCGGTGGCCACGTCGAGCCCGGCGAGCAACTCCCCCGGCTCGAGGACGGCCAGCGACAGGGGGGCGGCCAGTGCCTTGACCATGCCCGAGAGCATCGCCGAGTTGACGCCGTGGCCGGAGACGTCCGCGACCAGGATGCCCAACCGATTATTGTCCAGTCGGTAGAGGTCGTAGACATCCCCTCCCAACTGGTTGGCCGGCGTGTATCGCACGGCCAGGCGGAGAGGCCCCCGAGGCTTGGGTGGACGGGGCATCAAGGCAAACTGGACCTTCTGGGCCAGTTCCAGCTCGAAGGACATCTTCTTGTGCGCCGCTTCGAGCAGGCGATTGCGCTCGGCCAGCGCCAGATTCAGGTCGGCGATCCGCAGGTGGGCCTTGATCCGCGCGAACATCTCGCGGAAGTCGTCGAGGCTCTTCGGCTTGAGAATGTAATCGTCGGCCCCGGCCTCGAGGCCGGCAATCTTGTTATCGGTCTCGGCCAGGGTCGTCAGCATCAGGACAGGGATCGTGCGCAACCCCTTGTCGGCCTTGAGTGCTCGGCACAATCCCGCTCCATCCATTTCGGGCATTTCGTAGTCGGTGAGGATCAGCTCGGGCCTGGGCTCCACGGCGGCCTTGGCCAGCCCCTGCACGCCATCATTGGCCGTGGTGACTTCGTAGCCCTCGTCGACGAGCTTCATCGACAGCATCCGACGCATGGTGGAGCTGTCTTCGACCAGCAAGATCCGGCGCGACGCCATCGGCCCTCTCTCCTCTTTGACCTGCGCTTCCCTGGTCTCCCACGCGACGGGGCCAGGCACGCCCGGGATCACGGCCATCGCCCTCCCCGGACTCCATGGATTCGCCGTGTCGCGTCGAGAGCCGGTGGGCTCGGACGACGATCTTCACGCGAATCCTCAATGCTCCAACCGAGGTCGGCGGGGACGCCCTTTCTTTCCCTGGGCCAGCTATCACGATACGGACCGCCTGGGCCGACTGTCTAGGGATGATAGCGTTTCTCCGTGTGCGAATGATGGTGATACGTCCACCGTTCGGGCCTCGGTGAATAAAATGCGGGGCCATCCGAATACTCGATAACGACCTCTCCCACGATTCCTCCCGATGGGTGTTTCTGAACCTTGCAAGGAGCTCGACGATGCTGCAATCCGTCCCCATCCCGTTCGCGATGAGTTCGACGCAACAGGCAGCGATCGCGATCGTGGGCATGGTCGTCGGTTTCCTCACCCTGGTGAGCCTGGCCGGCATCCTCGTCCCCGCCTGGGCGAGTGTCTGCAAACTCCGACTCGAGACGTCGTTGAAGACTCAGATGATCGAGCGCGGGATGTCGGCTGATGAGATCCTGTCGGTCCTGAATGGAGGCGTGCCCTCAATCCACGGCGACGATCTTCCCTGCGCGAGCGAGGTCGTGGTCGAGTCGGAAGGTGAGTGGACGCCCGCCCTCGTCCTGAAGCGTTCAGAGGATCGCTATTTCGTGCATTATGTCGGCTATGACATGTCCGACAACGAATGGGTACCTGCAAGCCGGATCCGGTTCCCCGAATCCGCAAGGTACGGCGAGAAGACGCCCTGGGACGGGATGTTTCCAGCCGGCGTCTTCGGTGAAAAGCCCTGGTGTTCCCGGGCGGCGAAACCGGCTCCCGTGGATCGGGAATTGTAGGAGGCCATCGAGCAATCGTCCGATCGGGTCGATCAGGCCGGACGGGCGGTCGGTCGCGCCGGGGGAAGACAGCAGAGTTCGGGGCAGACATCGTGATTGGGGCCATACCGGCCGATGGCTCGGGGGCCCGACCCGGGGACCCCGCGGAGACGCTCCTCGATGAGCTCCCGCACCATGGACACGAAGCGGGGATGGGTCCCGACGCTCCGACTGCGGACCATCCTCAAACCGAGCTCGGCGCAGAGTTGATGCGCCTCCTCGTCCAGGTCGTAGAGGATCTCCACATGGTCGGAGAGGAATCCGATCGGGTGGATGACGACGTCCTCGACTCCACGCCCATGGAGAGCCCTGAGGTGATCGAGGATATCGGGCTCCAGCCAGGGGTCCTCGGGGCGACCGCTGCGGCTCTGAAAGACCCTCGCCCATCGGCCAGCTTCGATCCCGAGCTCTTGCGCGACGAGGCGGCATGCCTCCTCAAGCTGTCGCTCGTAATCGCAATTGCGCGCCATCGAGCTCGGGATGCTGTGTGCGGTGAATGCCAGTTGGACGGTCCGGTGTCGTTCCGGGGGTATCGAGTCCATGGCTTCGAGGACGTGCTCCGCGTTGGCGGCGACAAAATCGGGATGATTGTAAAAGACCCGCACCTTATCGACCTGCGGAGCACGGGGGCCGGCGGCCTCGCGGGCACTCTCGATGTCCTCGCGATACTGGCGGCAGCTCGAGTACGAGCTATACGCGGCCTGGACGACCGCAAGGGCCCGTTGAACGCCGGCCGCGGTCATCTGGGCGAGGGTATCGGCGAGCATCGGGTGCCAGTTCCGGTTGCCCCAGTAGATCGGCAGCGCGATGCCTGACCGTTCGAGCTCGGGTTTCAAGGCGGCGATCAGCTCGCGGACCTGGGCATTGATCGGGCTGACGCCGCCGAAATGATGGTAGTGCTCGGCGACCTCCAGCAGGCGATTTCGGGGGATATTCCGCCCCCTCGTGACGTACTCCAGGAACGGCATCACGTCCTCGGGTTTCTCGGGACCCCCGAAACCGACGATCAGGATTGCATCATAGTTGGTCGGCATGCGTGCTGTTCCGCCGTCAAGGAGATAGGTCAGGCTTTCTGGTGGGCCGTCAATCGTCGCTTTAGAGGGTGGGAGTACCCCTCCAGGCGGAGAGTGCCGCCTTCGGGCGGGGAGGACCGGCTGAAGCCGGGACTCCAACTCCTCAAATCACGATTGACAAGGTACTCGCCTGACATCGAATAATCGGTGAGGTTCGTGGGCTGACAAGACGTCAGGCTGGAAAGCCTGACCTACGTGCGTTCGATTGATCGGGCAACCACTCATTCTTCCAGGCGATGTTATAGGCAGGTTTACCGCATCCTCAAGGGGCTGGGCGAGCGAGCGAGCCATGGTTTCGACTCGACCGTCGACGGAATCATCTCGCAGCGATTCCGCAATTGAGTTTTTTGTGAAGCGTTAACGTCTCGTCGCTCTTCTGGTTATCGCACGGCAGCCGCGACCGAGCAGATTCGCATTCGTTCCCCCACTTGACTTTTGTC
>JBKQHM010000548.1:0-12693 GCA_052148775.1 Isosphaeraceae bacterium | reverse complement strand
CGATGGATGGCCGGCGTTTTCTTCGCCTGGGTCTTCATCCTGCGCGGTTTCGGGATCGCCGTCGGCACACACACGGCTTATGATATTCTCGTCGGCTGGATTGGATGACTTCCCTGAGTTTGCCGCGTTCCGTTTTCCGCGTTCGGTAACCTCCTGAACTCGTCAACACGGAACACGGAACGCTGAACACGGAACCGAGTGCGAATCCTCCACCTGTCGGACATTCATTTCTGGCAGTACGCATTCAATCCGCTGCGGCTGATGAGCAAACGCATGGTGGGGATGACGGCGCTGCTGGCTGGCCGAGCAGGTCGGTTCCATCTGGCAGGAGTCTCCCGCCTGGTGGAGCATGTCCGTCGGCTCGAGGCGGACCATATCCTGATCACCGGCGACCTGACTACGACGGCCTTACCGGACGAATTCCGGGCGGCGCGATCGGCCCTGTCGGGCTGGCTCGACGATCCGGCGCGAGTGACGATCATCCCGGGTAACCACGATCGATACACGTGGTGGGCCCATCGCAGCCGTCGGTTCGAGCATTACTTCGGCGAGTTTGCGCCGCAACTCGCCTATCCATGGCTGAGATGGCTCGATCCGGCGACGGCCATCCTGGGCCTGGATCCGACCCGGTCGGGCATCACGGCCCGCGGCGAGATTCCCAGACCACAGGCCGACGAAGCTCGGAGGTTGATCGCCGAGGCTGGCGGCCGGCTGGAGCGTCTGATCATCGCCTGCCACTACCCCGTGGCGGTGCCGGCCGAATTCGATCGCGACCTGGCCCGCAAGCCCATGATCAACGCCCATGAGGTTCAGGGCTGGCTACGGACGGTCGGCCCGCACCTCTATTGTTGCGGGCACATTCATGCCGCGTGGTCGTACCGGCCGACCGAGGTGCCCGACCAGCTTTGCATCAATCCCGGGCCCCCGCTGGTCCCGCGCCACTTCGGCCACAACCATCCGGGATTCAACGAGATCCGGCTCGACGGCTCGGCCGTGACCGTCGATCATCACGGCTGGACCGGAGAATCGTGGGAGATCACACGGCTCCATCAAGAGATTGCGTTTTTCGATTGAACCGTTCGGCGCGGTCGTCTCTCGCGATACAAGGACAATCGCGTTAGGGACCCTCCTCGCCCGATCTTGGTGGGACTCGGGGAGTATGCGGCTCAAGCCTTGTGTCGAGCGACGCGGATCATGCCGCGGGCGCGTTCGACCGCCCGTTGCTGATCGGCGAATTCGTGGTCGGTCAGGGCTCGATGCGACTCGGCGCGTTCGAGCTCATTGGCGGCCGATGCACCATCGATCTGCTGGGCCGGGATGGCGCGATGAGTCAGGACGGTAACGACATCATTGCGAACCTGTGCGAAGCCGCCGTCGACGAAGTAACGCTGGTTCACGCCTCCGACCATGGTGCGAAGCTCGCCGAATCCCAGTCGGGCGATCACCGGCGTGTGGCCCGGCAAGACCCCCAGTTCACCGTCATAGATCGGCAGCACGACCGAGTCCACCAACTCGTCGAGCCACGTCTTCTCGGGTGTGACGACCACGCACTGGAGCCGCTTCGCCCCGTACTTCGAGCCCTTCTCCTCGCCAACCGCCTCAGCATGA
Source organism: Isosphaeraceae bacterium (assembly GCA_052148775.1). Lineage (GTDB taxonomy): Bacteria > Planctomycetota > Planctomycetia > Isosphaerales > Isosphaeraceae > CAVZRC01. The sequence continues at coordinate 11,085 of JBKQHM010000548.1, read as the reverse complement.
CTCATCTTGGTGCCTGGTCCTTTGTCCTTAGTCTTCTGTAATGTTCTACCGAGCCTCGTCGTCTTTTCCCCGGCCGGCTTCGACTGACGAAGAACGGACCGGAGACGAAGGACCAAGGACCAATCAAGCGCTCATCTTCTTGGCCTGCTCTTCGGCCTGCTCGATCGCGCCGACGTACATGAAGGCACCCTCGGGCAGGTGGTCCCACTTGCCCTCGGTGATCTCCTTGAAGCTGCGGATCGTGTCGGGGAGCTTGGTGTACTGACCGGGCTTGTTGGTGAAGGGCTCGGCGACGAAGAACGGCTGCGAGAGGAACCGCTCGATCCGCCGGGCGCGGGCGACGATCAGCTTGTCGTCTTCGGACAGCTCATCGACGCCGAGGATCGCGATGATGTCGCGCAACTCCTTGTAGCGCTGGAGGATCGTCTGGACGCGGCGGGCAACCTCGTAATGCTCCTGGCCGACGTACTGGGGGTCGAGGATGCGCGAGCTGGAACCGAGCGGGTCGACGGCCGGATAGATCCCCTTCTCGGAGATCGACCGGGAGAGCACGATGAAGGCGTCCAGGAAGCCGAAGGTCGTGGCCGGGGCGGGGTCGGTGAGGTCGTCCGCCGGCACGTAGACGGCCTGCACGGACGTGATCGCGCCCTTCTTGGTCGAGGTGATGCGTTCCTGCAACGCACCCATCTCGGTCGCGAGCGTGGGCTGATATCCCACGTTTGACGGCATGCGGCCCAGCAGGGCAGAGACCTCGGAGCCGGCCTGGCTGAAACGGAAGATGTTGTCGATGAAGAGCAGGGTGTCCGCGCCGGTGGCGTCGCGGAACCACTCGGCCATCGTCAATGCCGAAAGGGCGACCCGCAAGCGGGCCCCGGGGGGCTCGTTCATCTGGCCGAAGCACATGACCGTGCTGTCGATGACCGACTTGCCCGTGCTGCCGACTTTGGCCTCCTGCATCTCGAGCCAGAGGTCGTTCCCCTCGCGGGTCCGCTCACCCACGCCGGCGAACACCGAGAAGCCACTGTGCACCGTCGCGATGCGGGCAATCAGTTCCGTCAAGATGACAGTCTTGCCGAGCCCGGCGCCGCCGAAAAGGCCGATCTTGCCGCCGCGGACGAACGGGGTCAGGAGATCGATGACCTTGATCCCCGTCTCGAACTGCTCCGTCTTGGCCGAGAGGCTCTCGAACGACGGGGGATCGCGATGGATCGGCCAACGCTCCTCGGTGTTGACCGGGCCGCGGCCGTCGATCGGGTCGCCCAGGAGGTTGAAGACCCGGCCCAGGGCGGCCTTGCCGACCGGCACGCTCACCGGGTTCCCGGTGTCAGTCACCGGCATACCACGTACCAGGCCATCGGTTGAGCCGAGGGCCACGCATCTCACCCGATTGCCGCCGAGGTGCTGCTGGACCTCGCCGGTCAGGTTGATCTTGACACCCTTGACGTCGCCCACGACCTTCAGGGCATTGTAAATATTCGGCAGGTGACCTTCCTCGAACTCGGCATCGAACGTTGAGCCAATCACCTGAGAAATTCGTCCGGTCATTGTCGCGGTGGCCATCATGAGATCCTTGGGATGATCGGGGAACATGAGCGGATTGGCCCACTGCCGGTGGGCAAGTTCATCGAGCCGAGCCTCACGCCTGCGTCCCGAATGAGGACGCCTTGCAGCACGACCACAATCTCAGCACGGCTCGTTGATGCCGTCGAATCGTCCGTTCTGTCCGAGATTCGTCCGGCGCCATCTGCCTGGGGTCGCCATTATTCTTCGGCTTGCAAGGTCTCCGACCCATCGACGATTCCCGTCGAGGCGCAGGGACCGGCATCGCCAGGAAGCATGATACTGGGAACGAAGGGCACTGTCAGCAACCCGCTGGTTCATCTCGTCAAAAAAACGCGAATCCGGGATTGCCGCCGAGGGTTCCGCCTCGCGAGAGGGGCGTTACGGGTGCCGTGCGGTTCATCGCGGGTACACGAATCCGGCGTCGTCGCCGACGTAGGGATTGGTCCGCTTTTCACGGCCGACCGTCGTGACCGGGCCGTGGCCGGGGTAGACACGAGTTGCCTCGGGGAGCGTGAAGAGTTTCGCATGGATTCCCGAGCGGAGCAGGCCGAAGTCGCCGCCGAGATCCGTCCGGCCGACTCCTCCGGCGAATAGCACATCGCCGCCAAAGACGATGGGAGGGTCGAATTCGTCGCAGATGAAGACGACAGAGCCCGGGCTGTGTCCGGGGATCTCCCGCACCGTCAGGGTCAAGCCGGCCGCCTCGAATGACTCGCCGTCGTCCAGCAGGCGATCGGCCTCGGGGCTCCGGATGTCCAGACCCATGGGGGCGCTCAGGTTGGCCTCGGGTTCGGCGAGCAGGTAGGCCTCGTTGCGACCTATCATCAGCGGAACGCTGGGAAAGGCGACTTTCATGGCCGCGTTGCCGGCGATATGGTCCACGTGACCGTGAGTGTTGAGGATGGCCGCGGGCGTGAGACCTTCGCGGCCCAGCAAGTCGAGAATCGATTTCGGGTCGAAGCCCGGATCGATCACGATCGCATCCTTCCGTCCCGGACGCCAGAACACATACGAGTTCTGCCCGAACGGCGCCGACTCAACCACTTCAATCGTATAGTCCGGCACGGATCACAAACTCCTCTCCGACCGACTGATGCCCCGACGCACACCGTCCCTGCTCGCCTCGGCGGGGCGGTCATCGCCACGAAGCATTTTGAAAAGACGACAGGCGTTTGTAATCTCGGGACGCCTCCGACCCTCCGGTTATATCAATCCGAGAGAGTGTATTTCCAGGTCGGACTCAAAAGTGGCCGAAATGGGACTTGGCCCGCCAATTGCACTTTGATGAAGCCAACGGCGAATTCGGATGCCCGCTATCCTCCGGCACAGGCGTATTTCGATTCCGATTATCGGCGGAAACGATACGACCCTGGCGCATCGATGCTCGTCAGTTCGTATGATAAACTGGGATGAAGGGCTCTTTCGATTGCCTCGCGGGCAATCCGCATGCTCTTCCCAGACCACTTAGCCCGCGAGCTGGAAGCGAATCCCTCATGTCAATCCCAATGACTGGGCTGGTCCACCCGATGAACGTTTCCACGAACCGAGGCCGGAGATGGCTCCTGGTGGGCCTTCTCGGCGCTGTCGCCATGAGCTGGCTCCTGTGGGCCCAGATCGTGGATTGGGACATTGCCTCGATGACCGGCCTGATCGGCGAGAGCCTGCCGAGCTCGGATGCGGACGCAAAACTCGCGTCCGCGGGAAACCCCGTCTCGGCGCACAAGGCATCAAGCACGGACTGTGCAGACGGGACGTCGACTCAATCCCATGTCGCCCTCAAGCCCGCCGTGGGCGCGACCTCAATCACGGACACTCCCGAACCCACGCGATTGACCCCCATCGGTCGTGCACTCGCGTCGATTGAAGAATGCCAGACCCGCTATCGTGATGTACGCGATTATACATGCACCTTCTCCAAGCGGGAACGGATCAACGGGCGAATGACGCCGCTCCATGTTCTGACCATGAAGGTACGGACCGACCCCCAAAGCATTTATCTCAAGTTCAGGCAGCCGACTGCAGGTCGCGAGGCGATCTACATCGCCGGCCGGTACAACGGCAAAGTCCTGGCCCATGATGTGGGTCTGAACCGGCTGCTCGCCGGGACCCTCCATCTCGATCCGAACGGCGGCCGTGCCATGGAGGAATGTCGCCACCCGATCTCGGAGGCGGGGATCGGCCCTCTGCTCAAGACCCTGGAAACCCGGTGGGCGTCCGAGCTGGACCCGTCGGAGTCCGTCGTGGTCATCCGGGACAGGCAGTCGATCGGAGACCGCCGCTGCACGATGATCGAAACAACACATCCCCAGCAACAGCCCGACTTCCTGTTCTATCGCGTACGCCTGTACATCGACGACGAGATCGGATTGCCGATCCATTTCGAGGCCTACGATTGGCCGAATTCTCCCGAGGCAACGGCGGAGATGGTCGAGGAATACACCTACAGCGACGTGAAGCTCAACGTCGGCCTGACTGAACTCGATTTCGACGTGTCGAATCGGGATTATGCCTTTGGCCGCTTCTAATAATGGTCGATTTTTCGCACGATCTTAGCCTGAATAAGCTCGCGTCTCACAATTGTCCCGCATCCTTCTCTCGGGCTCCAAGTCACAACGCTTTCTTGGGCACAATTACAAACCGGTGCAATCCTCACGATCGGTGCGACCGGATACCGATACTCATTTCGACACAGGCGGGGAAGAGACGTAAGGGAGGCTCGCGAGCGAGGCCGTCCTTGACGGATGTGCTCGGAAGGAGCGAGTTCGAGATGGGGTTTTTCGCCCATCGGGAAGGGACCTTGGCAGGGAGCGGCCAGTTCGCTAGAATCCGCCTCGCTTCGACGCCCTTAGACGAGGCCCGTTCCAGACCATCTCCCATCTCGTTCGAGGCAACCCACTCTTACGGCACCATGACCGCCGAAGTCGGTGGTTTAATATTGCAAGGTCCGAACCGACCGTACCTGGGCGGCATTACGGTCGTCGTACGTTCGTTCTGTTCCATGGAAGGAGGCGCGATGAGCACGGTTCCAACCTCCCCGGCGCAGACCCGCGTGCATATTCGTTGGATGATCCGGCGCGACATGCCCGAGGTCCTCGGCATCGAGCACGCGAGTTTCGAGTATCCCTGGTGCGAGGAGGAGTTTCTTCGCGTCCTGCGGCAGCGCAATTGCATCGGAATGGTCGCCGAACACGGCGAACGAATCGTCGGTTTCATGATCTACGAGCTGCACAGGAACAAGATCCACGTGCTCGACCTCGCCACCCATTATGACTACCGGCGCCGGGGCGTCGGCCGGCAGATGGTTGCCAAGCTCGTCGGCAAGCTCTCCAACCAGCGGCGGAATCGCATCGCCCTTTATGTGCGCGAGTCTAACCTCGCCGGACAGTTGTTCTTCCGCGTCTCCGGCTTCCGTGCCACGGAAGTCGTGCGGGAACACTACCTCGATACCGGCGAAGACGCGTACCTAATGCACTACCACATGGACGAATCGATGATTGAAGAAGAGCGGGTCACGGCCAACCGGATCGCCAAGCAATACGGCGCATGATACACCTCGCCTCCCTCCTGGATTTGATCCTGGAACGCTCATCGCCTCGGGTTTGACGTCTTGGTCGAGGTTGTGGGATGGTCGGAGAAGTGCCAGGGATCAGGCCGCGGCGAGCCAATCGATTCGGGAAGGACCGTGCCTGACGGCGAATCCATCCGTCAGGCGTGGTCCTTCGGCCTTTCACCGTGGTCGACAAGAGCCGGGGCGATCTACGAGTAGTCGAGCGATCCAGTATCGGAAATAATCGAAGGAAGGGTCGTCTCAGCCTCTTGTTACTGGCCAATGCTGAAGCGAAGTCATGTCAGAAACACCCAATGGCGTCGGCGTATCGGAGATGGGGCCGCTCGGGGAATCTGAACCGGAATCCCCGATCCGCTTGAGACGCAATTTGTCTACGACGGGCCGGGATGAAGCCCTCGAACTGGCCCGGTCGCTGTCCGCCTTCGCGGGCTGGTTGGGATGGGGCCTGCTCGGGCTGGGTCTCCTCCTGGGTCTCGGGCCGATGGTCGGCGCGTCGGCGTCGCAGGAGGTCCGGATCAAGGCGGCCGTGGATGGCATATGCTGGATACTGGCCCTTGGGCTTGCCGGGCGAATTACGGCCCTTGCTTGCCGACTGATCGCGGCCGTCATCACGGCGAGGATCGAGCGGCACGCCAGCGACGCCGAGCAGTGGATTGCCCAGGCCACTCGCGGTGTCGACCTTCTGGAGCGTCTCGTCCAGGTCAGGGGATCGACAGCGTCGGAGACCGCTCCGGACCATAACGCCCAGGCCCGACGCGCTTTGTTGTTGGCCGAGATCGATCGCGCGATCGGCCTTGAGCATTGGGCCGAAACTGAGTCGCTCATCGATGCATTTGCGCATGGATTTCCCGAGGACTCGGGCCTCATTGGACTGCGAGAACGACTCAAAGCCGCCCGACAGCGAGCCGTCCAGGAGCAACTGGCTCAACTCGATGCAGCGCAGAAGGTGAATGACCCGGCTCGGGTGATCGAGCTCTATCAGGGTCTCGTGCCGTCGATCGAATCCGAACGCCGCGACGAGCTATCACGCGACCTCGCCAAATGGTTCCTCGAACTCATCCATCGCCGGCTGCGGACCGGGAAGATCCAGGCGGAGGTCGTGCTGCTGGCCACGCAGGTGGCCGAGACGTTCGGCACGACGATGGAAGGGGCCAGCATGCGCGCCGCGCTACCGACTTTGCGGCGGAGCGTCGGCCTTTGTCCGCGATGCGCCCAGCCGTATCTGGGGACCGCCGATGCATGCTCACAGTGCTTGGCGGGCACATCCGGGGTCGCCGCCAGCTCGCCCACAGAACCTCCAAAGATTTCCGCCTGAGAGGGGCGCGCCGGCCGGGTTTGGGTCGTCATCCGGATCGAAAGGTCCGTTTGGACCTGCTGGAACGATCCTGCGCAAGATAACCCCAGGCACCCAGCTTGACGCGGCGTCGGACGTCGGCTAGGGATGAAGGAGGGGCGATTTCGCATCGCGCCGCGCGATTGACGCCTTCGTCCGGAATCCGAAAGGACGCGTCCATGCTCCGCCGATCCTTACCGCTTTGGGTCTTCCTCTCGATCATCGCCTGTCCGTCGGCGCGGGCGCAAATGCCCTTCCCGACGAATCTCATGCCGAGCCGTACATCGCTGGAACGACTCGGATTGGAACGCCAGTTCTTCGTCGTGGTTCCGCTCGTCGAGACCGAGCGACTGCTGCGAATTAGCCGCACCGAGAGCCTGTTGTTCGCGCAGACGAGCTACGCCAAGTTGCATACGTTTGATGCCGAGACCGGACGGCGAATCTGGTCGGCGGAGCTGGGCGAGCGATCGGGATTCGCCCGGGGGGTCGGGTCCAACTCGTGGGCCGTGTTCGTGACCGATGCGAATATGCTCTACGCGCTCGACCGGGGGACCGGACGGACGCTCTGGACCACGAACCTGGGCACGATCCCCACGAGCACGCCCGCCTGCGATGAATCCCACGTCTATGTCGGGATGACCAACGGGATCATGAGGGGATTCCAACTCAAGCGGACCGACTCCAAGGGAAACGAGTTCATACGCGACGTGCCCTACCCGATGCCTAGCTGGCATGCCGGCACGGCGATCACGACCCGCCCCCTGCCAACCGAGAAAGTCATGGCCTTCGGCGGCGGTGACGGGAAGGTCTATGTCGTGATGGTCAGCGAGCCCACCGTCGTCTTCCGTGTGGCTACCGGCGGGCCGATCGGCGAGGGTCTCGGAGGATTCAGCACGCGGACCCTGCTGATCCCTTCCGGGGACTTCGTCCTCTACGCCTTCGACATCATCACCGCCGACCACCTCTGGTCCTTCCCGTCGGGTGCGCCAATCCTTCAAGAGCCGCTGGTCGCAGATCAAGATGTCTACGTCATCAATAATGCCGGCTACCTGAGCCACGTCGACCCGACCAATGGTGTACCTCGGTGGACCATCGCGACCCAGGGCGGACGCCTGGCCTCGCTCAGCGAGAAGAAGGTGTACCTCCGGTCCTATAACCTGGATTTGTTCGTGGTCGATCGAGCAAGCGGCCGGATGGTGATCGACCCTTCCGAGACTCACCTCCGTGCCGGGCTGAATCTCCGCGAGTTCGAGCTGGATATCGTCAATCGATTCAACGATCGGATGATCTTCGCGACCCGTTCGGGATTGATCCTGGCGATGCGAGAGGCCGGGCAGGTGGCTCCGCGGCTCCTGCGTGATCCCAAACAACCGCCATTCGGCTTTGTCCCGCCCGAAGGGATCAAGCCGACTCCGCCACCGACTCCGGCCGCCGAGCCCGGCACCGAACCCGCACCCGCCGAGGCCGGAGATGCGGCGGCGCCGGCCGCCGAGAATGAGGCTGCTCCCAAGTAAGTGCCGACTCCAGTGCCGCGATCGAACGAGTGCGGGACTCCCCGCAAGCTCGTCGAGCCTGAGCAACACTTGACTCCCGAACCGTTTCGATCCGCAATCGGCTGACCAGGTCTTGTATAATCCCGGGAGGACGATGTTTCGTCCGAACCTCTTCGAATGAGGCTCGGACGAAACTTCGCCCTCCCTGGGTTTTTGGTAGTCCTCGACACGGAGTCAGAAAATGAGCGAGACCGTGGTCCCGATTCGACGGGCACTGCTGAGCGTCTTCGATAAACAGGGGCTCGTCGAGCTGGCACGGTTCCTCAAGGGGCTCGGGGTCGAACTGCTGGCGAGCGGGGGCACGCGATCCGCGCTGGTTGCCGCCGGCCTCGAAGTCACGGAGGTTGCGGATTATACCGGTCAACTCGAAATCCTGGGTGGACGGGTCAAGACGCTCCATCCGAAGATCCACGCGGGGATCCTGGCACGCAGGGAGATGGCAGACGACCTGGCAACCCTGGAACATCAAGGTTTCCCGCTGATCGACCTGGTCGTGGTCAATCTCTACCCATTCGCCGCCACGATCGCGAGGCCAGACGTCACACTGGCCGACGCGATCGAAAACATCGACATCGGCGGCCCCACGCTCATCAGGGCCGCGGCCAAGAACCATGAACACGTCGCCGTCCTCACCAGTCCCGATCAATATGACGGGGCCATCGCCACGATCGGGAAACTCGGAGGCACGAGCCTCAAAGACCGTCGCGGCCTGGCGCTCGCCGCCTTCCAGTTGACCGGTTCCTACGACCGGGATGTCGCGGCTTATCTCGGCAGGACGTTCGCCCTAGACCCGGAGTCGGCCTCGTCCGGCTCGTTCCCCGAGACGCTGGACCTTCGCTTTGTACTCCGATTGCCATTGCGTTACGGCGAGAACCCGCACCAAAAAGGTGCGTTCTACGTCGAACCGAATGCACAAGGTCCGAACCTTGCGACCGCGTCGATCCGACACGGCAAGGAGCTGTCTTACAACAACCTCCTGGACCTCGACAGTGCCCTCCGCCTGATCCGGCAATTCGCCGAGCCTGCGGCCTGCATACTCAAACACAACAACCCATGCGGGGCCGCGACCGCGGACTGGCCCGCCGACGCGTTCGAGCGAGCCTATGAAGGTGATCCTCTCAGCGCATTCGGTGGCATCGTTGCTCTGAATCGCCCCGTCGACCGAGCGACGGCCGAGCGAATGTGTCAGCCCGGGCGATTCCTGGAGGCGATCCTCGCCCCCGGCTTCGATGAGGATGCCCTGGGATTGCTGACGACCAAGCCGACCTGGCGCAATAGCGTCCGCCTGCTTGATCTGCAAGCACCCATCAGCCCGACGAACGCATCGGTTCACGGCAGCGACCTGCGCCGGATCGAAGGCGGTCTCCTCGTGCAGGACTGGGATCAGGTCGAAGCGGACCCCGCATCAGGCAGCATCCCGACCCGTCGATCGCCGACCGAGTCCGAGCAGAGGGATCTGGCCTTCGCCTGGCGCGTCTGCGCGGCAGTCAAATCGAACGCGATCGTCCTCGCCAAGGACGGCCAGGTCATCGGCGTAGGCGCCGGTCAGATGAGTCGGCTGGATTCGGTCCGGATCGCCGTGGAGAAAGCGGGAACGCGTGCGAAGGGGGCTGTGCTGGCGTCCGACGCTTTCTTCCCATTCCGAGATGGCCCCGACCTGGCCGCAGGGGCCGGAGTCACGGCGATCATTCAGCCCGGTGGCTCCCGTCGCGATGACGAGACCATCCGGGCCTGCGATGAGCATGAGATCGCCATGATCCTGACCGGACGTCGCCACTTCCGGCATTGACCTCTTCTTGAGATCCGCGTGGAAGAAATCGCCCCCGAATCACGCCGGAGCGGGGGCGAATACCATCACGATTCGCGAGATTCAGCGGTGGCCGCCACCGCCATGTCCTCCTCCGCCTCCCATGTGGCCACCGCCCATGCCTCCGCCGCGGTACCCGCCGCCCATCGGCATTCCTCCTCCGAAGCCACTCCCCAAGGAGCCGCCACGGATCCCACCGCCGTAGCCCCCGCCATATCCACTCATGCCCCCCATGCCACCGCCATAGCCGCCCATCGCGCCAGGATGGCTGCTCATACTGCCGCCATAGCCGCCCATCGCGCCGGAATGACCGCCCGTCATGCCGTTCATCATTCCCGGATGACTGGCCATGGCTCCTCCGCCGCCCATCGCGCCGGAGTGACCACCCATTGCGCCCATTCCAGAGCCGGCAGTTCCCATCCGGCCAGCGTTGGTCCCCATGCTCGAGCGACCGGTTGTCGCGTTGGACATGCCTGCGCCTCGCCCCATATTGGCCCCGCCTGCGGAATTCTGGGCCAGTCCTCGGCTTCCACCAGCCGTCCCCGCAGCAGTCTGGCCTTGTCGGGCTCCGGAGTTCGCCGAGGACGACGATGTCCGGCTGGCAGTCGCGGTATGCGAGTTCACACCATTATAGGCCGATCGCCAACCGCTCGAGCCCGACGAGACCGACGAGGTTCGACGGACCTGGCCGCCATTCGTACCGGACCGGCTGGCCGTGCGGGTCGAACTCGCGGTCCGAGACATCGGGTTCGCGTATGCATGCGATGAGGCCGGTGATCTCACCCCGCGCGAGGTACTAACCGATCGATTGATGCTTGTTGTCCGGGTGACACTATTTCCGTTACGCGTGACCGTGGTGCTCCGACTGACGCTGACGCTCCGATTGGCGAACGCGTAGTGATTGCCCCACCCGCGGCCCCAGAATCCCCGCCCATAACCGCCGTAGCCGAAGCCTAAGGGGAATCCGCCGTAGCCAAAGCCGAATCCGAGTCCAAAGAAAGGATAGGCGAACCCGAATCCGATTCCGAGGAACGGATAAGGCCGCCGCGAACTGGCCAATGACCTTGCGACGGCTTACCTAAACAAAGCCGTGACGGTGAAAGCTTCGGGGGACAATCGCGGGGCGGTGGCGCTCTACGACAGGACGATTATGATTCTGGAGCGGTCGGTCAACAGAGAAGGCTGCTGGGAACTAGCCAATGATCTTGCGAAGGCTTACCTTAACAAGGCTGCCGCGGTAAGAGCTCTGGGCGACAACCAC
>JBKQHM010000547.1:0-3519 GCA_052148775.1 Isosphaeraceae bacterium | reverse complement strand
GACTTGGCGGGATAACACGTTTCCAACATCGATTATACGCGGACGGGCTTTCCGCTGCAAAGTATGTCGTGCGCCCCTTTGAGAACGCCCAGGACAGCCCGTCTTGAAAGGATTCGCGGGAATAAGTAGGATGCGATAGTGCGGCTCGATCGCCCATATCGAGAATCATTGGGGATTGGTGTAACGGTAGCACGAGTGACTCTGGATCACTTAGTCTAGGTTCGAATCCTAGATCCCCAGCTCAAGCAGGACAAGGACTTACGACAAACCAGGTAACGCAAAGCACGACGAAGTGCAGGAAAAGTGCAGGAATCGAAAGCCGGCGGCGTTGCCGGTGGCCTGGACGTCCGCTATGATCAGCCGCGGGATAACCATCTCGCGCGAGAAGTGCTGATCCCTCCGTCCACTCTGCATGCCGGTCGGCTTTCCTCTCGGCCAGCACATCATGGCGCTCACCCCGTGGATTTCGCCCGCAGTTACGCCAAACCTTTCGACGGTCTCGAGGCAATCTGAACGGTGGGATTGGGCACCCCGAGGTATCACATCGGACCGAACGTCCGTCGGCATTGTGCGAAGTCTCGCAATCTTGATCCGTACGACGTGATCGTAGCGGAATCATCACCGGGCGAGGCTCCGTGAGTAACCTCGTGCCAGCGGTCGTGTCGGCGCATCATTCCTGTAAGAAACCGCCGACTGAGGCTACCAATACTTCTGGGAGGGACGCTCCGAATTGCTCGATGAAAACCCGGAATCGCTGTTCAAGAGCTGGCTCACCGAGTATGGCGGCGCCATTCTGAAGGTGGCCCGCGCCTACACGCTCACGACCGAGGATTGCCAGGACCTGGTCCAGGAAATCCTGCTCCAGGTCTGGCGATCCTTGCCGCAGTTTCGGGGCCAGGCCGGCGCATCCACCTGGATTTACCGCGTGGCGCTGAACACCGCACTCGACTGGCACCGCAAGGAACGCCGACGTCGGGTACGCCAGCGACCGATTCTCGAGATTGAAGACCGGTCCGTCGCCGGGTTGGACATCGCCCAGCAAGCGGTCCGGCGCGAACTGGTCGAACGGCTCTATGCCGCGATCCGTCGATTGCCCAAGGCCGATGCGGCGCTCGTCCTGCTCTACCTGGACGACCTGAGCTATCGCCAGATGGCCGAGGTGATGGGGATCTCCGAAAGCCACGTGGGCGTGAAATTGAACCGTGCGAAGAAGGCCCTGGGCAAACTGATGAATGAGGAGTCACATGAATCCTGATGACCTCAAGAATGCCTGGCAGGGGCAAACGTCGCAAACCCGCCTGCGGGTCGATGCCGAGTCGCTCCTCAAGGAGGTCCAACGCAACGAGTCGAATTTCAACGCCACAATCCTCTGGCGGGATGTTCGTGAAGTCGGCACAAGTCTCGTGCTGGTCCCCGGGTGGCTTTACGTGGGAGTCAGGTTCTCCATGCCCTGGACATGGTACTTGACGGTGCCGGCTCTCCTCTGGATTGCCGGATACATGCTAGCAGACCGGATGCGTCACAAACGACGACCGCCCGAGCCGGGCGAATCGCTTCGCCGGCGCGTGGAGAGCTCCCTGGCGGAGGTTGAGCATCAAATCCGATTGCTCCGTAATGTGCTCTGGTGGTATCTGCTGCCGCTCGCCCTTGCGATCCTGGCGTTCTTCGGCCAGGGCGCGTGGGAGCAACGGGCGGGCGGCTGGTGGACGGCCCTCGCCGTGTCCCTGGTGCTCGCTCTCGTGGGCGGCGTGTTTGCCGGTATCTACTGGGTGAACCAATACGCCGTCCGCTCCGGTCTCGAGCCACGACGCCGGGAGCTGGAGTCGCTGCTCATGAGCCTCGAGGACGAGACGCCCGGCGCGAGCTGATCATCAAGTCTGGACCGGAACCCGAGCGATAATCTGGGTTTCACTGCGGCGGGCCGGGGAGCCATCGGGCCGGCGGATACCAGCCCTCGTCCATCTTGAGATGGCGGTCGAGGTAGGGGACGCGGGCGTGGCCGAGGAACAGATCCCGCGGGAGTGTCGCCGACGGGCGAGCGGTTTCGCGGTCCATCAGCCCGGCCGCCACGAAGGACTCCACGACGAGCTCGGAGCAGAAGAATCGCGGCCTGTCGCCATGAACGCGGCCGATGAATGGCGTACGGAGCGCCCCGCGTCGGCTGAACGGGGTCGCGAAATTCAGGCCCCTCGCCAGGGCGAAGCGTTTCCCCTCCTGGATGCTCGCGAAGGTGGTCAAGCGGGCCGACTGGTCGGGGGTCAGGGGTACCCGACGTCGGCGGACCCAGACCCGGGTCCCGCGGGCGACGTGGTTCGACATGTGCTCGTAGGGGTCGAGCACCAGGATCACCAGCTCGTTGAACGGGCCGGCCTCGATCAGGCCCAGGCGACCGTCCGGCCGGGTGAAGATGAATCCCGAGTGGTGGACCCCGGCACCGCCAACGATCGTGTGTCCGAATCGGACGAAGAAAGATTCATCGGTCGCAAGGAAGATGTCTCCAGGTTGCGGGACGTAGGATTCCGCGGGACCGCGGAGGCAATCGTCCAGGCAGTATGCCGGCTGATAGAGGGAAGACTCCGGCAGTGGTGTTCCTGCCAGTAGACCTGTAGCGATCATTCCTAAAATAATATGGCTCATCCGTGGGACCTGGGCCGATATAGGGGGAAGACCGGATCTATCTTCGTCGTCTCCCGCGATTCTCTTGAACGCCGCGGCGCGGGGTCTGGGAATCCCGATCGCGAGCTTGTGCGGGATGAGAGGGACCTGTCCCCATGGCTCATGTCCGGATCCTCGACCTGGATGATAGCCTGGCCCCCCAGGCCGATCTGTTCGCGCGCGGGGAGGCGGATTGGGTACCGGCCCAGGAGTGGGGCGGACGGATCCGCCTGGCCTGCGGGTTCGGCACCTTCGACCGATTCCGGAGATGGCTCAGTCTTTCGTTCCCCGATGGAGCCCAGGGAGTCACCCTGTATGGATCGGGGGACTTCCATCATGTCACGCTCGCCCTCCTGGGACGAATCCGCGGTCCGTTCAACCTGCTGGTCCTCGACAAGCACCCGGACTGGATGCGGGGCATCCCGTTTCTCCACTGCGGGACATGGCTCAGGCATGCATTGCGGCTGCCGGGCCTGCGCCGGGCGTTCCTCTGCGGCGGCGAGACGGATTTCGACAACAACTACCGTTGGCTTGCTCCCTGGCCCGAGATCCTGGGCGGACGCGTCGTGGTCTTCCCGGCCCGTCGGCGATTCGTCCGCGGCGGATGGAACGAGGTCCCGGTACGTCCGCTCCTGGACGATGGAAACTCCCCCGTCGAGGTCTTGCGCGACGCGCTGAAGCCTTTCCGCGACGACCTGCGCCGGTATCCGCTCTACATCTCGATCGACAAGGACGTGCTCACTCCCGAGGACGCGGCGGTGAACTGGGACTCGGGGCTGCTCCGGCTGTCGGACGCCGTGGCGACTCTCGAGACATTCCTGGCGGCATCGGACGGGCGCCTGGCCGGTGCGGACATTCTCGGCG
>JBKQHM010000546.1:0-6651 GCA_052148775.1 Isosphaeraceae bacterium | reverse complement strand
GCTGATCTGGCTGGAGCAGGTGGCCGTGGATTTATATGGTATTGTCCTCAGGGTAACAACCGAAAGGGATGTACCACAGACGGTTGTGACTTGACACGCCGCAATCGTTCATTCGGGAAGTACTGAGCCTGTGTCGGACCCTCTTCATAGGCTGCTCTGCGAGCACCGTTCCGGGGTACTTTGCCGGGTTCGGTACTCACAGAGCAACCCTACGAGACGGCCGAACAGACTCCCGAGACAGACTCCCATTTCGGGCCTACGTGGAGCTTCGCTGCGCGCAAATCCAAAATTTTTCCGATTTTCGTATCTACCGTTCTGGTCACGAGTTCGGGACGCCAGCGGCACGAATCCGCGATAGGTGCATTAATGAAATTGCAAAGTCGCGGCATTCTATAAGTATGAGGTGCGACACCGCTCTCCACAGGAGCAGGAACCCGTGAAAGGCCACGCGTCGGGAAACCCATCCTCAGGCCGGATTCCGCGACGGCCACGGTCCGCGACGACCGGGACCGTACCGCCTCCGGCCCGTCCCGTGCCACCCGTTCGCGGGCTCGCCGGCAACTCCCTTCCGATCCAGGAGATCGGGAACGGCGACTCGCCGAATTGTTGCACACGAGTGCAAACCAGCGCAATGGAGACTGGCCGTCCCGAAGACGGCGGGACCCGGAAACCGGCGACATCGGGGAGCCGGGAAGTGGTTCCCGACCGATTCCTCCGTGTCGGGGATGAGGCGAACGTTCGCGCGGGCTGCCTTCAGTCTCGCTGGTCGCTCCTGGCTCACGAGGGTACAATGATCCCGGCACGAGGGTCAGGGGGGGCCGGTCCTTCGGCGTTCGTTCGAAGCCGGGCCTTGCCCCGGCCGGTTCGTGTCTCGACCCGAGAGGACCGGGGCATGATCCGAAAGTCGTTTCCCTGGCTGATGTTGGTTGTAGGCGTATCCTTCGGGCTGCTCGCCTCGAATCGCCTGATCGTGTTCGCGCAGGCCCAGCGATCGCCCGCGCGGCCGACTCCGAATGAGCTTACGCTTCCGTTCGGACAGCCCGACGGAGACCCGAGGCCCGCGGCTGTGGCGGAGTCGCCGGCGAATCCCCCCCAGGCCGAGATCCGGTCGAGCACGGCGACGGTCCATGACCTGCTGGTGCGACCCTATCACTTCACCTTTTCACGCCCGACGTCACTCCTGCAAGTTTGCAGCCAGCTCAAGCAAACGCTCAAGGTGCCCGTCGTGCTCGACATCGCCGCGCTGGGACGTCAAGACGTCGAGCCGGAGGATACCGTCCAGCTCGAGCTCGAAGGCGTCCGGCTCAAGACGGGACTGAAGCTCCTCCTCGATCAGGTCGGTCTGACCTATCACGTGGTCACCGAGGATAACCTGCTGATCATCACCGATCGCGAAGGCTCCGAGGAGCCCCTGGACCGCGTCTGGTCCGAACTCCAGGCGATGCACCGCGAGATCCATGACGTGCAGGATGCCATCGACGAGTTGACCGAGTACCTGGCCGCCGAGAAGGGGGACGGTCCTCGGATGCGCAAGCCGACGATCATCGAGGAGATGCCCGAGGAGGCCCCCCAGAAGAACGAGGGCCCGCGCCAGGATCCCAACGCGCCCGCGAAGAAACCGAATGCTGTCGAAGGTCCCGCGGCGGCGCCTCGGTCGAATTCCACACGCGTCCCGCTGGTCGGTCCGGGCCGACCGCTTTGACGCGAACGGCTTAACCTCTGATAACATGATCGTCATCGGACCATGGCGCGGCTTTCACGCGATATGCGCCACCGGTGACTCGCAACCACCCCGAGAATATGATGCGGCAACGGAGCAATACGGACCCGGACTCGACCGAGCCGGGGGGAACGTCCGGGGCAGTCGTGGGCGATGAGTCCCCGCGACGACCGGCCGGGCGCGGCGGCGGATCGCAGGCGAGGCCGAGGCGGAACTGGTTCTCCGAACCCAAGTCGGCGGTCTGGATGGTCCTGGCGGCCGTCGTGATCATCGGCGGCGGGCGACGGCTCCGATGGGCCTTGCGGGCCCAAAGGGCGGTGGCCCGGCTCGGCGATCCGGACGCGACCCCGGAGCAGATCGAGGCCGTCGCCGAGTTCGGCCGGTCCGGGGCCTGGGAGCTCTTGCGGATCTTCAGCTCGGCCGAGTCCCCCGAGCCGAGGCGGATGGCCGCCGGCCGGGCGCTGACGCACCTTTGGAAGGACGACCAGCTCGTCGCCGAGGAGGAGCAGGCGATCCTCCGCCGGGGTTACGCCGTGACCTGGAGGGCCCGTCGTCGCTACCCGCGCGCGCTCCACGTCGAGATTCCGATCGCCGTGACGATCGAGGTCCCGTTCCTCATCGAGGACGCGGGCCACGTCGGTCCGGATCACCTGGAGTGGTCGCACCGCATCCTGGGCGCCCGACGCGCCGCGCTGGAGGAGTTCTCCCCCTGGAAGGCCGGGCCGGGCAACGTTGCGTTCTCGATCATCCCCGACGATTTCCCGACCAACGGCCCGCATCGCCTGGTCCTCCAGAGCCGGGTCCGGCCACGCGGGCTCTCCAGCTCCTGGGAGATCGCGCTGCCGCACGAACCGTTCAACTTCGAGTTCGACCCGGTCCTCCGCCCCGACGCCATCCTGAACCTCGCCGACGCCGTCCGCGACGAGACGATGGCGCGGGCCATCCGGCTCGAGCCGATCGCGATCGAGGGGGACGAGCCGACCGGCCACCTGCCGCTCGGCGGCGAATGGATCCTCCGCAATCCGCCACGCCTGGCGGTGTCGACGCGGCTCCCGTGCGACCTGGCCCATACGATCGCGATCGAGTTCGACGGGACCCCGGGGCAATTTCCGGGTCGCCCGCTCATCGTGAGCGGTCAGGGCCTGCCGCCCGGCAAGCTAGGGGATGCCGAGACGATCGTGCGCCGGTTTGACCTGGGCCCGGTCTCGCCGCTGCCCGACGGCGTGATCGAGCGCCCGGGAGTCCGCCGGATGCGCCTGCATCTCACGGCCGACCCCGGCCTGGGCTGGGCCGACCCCGACGTCCGATCGGTCTGGCCGGGTTCGACTGAGACCAACTGGGTCGACGTCGAGATCATCCGGCGGTGAGCAACGCGATCACAAGCCCCTTTTTTCTCACGGCTTCTCAAAGCCCAGTCGAGGACGGCCGAGCATGCCCACCACCCGCAATGATCCGACCGGCAACTCGCACCGACGCGATCAAACTGGAGGCGTCGGCCTGACCCTTCCAGGCGAGGTCGAAGGCCGTACCATGAGCGACGCTGGTCCGCACGATCGGCAATCCCAGCGTCACATTGACGGCCCTCTGGAAGCCGATGGTCTTCAGCGCGATATGCCCCTGGTCGTGATACATCGCGACGACGGCGTCATAGGCGCCGGCGATCGCGTGATAGAAGAGGGTGTCGTTGGGAAAGGGCCCATTCGCGTCGAGGCCCTCGGCCCGTGCCGCGACGACGGCGGGGCGGATGAGGGTCTCCTCCTCGTCGCCGAAGAGCCCGTCCTCGCCGGCATGCGGATTGAGCGCCGTCACGGCGA
This sequence comes from Isosphaeraceae bacterium, assembly GCA_052148775.1. Classification (GTDB taxonomy): domain Bacteria; phylum Planctomycetota; class Planctomycetia; order Isosphaerales; family Isosphaeraceae; genus CAVZRC01. Next base: position 3,117 of record JBKQHM010000546.1, on the reverse strand, counting down.
TGCGCGGCGACAGGCCGCCGGTCAGGGGACGCATCGCCGCGTTGGCCAGGCGGATCTTCGACAGGATCGATTCGACGCTCAGGAGCTCGAACACCCGCCGCAGCGCGACGTGCAGCGTGACGTGGACCACGCCCAGGCCCGAGTCCGTCCGCTTCGAATCGGTCGAATCCGTCTCGAGGTACAGCATCATCGCGTGGTCGGGGACGCCGCAGCGTTCGGCCAGGATCTCGGTATGGCCGGGATGGTCGATACCCCCCAGGTGGAGGGCCTGCTTGTTCAAGGGCAACGTCGTGATGCCGTCGATGCGGCCCGCCAGGGCGAGGTCGATGGCCGTCGTCAGGAAGTCGTACGCGGCGCGGCCGGCCCGCGGGTCGACCGTGCCCGGCTCGACGCGAGAGAGATCGCCATGCTCGCCGGGGACGGACAGGCAGGGGATGGTGTGGCGGGAAGGCTCGGCGTCCTCGGGCGCATCGACGACCTGGACCCGGATCGCCTCGCCGGGCGCGACCAGTTCCAGGGCACGGGCCATCACGGCCGGGTCGCCGATCACCAGCGGGCGGGCCAGGGCATGGAGTTTCGGATCGAGCCAGCCGCGGGCGATGACCTCGGGACCGATGCCCGCCACGTCGCCCATCGTCAGGCCCAGTAGTGGACGCTTCTTCGAGTCGTTCATACTCATCCGTTGGCATAGAGAACGATCAGGCGGAGATGACGGTACATTCCGGCCAACCTCGAGTCATCCAGGAGTCGGTCCAGGCACCCCATCGAATCTCGAGGACCCGGCTACCGCGCCGAAAGCCCGAACGGGAAAATCCTTGAGAGGCCGTTCCCGATCGGCCGCCCGCTTTCGTACGGCCCTCCCACCGGCTATTCTACCGCCTGGGGCAACATTGTGGATGTGATTCCGATGGTATCCCGAATGGGCGATTCTCCGATGATTGACCGCGTCCTCGCGTCGAGAACGATTCGCGTTCTGATTTTCCTGGCAATCCTGGCGATGGAGGGAACGGCGATGGCTGGCGACGGCCCGATCCGGATCGAGGAGGTGGAATACCGCGGCTGGAAGCGCAATGTCAAGCTCAGCAATGGCGAGGTCGAGCTGATCCTCACGCTGGACGTCGGGCCGCGGATCATCAGTTACAAGCTCGTCGGCGGTCGGAACGTCTTCAAGGAGTTCGACGATCAGATGGGCCGATCCGGCGAGTCGGAGTGGATCGGCCGGGGCGGCCACCGGCTCTGGACCGCGCCCGAGGACACGACGCGCACCTATGCCCTCGACAATTCCCCGATTGCGTATGACCGGATTGCCGATGGGATCTTCGTCATCTCGGCCCCCGACGCCCAGTATGGCATCCGGAAGCAGATCGACGTGACGTTGTCCCCTCGGGGGAGTCGGGTCAAGCTGGTCCACCGGATCCGGAACATCGGCTCGCAGGCGACGGAACTGGCTCCCTGGGCACTGACGGTCATGGCGCCGGGCGGCATGGAAATCATCCCGATGCCTCCGAAGAAGCCGCATCCCGGCAGCCCCAAGAACGCCAGTTCTCCGGCCGACTTCGCCCCCAATCAACTCTGGATCCTCTGGCCCTATACCGACCTCGCCGACCCTCGCTGGAAGATGGGCACGCGTTATGTCACCCTGATGCAAAAGCCCGGCACCGCGCCCACCAAGCTCGGGATCCTCCATCGCACGGGGGGCGTCGGCTACCTGAACGACCGGACGCTCTACATCAAGTCATTCGGATATCACGAAGGCCGGCGCTACCCCGACGGCGGAGTCAACTACGAAACCTTCACCAACGGCGACATGCTCGAGATGGAGTCGCTCGGTCCGCTCCAGACTCTGGAGCCCGGCCAATCGGTGGAGCATACCGAGACCTGGGAACCGCACGCGGTCAACCCCGATCGCGTCGAGGATGAGGTTTTGCCACGACTCCTCTCGATCGCGCGTTAGGTCTCCTTCGTGCAAATGGACTTGTCGTCGATCACCGCAACGGCCAACTATTCAGAATCCGGGCATCCGGTTAAGATGCAGGGGATATCCCAGTTCGCCCCGACCTCCCGAAAACCGGATCACGCAGATCGACTCGCGAACCGGCCGGCGCAATCCGCCGCGGGGATCGGGCCGATCGTCTACCGCCTTGAAAGTCGGAAAGCCATGCTGAACCAGGAATTGAAAGATCGCGTCGTCTCGCGGATCCTGCCGAAGATCCAGACCCCTGGCCAGTACGTCGGCGGCGAGCTGAACACCGTGCGTAAAGACCACCGGACCGCGCGCGGGACCGTCTGCCTGGCCTTCCCCGATACCTACGCGCTGGGCATGAGCCACCACGGGCTCCAGGTGCTCTACAGCCTGATGAACGCCGAGGGCTGGGCCTGCGAGCGCGTGTTCACGCCCTTGCCGGATTTCGAGGGGGCCCTGCGACAGCATGGCCTGCCCCTCTATAGCCTGGAGACATTCACGCCGCTGAACCGGTTCGATGTCCTCGGCTTCTCGCTCCAGTACGAGATTTGCTATACGAACGTCCTGACGATGCTGGACCTGGGCGGCATCCCGCTCCACGCCGAAAACCGCGGCCCCGACGACACGCTGGTCATCGCCGGAGGCCCGGGCGCCCAGAACCCCGAACTGCTGGCGCCCTACATCGATCTGTTCGTCATCGGCGACGGCGAGCCCAGCCTGCCGGTCGTCTGCGAGCTCTGGAAAGGCATGGCGGACTCGGGCCTGCCGCGGGCCGAGAAGCTGGCGCGGATCGCCGGCCAGGTCGATTGGGCGTACGTCCCCCGGTTCTACGAGCCACTCTACCGTGAGGACGGAACCATCCTCGAGATCCGCCGGACCCGCGACGACGTCCCCGAGGAGATCAAGCCCTGCGTCATCCGCGATCTGAACGACATCCCGCTGCCGACCCGGCCGATCGTCCCGTTTGTCGAGACGGCCCATGACCGGATCGCCATCGAGATCATGCGCGGATGCCCCTGGCAATGCCGGTTCTGCCAGAGCACGGTCATCAAGCGACCGCTCCGATACCGCACCGTCGAGACGATCCTGAACGCCGCGCTGGAGAGCTACCATTCCACCGGCTACGACGAGATCAGCCTGCTGTCGCTCTCCAC
>JBKQHM010000545.1:0-21581 GCA_052148775.1 Isosphaeraceae bacterium | reverse complement strand
GGGAAATCTGGCATATCCCCTACCATCCTTACAAGCAGAGCCGATACTGGGAAGTTAATTCCGCGTCGGTCCTAAGCCGGGATGCGCAGGTCGGGCGTCGTGTTGAAGAGCACCTTCTCGCGGGTGTAGCCGTCGGCCTCGACGCGCTCGATGACCTCGGCGTTCGGATCGCAAGGAGCCGGGGCATAATGGAGCAGTTCCAGGAACTTGCCCCGTGCCCGGGACTTCCACTTCGCCACGTCGCGGAACTCGTCGCGAAGGTACGAAAGGGGGAATTCGCCCCGGACCGCCTGGCTCCGGATGAACGGGTAGAGCGAGCCGACATCGGAACCGGTCCTGGGCAAGGAGGGTGCCTGGGCGATCAACTCCGGCGGTTCCGTCCCTGCCGGGACATCGGCAGCGTCTACCGGACACGCATCCAGGGCCGAGGCACCGGCCAGTCCCGCGAGTGTGCCCCGGATGAAATGACGTCGCGTTGACATGGAAAGGAGACTCCAAATTCGAGCGGAAGTCCCATCACGCCCGGGTGCCGATCTCGGACGAGACCGGATCCTCAGTCCGCATCGGCGAGATCCACCTCACCACGGCCGAGCCGACGATCACCAGCGCGCAGACCAGGAGCATCCCCGTGAGCCCGATGTTGAGCCAGCCGCGGATCATGGTCTCGGCCTGACGGGTCATGTTCCAGAACTTGCCGGTGATCTCATAATAGGCGGTCGTGGAGGTGGTCGTGGCTACGAAGAGCATGGGCAGGAGGGTGACCGGGGCATAACGGCTGCGGCCGGAGTTGATGATCACCGTTGTCACCACCGCCAGCGCGATGACCGCCAGGAGCTGGTTGGCCATGCCGAACATGGGCCAGATCGTCTCGACGCTCCCGGTGTAGATGAAGTAGCCCCAGCCGAAGACGACCAGGCCGGTGGCCAGGAACGCGGCCGGCGGCCAGTTAAGGTCGCCCAGCGGCTTCCAGACCTTGCCCAGGAACTCCTGCACGAGAAACCGCGCGATCCGGGTACCGGCGTCGATCGTCGTCAGGATGAACAGGGCCTCGAACATGATCGCGAAATGATACCAGTAACTGATCAGCCCGCTCAGGCCCGGCAAGGCGTTGGAGAAGATCCGCGCCATGCCGACGGCCAGCGTGACGGCGCCGCCGGTCCGTCCGTGAAGCGACTCGCGAACGTCCTTCTCCATGGCCGCCAGCTCGCTGCCGTTGCCGGCCGGTGCGGCTGGCGGCGCGCCGGGCTCGAGGCCGCCGTGCGCGTCCGGGCCGGCCTCGGAGGCCGCCAGGAACCGCGCGAAGTCGGGGTGCTTCTCCAGGAACGCGGGGCGACGGGCGAGGTCAATGTTGATGTCGTAATACATCGCATTGGGCAGCGATGCCGCCGCGATCAGCGCCACGACTCCCACCAGGCCCTCCATCAGCATGGCGCCGTAGCCGATCATCCGGACGTCCCCTTCGCGGTCCACCATCTTGGGCGTCGTCCCCGACGCGACCAGGGCGTGGAAGCCGGAGATCGCCCCGCACATGATGCAGATGAAGACGTAGGGGAAGATCGGGCCGTCGAGGTTGGGGCCGCCGCCGGAGGCGAAGTAGGGGCTCACGGCAGGCGCCTTGAGCTCGGGGTTGACGATGACCACCCCGGCGATCAGCAGGAAGATCGTCCCGATCTTGAGGAACGTCGAGAGGTAGTCGCGCGGGCAGAGCAGCAGCCAGACGGGTAGGACCGCCGCGACGAAGCCGTAGCCGGCCAGCGCGAAGATGGTCGCATCCCGCGAGAGGAGGAAGAACGGCTCGATCTGCGAGCCGGGGACCCAGGCTCCTCCGACAGTCGCCGCCAGCACCATCGCGGCACCGAAGAGCGAGGCCTCCACCACCTTGCCCCGGCGGAAGCGGTACATGTACCAGCCGACCAGGAGCGCGATCGGGATCGTCGCGGCGATGGTAAACGTCCCCCAGGAGCTGCCCTTGACCAGCCGCCGGGCGCCTTCCGGCACGACCATCCCCGACCCGTCGGGGTTTCTCCTCATCGACGAACTGGCGGGCATCTCCAGGGTCAACGCTTCGTGCAAGACCATGGTCTGGTCAGGGCCGGGGCCGAACCGATGGGTCGCGCCTTCGGAAAACCTGTAGATCTTCGGGCCGCCGACGGACATCGAGAGCTCGATATTCGCATCACGGGGAAGGATCAGCGTGGTCCCGGCCTTCATCGGGACCCGTTCGCCACCCAGGGCCTTGACCACGACGATGCCCAGCCCGGCCAGTGCGATGATCACGATATACAGAATGGCGATCGCCGCGGCGAGCCCGGCGGGCCGGCCGATCTCCCGACGCGCGAGGCTGGCCAGGCTCAAGCCGCCGCGACGAGTCGAGGCGGCCAGGACCATCATGTCCTGGACGGCACCGGCCAGGCAGACGCCCACCACGAGCCAGACCAGGCCCGGCAGGTAGCCGAACTGGATCGCCAGGACCGGGCCGATCAGCGGGCCGGCCCCCGAGATCGCCGCGAAATGGTGCCCGAACAGGACCCATCGATTCGTCGGGTCGAAGTTCTGGCCGTCGCTGAATTGATGGGCCGGGGTCACGCGTGTGTCATCGAGGGCGGCGACCTTCGCGGCGAGGAACGCGCTGTAGTATCGATAGGCGACGGCGAGGATCGCCAGGACGCCCAGCATGACCGGCATCGCGTGCATGGTCATCAGACTCGGCCTCGGACGGTAGGGGCGGGAGGCACGCCGCGCCGGTCGGCATCGCCTGCGTGCCCGGAAATCTCGGGGGATCGACGGAATCCACGAGAATCCAGTCTACGCACGCCGATCCGCCCGTCAAGCAGGCGAGCTTTCCTCAGGGGACCCGGGCGCGGGGCACCCGTCGATCGATGGCTCGCGAGGTCGAGGCTCAGCGTTTCAACGCATGCAGGACGCGGCCGAATCACCGGTGCATCCCCTGCGCGACGTGCCGGCGCTCCAGGCCCAGGAGCGAGTGGATCAAGACATTCAGGTCGTGGAGAATCGGCGTCTCGGGCGCGACCCGGCGCAACGGCTTGCCCTGGTTGATCGCCAGGTTGACCGCGCGGAAGTCGTTCGCGATCGTCGCCAGTCGCGGGACCCCGAGCAATTCCGGGATCTCCGGGGCGGTGAACCCCTTCAACTGGGGATTGTATCGGTTGATCACGACGCAGAGCGAGTGGTTGATTCGCTCCTCGGAGTGCCGCTCGCAGAATCGCTTCATCGCCCGCAGTGAGGGGATGCTCTGCACGCCGATCAGGAGGACGTGGTCCGCCGTGTCGAGCACGGCCCCGGCGTCGTGGAAGGCGTCCGGGATGTCGAGCACCGTGACGTCCGCGAGCTTCCGGATTTAGGACAGGAATCATCGGGACGATGGCATTTCCGAACGTCCTGACGGGGAGGCGTCGGCCGCGGCCCGTCTCGTTCGGCCCCTTCCCGTTCAGGGCGACGGGGAATCGGCACCATTGCGTCGCCAGATGGCCAGCCGCGGGGAGTGATATTCCACGAACCAGATCTCCTCCTCGACTCCCAGCTCGTGGGCGAACCGCTGGGCCACCAGGTGGTTGACGACCTCGAGCGAGGCCGCGAGGAAATCCGTCCGGGAGTCGGGGGGCTGCGATGGATTATGAAAGATGAAACGGATCACCAGGACCCGCTCGTCGACCGGACCTGCCGGAGAGAGATAGCGGCCGTCCATCTCGTAGATCGAGTAACCGCGCGACGCCTGGCACAGGGTCTTGATCCATTCGTTCTCGTCGAAGGCCGGATCCCGACGCTGGCGCGCGATCGACTGCTGCACGAATGGGACCTTGCGGATCGCGTGCTCGTTGAACAGATCTTCCAGGACTTCCTGGATCTTGCCGAAATATCCGAGCTTCTTCGGCAGGAGCACCTCATAGATGCGGGCCGGTTTCGGACCTTCGAGGTAGTAGTCGGCCATGACGTGCCATCCCGGCTCTTGGGTCAGCGAAAGAGCGCTCGGTCGCCGATGCCTACCCGACCGAAAAGATCGAACTCGACGCTTCCGGCGCGGACACTCAATCCTCGGCCGCGTGCGGCCCCCCCTCGGGGAGTAGGCTCTCCAGGGGGCATTCGCCACAATCGGTGGTGGCCGCGCGGCAGAATCGCCGCCCGACCTGTTCCATGCCATGAGCGATGTCGGCCAGTTCGTTGACCTGACGGACATCCAGCGATTCGGCCTTATCCATATCAGAGGCGAGGTCGGGTGCGACCTGATCAATCAGCAGGTCTCGAGCTTCCTCGTAACTGGCGGTCGGGTCGATCCAGCCGTGACGAACGAGGATGCGATACGTGGCGCGGTCGACGGGATAGGACGGCCGCTTCAAGGCATGGAGCAGGATCGCATCGGCCCCCTTGATCCCGACCCCCTTGATGGCCGCGATCTCTCCGAATAGCCAACGCGACGATCGATCGGGGTTGAACAGCGCATCCACCCGTCCGTCGTGGTGCTCGACCAGCCAGCGAGCGAGATGTCGGAGTGGTGCCAGAGTCTCGGCGGACACCGAGCGGCCCTTCTTGCGCACGGCGTCGCCGATCTCGATGACCTCGGCTCCGGCCAGGGCTTCGGGGGTCAGGAGGTCGGCCTCACGGAGGCCGTCAAGGGCCGACCTCCAATTCGATTCGCTCAGGGTCCGGGCCAACAGGACGGCCAGCATGGCCTCGAAAGGCGCGAGGCCCTCGAATTCGGATCGGGCCGAGCCGAAGCTCTCGACCAGGGCCGAGTGGAGGGTCTCAAAGGCTTCGTCGAGGGTCGGCATGGGATCCGTGCTCGGGATGTCGGATGCGGGTCGGGCCGTTCAGCCGTCCCCGCCTTGACCGACGGCCGCCCCCCGGACAGGCCGGTTTACTGCTCAAACCTGTTTTGCCTTGGCGATGGCGGCGGCGTAAGCCCGCGCCAGGCTGCTCTTGCGACGGGCCGCGGTGTTGGGATGGAGGACCCGGCGTGCCCCGGCCTTGTCGATCTTGGCCGTCGCGGTCTTGAAGTCGGCCGCGGCCTTCTCCAGGTCATTGGCGGCCACGTCCGCCAAAGTCCGCTTCACGGAGGTCTTGATGATTTTCTTCGAGATTCGATTATGCTTGCGGCGCTTGATACTCTGCCGCATGCGCTTGTAGGCGGAAGGTGAGTTTGGCATAGCTCCGTGAATCGTCAAGGAACGTGGATGTTGTTAATAGAGAACAGGTTACGACCTGGCCGGCGATTTCCAGGGGCTCGCGAGGAGCGGCCGCTCCATCGGCTGGAATATGCCCGTTCCCCTCGATCCGCGGATCGAAGGACCGCTCATCATACCAAGAATCTGCCGGTCAGATCAAGCGGCGCAATCGCTGAGCGACGTCGAGGTACGTGTAGTCGAGCGCGGCGACTTCGTTGTAGTGCTCCTCGGCGGCTTCATTGTTGCCGAGGGTCTCGGCGACCCGACCGAGCTGGTAGTGGATCGACTTGAAGCTCTCCTTGTCTTCCGGATCGAGGAGCTTCAGCGCGTCCTTGTAGTTGCGCTCGGCCAGTTTCGGGGCGCCGTTGGCCTCGAAGCTCAGGCCGGTCTGGAGCAGTGCCTGGATCTTCAGTTGGGGATCGGAACTGGATCGGGCTTGCTGGAACTCGCCGATGGCCTCGTCATGCTTGCCGAACTGGGCCAGGATCTTGCCGAACTGGAAGTGCAGGTTGGCATCCTCCGGGTGGAGGGTGACGCGCCGTCGATAGGCCTGGACCTGATACTTGTTGAGCATCTCGGTCAGCTCATCGAGCTTGACCTTGGCGCCGGTATCCTCGGGGTTTTCCTGGACGCGATGCGTCTGGACCTCGAGCGCCCGCTTCAGGCGGCCGATCTGGGTGTCCTCGTAGATCGACATCAGCCCCGGGTCGTTGGGATTCGCCTTCAGGCCCTTGGCCAGGACCTTCTCCGCCTTCTCGAGGTCGCTGCGCTGTCGATAGATGTCGGCCAACTGCACATAGGCGTGGAGCGCCTTGGGGTCGCTCACGATCTCCTTGACCAGCCGCTGCTCGGGGGTGAGCTGCTCCATCTTGAGGCTCTCGAGCTTGGCTTGCATGGACTCGGCTTCCGAGGATGCCTTCTGGGCCTGGACGGCCCGCTGGTCGAGTGCCTCGTCGAGCCCCGACCGCTTGATCGTCCCGGCCGCCGACAGGGCGTTGATCTTACGGCTGACGTCCTGATCGTTGGGGTTGATCTTCTTGACCTGTTCCCAGCAGGCGATGGCCTTCGCCCAGCTCTCGTTCGTCTCGTAGATGCCCGCGGCGAACCGGAAGAAATCGGCGTCCTTGCCCGCCACGGCCTGCACCGAGTCGATCAGCCACTGGGACAAAGCCCCCAGGCCGAGCCCCTCCGCCGCCTCCGCCGCCACCCGCGCCGCCCCCACGTCCCAGGGATTGTTCGCGAAGGCGGCCTCGCAAAGCTCCAGCGCCTCCTGGAACTTCCCCTTTGAACGGGCCGACTTCGCCTGCATCAGCAGCGGCTGGTTCCTGACCCCCACCAGCTTCCCGACTGTTTTCGGATCGTTGTTGAACTTCTTCCGCTCGACACCGCGCAAAGTCTGGCGATACAACATGTTGTCGGGCACAAGCTTGCAGGCTTGGCGGCACATGTCGATCGCGTAGTCGAGGTTCGACTTCTTCGCGGCGTCGGTGGCATACTCGAAGAAGGTCTTGGCCTTTTGCAGATCGGGTGAATCCGACTCCGAAGACATCGCCGGCGCTCCTCCCGAAACGGAAGTCTCGTCAAACCGATTGATTTTGGAAAACTCGTGGCCTGGACTTGGGCGCTAGCTAGCGGCGACAGAAGCTCACGTCCCGACGCTCGTCCATCGCCGATAGAGCGATGAACGACCACCAGGGCCGGAAGGCCCGTACCCACTTGCCCGCGACGCGGGACCACACTGGATTTATTGTAAACCATTATGGCTCGATCTACCACATCGTGACTCGCGGCGGACCGAGGCAAGTCGCCGCGGCATGGCATTTGGATGCCAGGACGAATGTGGCAAACCCAGGCCGATGGGAGGTTCGATCGATGGCGGAAATTCTCAGGGATGCGGGGCTATCGGGACTCGTCGATGGTCCGGAAGTGGAATGCCTGGCCAGCGGGTTCGAGTTCACGGAGGGGCCGCTCTGGTGCCCCGATGACTCGCTGCTCTTCCAGGATAACAAGGCCGAAAAGACGTACCGGATCGCCCCCGATCGTTCGGTCAAACTGGTCCGGGAGCGCACCGGGGCGGCCAACGGCCAGACGTTCGGCCCTGGCGGTCGCATCATCTTTTGCGAGCAGAACGGACGCCGCGTGTCGCGGATGGCGCCCGACGGCGCCGGGGTGGAGACCCTCGTCGAGACCTGGTCGGGCCAGCGGCTCAACAGCCCGAATGATGTCGTCTGCCGGTCCGACGGCATGGTCTACTTCACCGATCCGCCCTACGGCGTCGCACCGTCCGCGCGCGCACTCCACTTCCAGGGGGTCTTTTCTCTGGACCTACGCCCGGAGGGGTCTCGCGGGGACAGCCCGACCCTCTTGCTCGACGATTTCGAGAAGCCCAACGGCCTGGCCTTCTCGCCCGACGAGCGGATCCTCTACATCTGCGACACGGCCCGATACCACATCCGCTCGTTCGAGGTCGAGCCCTCGGGCCGGCTGAATGTCGCGTCGGGCCGGGTCTTCGCCCGGATGGATCCGACCGAGCGAGGCGGCCCCGACGGGGTGAAGGTGGACCGGGAGGGGCGGGTCTATGCGGCGGTCGCCCAGGGGGTCTGGGTGTACGAACCGGACGGGCGTCTGCTGGGAATCCTGGCCTTGCCCAAGCGTCCCGCGAACCTCGCCTGGTGCGATCGCGACGCCCGCGGACTGGCCATGACCGCCGTGGATGCCGTCTACTACGTCCGATTCCGCGTCACGGGAGTGATGCCGCCGTTTCTACCCTGAATCTTTAAGGTGCGCGCTGGTCAATCCGGCGGCGATCGATTATCCTGGAAACGCCTCGATCAGGATGACTCTCCCACGTCCCGCCCCGGCCCCTCGGCATGGCCAGGCGTCCGCTTTTCGCCCCGGCCCTCTGAGTGCGAGACGTTGCGAGATTCCTTGGAGTTCGGCCTGATCTTACACCCCACAGACCAGGAGGTGGCCGGCGCTGGTCGTTCCAGGAGATCCGCGTGCCCAAAGAGGAACCGATTCGAACGGAGGGGCGCATCGTCGAAGCGCTCCCCAATACTCAGTTCATGGTCGAGCTGGAGAACGGACACAAAATCCTGGCCCATATCGCCGGGAAGATGCGGAAGAATTTCATCCGGATCGTGCCCGGCGACCGGGTGACCGTCGAGATCACGCCCTATGACCTCACCAAAGGTCGAATCGTCTACCGCGAACGCTGAGCCAACCCGAAGCGCGCGAACGCGCGTCCTCGACCCCGACTCACGGGAGTCCTGGAAGCCTCACCGGACACGCCACCAGATCGCGGGATCGCATCCCGACGCCGTAGCGGCTTCCTCGATCGCCGAGCGGAATCGCCGGGCATCGACCGGATAACCCGCGGTGGGGCGCAGGCCCGGGACCCGGTCGCACCAGTATCGATTGAATCCGTCCATCCAGAGTTCCCGGACCGTCTTGCTGATGATGGACGCCAGCGCCACCAGGCCGTCGTCGCGGTCGGCCTTCGGGATCAGGTTCAGCTCGAGGCGCCGTGCGGAGTCGCGGATCGTGTACCGGCTCGATCCGGGCCCCTCATGCCCTCGGTCGATCCACGCGTCGGAGAACGACCGCGAGAGCGGCTCCAGGTAGTAATGCCGGCCTCCATGTTTGTCGCCGGTCACCGAGGTCGTCACGCCATCGATGGCCCGATCCCAGACCGCGCGCAGGAGCTGCGCGAATGCGCCGAAGTGGATCTCGGCCTTCGAGTCCGACGACTCGAGTTCGCGATTGAATCGGCAGGGTCCGACGACGACCGTGTGGATCGCGGCGAGTCGCCAGGATTCCCCATCGGGCTCCAGCGTCCGCCGCTCCAGGAGCTCTTGAACCACGTCGCGCCTCTGGCACCAGGGCCAGGAGACGGCGACGGCATCGGCGTCGCACCACGGCAAGAGCTCGGCATCGGCGGGCGTGCCGGCCTTGATGGCCGCGAGCAGATCGGCCAACGTAGCGGGCAGCCCCAGGCCGGCCGCATGGACTGCGGCCAGGCATCCGGCTTCGATCCGTTCGCGCCCCTTGCCGCCGCGGAGGATGGCCTTCGAATCATCCACCCAGAGCCGGGCCGGATTCCCGCCCGCTCGGTCGATGGTCCCCGCCAGGTCCCGCCAGAGATCCGGTGCGCGAACGGGTACACCAGGAGCGCGGCCGGGGTCCGGCGCCTCCGCCGCCACGGCCGTCATCACCATCGGACCCAGGTTGGGACCATACCCGGCTTCGTCGATTCCTACCCAGCGCAATCTTGCATCACCTCTCTACCTCATGGGATTCGAGCCTGGTAAGCTGACGAGGCTTGAGAATAGGGCAGACATTTTGTCCGGAATCTCGATTTCAACGGCTTGAATAGTAGAGTGTAACTGTGGCGAAGGTCGAGCCGCTTGATTCTGACCGGCCGAATTGCCGGGCAGGGGCCTCGATCCGCCATGCTTGGAGTACGACCTCGATGAGCCGGAACACCAGGGCGAGGCGCAGAGATCTGGGATTCGAGCCGCTCGAGGGACGGGCCTTGATGAGCGTGGCGGGGGTCAAGCCGCCGCACGAGTCGGCCGTCGCCCTGGTTCGACATCACGAGCCGAAGATCTCGTTCAGTGGGGCGGGGAAGGCGGCCATCATCAATGCCCTGCTCGGCGGCGCGGGTCATGAAATCACGGCCCTCGCGCTCAAGGAGGTCAAGAATCCACTGGGGGTGGCCGCGGGCTTCTCCGACGGCAGCATCACCCAGTACAGCGTGCCGGGGATCGTCGTCAAGCAGATCAACCTTCAAAGCGGCTACACGGGGGCACCGCACGACGTGCTGGCCCTGAATGTCGGCGGGGCGGTCGCGTTGAAGGGGAAGAAGATCGAGCTAGGGGCGATCGTCCGAGGGCCCTTCACGACGACCCCGTTCGCCTCGACCGTCGTCTTCGCCATCAACCGGGGAGCCGGTTCGCGGCTCGGCCCGTATTTCGCCGGCCGCCCCGGGATCACGCCCGATGCGCTGGTCGCCGTGACCGTGGGACCCTACGGTCAGGGCAATTCCGCCACGATCACCGACCTGACCACGGGGACGACGCAGACGATCAGCTCGCCGGTGATCCAGGTGGCAGGTCCGACGGTGCGAATCCTGCTCGATACGAGCCAGCTCCCCACGGAAGGGTTCTCGCTCAATCATTACACGTTCGCCGTCTGGACCGAGACCCAGCCCAATGCCCCATTCGATCAAGTGGGCAGCTTTGTTCCCGAGGATTCGATGATACCGATCGGCGTCGAGACGAACGTGAGGGCGACGTTGTGATCGACGCCAGCGCTCGCCGAGATCTGAGGATCCGGGCCGGTCGCCGCGCTGCGGTTGCGGTGTCGGCCAGCTCTCCTCCTCGAGTCTCGCCATCACCACCGGCAGATCACGCCGCCGTGGCGGCGTCGGCCGGCTTCTCCTCGGATCCTTGCCAGATGGATGCCGCGGGCAGGCCCTGGATCTCGGCGGCCAGCGAGGAATAATCCTCAGCCCCCCGGCTCGTGGGGGCATACTGGAAGATCGACTGCCCGAAGCTCGGGCACTCCGCGAGCCGGATGTTGCGCCGGATCCGCGTCTGGAACAGCTTCGCGTCGGCCCAGGGCGCGTCGGCCTTGCGGCGACCGTCGAAGAAGGTATTGAGGTCCTCGATGACTTCGCTGCCATGCCGGGTACCGGCGTCATAGAGGCACAGGACGATGCCGCCCACCTTCAACTCGCGGTTGACTCGCTTCGAGACGAGGTTCACCGTCTCCAGCAGCTTCGAAAGCCCGTGGAGCGCCAGGAAGTGGGCCTGGAGCGGGATCAGGACCTCCGTGGCCGCGCAGAGGGCGTTGAGGGTCAGGACGCTCAAGGACGGGGGGCAGTCCATCAGGACGTAGTCGAAGGACTCGGTGTCCGCGTTGATCTGGTCGCGGAGGATGACCTCGCGGCCGACGGTGCCCAGCAATTCGAGCTCGGCGCCGGCGAGGTCGATGTGGCTGCCACAGATCGAGAGGTTCGGTGCGACAGTACGCCGGACCTTGGAGAGCGGCAGGCCCTCGGTCAAGACCTCATAGAGCGACGGTCCCGAACGGCCCGGTAGCAGGCCCAGGTGGAGCGTCGCGTGGGCCTGGGGATCGAGGTCCATGACCAGAGTCTTGAACCCCGAGATCGCCAGCGCAGCGGCCAGGTTCACCGTCGTCGTCGTCTTGCCAACTCCGCCCTTCTGATTCAACACCGCGATCCGTCGCATACGGGTTCCCTCCCTCGACTGGCATACACCGGCTGATTCATCGGGGGATCGTCCATGGAGCCCACCGAGTGCTTTAACACGGAAGCTTAACGACTCCGGGCTGATGCGCAAAGGCGAAACGTGACGTCGGCGAATCGGCGAAGCCCCACGGGGATTCCGTCGGCATGGAGCGACTCGATGGTTTCTAAGCCGAAGCCCGGATCACCGCGAGGATTTGCTCGCCGTATGTGGCGAGTTTCCGATCGCCGAGGCCCGCGATTCGCGAAAGGGCGGACATGCTCGTCGGCCTTTCATGCGTGATCGCCTGGAGGGTGGAGTCGTGAAAGATCACGTAGGCGGGGACGCCGCGTTCGGCCGCGATCTTCTTGCGCCAATCGCGGAGGCGGGCGTAGAGGTCCGTATCGTACGACATGGCCCCCGTCATCTTCTTCTGTTGATCGCGCTTCTCGCGGCTCAACCGGGCCGTCTCCAGCGGCTTATTCACTTCGACGCGGGCTCGGTTCTTCAGGAAGTCGCGTCCTCCCGGGGTCACCTCGAGGACGTTGAACTGGGCGGTGTTCTGGAGCAGCAAGCCGAGTCGGATGAACTCCCTCGCGAAGTGAGCCCACTCGTACCGAGAATGCTCCTTCCCGATTCCGTAGGTCGAGAGCCGCTCATGCCCCCACTTCCGCACCTTCTCCGTCTCCGCACCGCAGAGCACGTCGACGACATGATGGAGGCCCACCTTGAAACCGCTCTTCTGCTCGATCCGCAGGACGCAGGACAGGAACTTCTGCGCCGGCAAGGTGCCGTCGATGCGATCGCGCGGCGTGAGGCAGTTGTCGCAGGCTCCGCATGCGACGAGTGCTTCTCCGTCGCTCCCTCGATAGGTCTCTCCGAAGTACTGGAGGAGCTGGACCCGACGGCAGAGGGCGCTCTCGCAGAATTCGATGAGCTGCGTGAGGTGCTTGCGAGCCACCATCTGTTCGTGTTCGTCTTCCATCGTATCGATGAGGCGATGAAGTCTCACGGCATCGGATGGAGCGTAGAGGAGTACACACTCGCCCGGGAGGCCGTCTCGCCCAGCCCGGCCCGTTTCCTGGTAGTAACTCTCGATGTTCTTGGGCAGGTCATGATGCACGACGAATCGGACGTCGGGCTTATGGATGCCCATGCCGAACGCGACGGTCGCGACGATGACCTGGACCTGGTCCTTGATAAACAGGTCCTGTCGCCGGGCGCGTTCGGTCGCATCCAGACCGGCGTGGTACGCGGAGGCCGCGATTCCGGCATCGGCCAGCGACTCCGCCAGCTCCTCGGTGCGCTTGCGGGTCATGCAATAGATGATGCCGCTCTCGCCCCGATGCTCGGCGAGGATCGCCAGAACCTGCTTGAGCGGCGACACTCGCGGGACGATGCGGTACGACAGGTTCGGGCGATTGAAGCTGGCGACGTGGATACGCGGTTCCCTCATGCGCAGCATCGAGACGATATCGTCGCGGACGCGGGCCGTCGCGGTGGCCGTGAGGCCGATGAGCGGCACATGGGGGAATTGCTGCCGCAAGACGGCGAGCTCGCGATACTCGCGACGGAAATCGTGGCCCCATTCCGAGATGCAATGGGCCTCGTCGACGGCGATCAGGCCGACGTTCCACGCCCGCAGGGCCCCGAGCATCTCCTCGGTCACGAGGCGTTCCGGCGCCAGATAGAGGATCTTGTACCCGCGACGACCGAGGTCCCTCCATCGCCTCCCGTACTCGTCCGGGGGCAGCGACGAATTGAGGAACGTCGCCGGCACGCCGATCTCGTCCAGGCTGTCGACCTGATCCTTCATCAGGGCGATCAGGGGCGAGACGACGACCGTGAGTCCGTCGACGGCGATCGCCGGGAGCTGATAGCACAGCGACTTGCCGCCCCCCGTCGGGAGCAACGCCAGGACATCCTGGCCGGCCAGCAGGCTCTCGACGATCTCCCGCTGGTGAGGGCGGAAGGACCGGAAACCGAAATGACGCTTCAGCAGGGCGTCGAGGCCGGGCGGCTCGGTGGGCACGGGTACGTTTTCCGCCATCAGCGCCCGCCTTCACGCGAATCCAGAGAGGTCGGGCCCCCCACCGGGAGCTCCGAAGATTGAAGGAGGTGGTCCCCGGTCATTCGAAGGATCGATTATATCATGTCGATCCTCCCGCCCGCCAAGTGGTGGTAGCCCGGCTCCGAGGTCTGTGTTATCGTCGAACCGTTCATCAACGGACAATCCTCGGAGAGTGCTGTCAATGAGCCTGGCGATCGAGACGCACCAGTTGACCCGGTTCTTCGACGACTTCTGCGCGGTGAAGGGCATCGACCTGGCCGTCGAACGAGGCACGTTTTACGGTTTCCTGGGGCCCAACGGCGCGGGGAAATCGACCACGATCAAGATGCTGACCGGACTGCTGGCCCCTTCCGGCGGGCAGATGACCGTGCTGGGACGGAACATGCTCGATCCCCGCGAAGCCCTGGAGGCCAAGCGCCGTATGGGAGTCATCCCGGAGGACCTGGCGCTCTTCGATAACCTGACGGCGCACGAGTACCTCACGTTCGTCGGCCGGATCCATCTGATGCCGCGCGACACGATCCGCAGCCGTTCCGATGAACTGCTCTCGCTGCTGGACCTGCAAGGCGAGGATAAGAAGCTCACGCTGGAATACTCGCACGGCATGAAGAAGAAGCTGGCCATGGCCGCGGCGCTGCTGCCGAATCCCGACCTGCTCTTCCTCGACGAGCCCTTCGAGGGAGTCGACGCGGTCACTTCGCGCGTGATTCGCGACTTGCTCGCGGGGTTTGTCGCACGCGGGTCGACGGTTTTCTTGACCTCGCACGTCCTGGAGATCGTCGAGCGGCTTTGCACACACGTGGGCATCATCGTCAAGGGCGAGCTGGTCGAACAGGACGCCCTGGAAACGATCCGGCGGGGAAGCTCGCTGGAAGATCGGTTCCTGCAGAAGGTGGGGGCGGATCACGAAGCCCCGCCAAAGCTGAACTGGCTCGAGGAGGCGGCCTCATGAACTGGCAACACTTGCAAGCCTTCGCCTGGCTGCGATGGCGGTTGCTGGCCAATCAATGGCGACGCTCCGGCGCGATCAACGCCGTGCTGATGACGATCGTCACGATCGCCTTGCTGGTCATCGCGATCCCCTCGTTCATCGGCTGTTTTCTCCTCGGCGTCTACCTGATTCCCAGGGCCGAGCCGGTTTATCTCCTGTACGCCTGGGACGGCCTGATCGTCGCCTTCCTGTTCTTCTGGGGCATCGGCCTGCTGACCGAGTTGCAGAGGAGCGACCCCCTTTCGTTGTCGAAGTTCCTGCACCTGCCCGTCTCGGTCAACGGGGCGTTCCTGGTCAATTATCTCAGCTCGCTGCTGCGCCTGAGCCTGATCCTGTTCGGTCCGGTGATGCTGGGGTTCGGCGTGGCCCTGATCTATACCAAGGGGATCCTGTTCTTGCCCGTCCTGCCATTGCTGGCGGCGTTCCTGCTCATGGTGACGGCCCTCACGTACCAGTTTCAGGGCTGGCTGGCGGCCCTGATGAGCAATCCCCGCCGCCGCCGGACGGTGATCGTCGTCGCGACCACGGGATTCGTGCTGCTCGTCCAGTTGCCGAACCTGATGAACCTCTACGGGATGGGGGGAGTACAACAGCAGGTAGACCGGTCGAAGATCCTCGTGGAAGAGATATCGAAACTGGATCGCGCGATGAGATCGCAGGAGCTCGATGGCAAGGAGGCCGTGCGTCGACAGCAGGACCTCCTGAAAAAGTACCAGGTTGCGAAACAGGAGGCCGACCGCGTCCTTGCGGAACGCTCGGAGCGCACGGCCCGGTTGGTGAATCTGATCTTGCCAGTCGGATGGCTGCCCCTGGGCGTGTTTTCCGCGGCTGAGGGCCGCGTGCTGCCATCGATCCTGGGGCTATTGGGGATGACGATGATCGGGACGGTCAGTCTCTGGCGGGCGTACCGCACGACGTTGGGGATGTATCAGGGGCAGTCCACGAACCGGAAAGGCCGGCCGGTGCCGGCCGTTCCAGCGGCAACGAGTCCCCGGAAACCGGGGGTCCGGCTGATGGAAACGCGCCTTCCGGGCGTGTCGGAACCGGTTTCCGTCATCGCACTGGGGGGCTTGCGTTCGCTGATACGGTCGCCCGAGGCGAAGATGATGTTGTTGACACCGTTGATCATGATCCCCATCTTCGGCTCCATGGTATTCAAGAATCGTCACGAGATGCCGGAATTGCTCCGGCCGCTCGTCGCCATCGGCGGGATGGGTCTGGTGCTCCTCGGCGTGCTGCAACTCATGGGCAATCAATTCGGGTTCGACCGCGACGGGTTTCGCGTGTTCGTGCTGAGTGCGGCGTCCCGGCGGGACATCCTCCTCGGCAAGAATCTCACGTTCGCCCCGTTGGCGATGGGGATGGCCGTGGTCCTGCTGGCGGTCGTGCAGGTGCTCTGTCCCATGAGGCTCGATCACTTCGCGGCGATGTTCCCGCAATATGTCTCGATGTTCCTTTTGTTCTGCCTCTTCACGAACTTTGTCTCGATCTTCGCCCCGTTTTACGTGGCCGCGGGGTCGCTGAAGGCAGCGAACCCGAAGATGAGCACGGTCCTCTTGCAACTGTTGATGTTCACCTTCCTCCTCCCGCTGGCCGAAGGTCCGACGCTGCTCCCGCTGGGAACCGAGGCGTTGCTGAGATTCGCGGGTTGGCCCGAGAGCCTCCCGATATACCTGGTCCTCTCCCTGGTCGAATGCGTCGTCGTCGTCCTCATCTACTGGCTTACCCTGGAATGGCAAGGGAGCTTGTTCCAGTCTCGCGAGCAGAAGATCCTGGAATGCGTGACGAACCGGGCACCCTGACTCCGGTCCGGGTCCGACGCACATCGGCCGCACTTTACCGATCTTTACCGAGTCAATCGTGAGTTGCCAAAAACTCCGGTTTTCTCAAAGCGGGCGGTCTGTATACTGGCGAGCCCTGAAGCTGGCAACATCTGGGGCCGGATCAACGCATTATTCCAGTCATCGACCGGTTTCCGATCTGTTTTGCAGGACCACCGCATGTCCAAGAGACGATTTCGCTTCGCGCCGGCGCTTTCCGTCGTCAACGAGGCCCTGGAAAGCCGTCTGCTCCTGTCCGGGATCGCTGCTGCCGTCGACTCCGGAGGTGCCCTCAATCAGGGCGCCGAGGTGGCCGACGCGAGATCCGTCAAGAAGTCGGCGACGGAGACGACGCTGGCGGTCAGCGCCGGGACGCTCGGCCAGCCGATCACGTTCACCGTGACGGTGCGAGCCCCCGCATCGGCGGGGTCGCCGCAGGGCACGGTCAACCTCGTGGAGCATGGCCAGGTGATTCAGTCGCTCACAGTCTCTCCGACGACGTCGACGAACCCGAGGTCTGCGTACAGCGAGGCCACCTACACCCTGACTCCCCAGCCCGGCGGCGGCGGCGCGCTCTATTTCGGGAAGTATACGGTCAGCGCCCAGTTCATCCCCAGCGCGGGATTCGGCAAGAGCACGGGTCGCAAGAACTTCACCGTGAGCCAGCCCACATACACCACGCTGTCCGGCGGCGTGAAGGTCGCGACCATCGCGCCAGGCTCGGGCCCGCAGATCCAATCCGGACAGACCGCCAGCGTGTTCTACACCGGATATCTCGCGAAGAACGGCGAGATCTTCGATGACTCGATCAACGATGGCGGGACGCCGCTCAGCTACACGCTCGGTAACGGCCAAGTCATCCCCGGCTTCGACGAGGGCACGGTCGGCATGCAGGTCGGAGAGACGCGGATCGTGGAAATCCCGCCGGCGGAAGGGTACGGCGACATCGCCAACGGGCCCATTCCGGCCAATTCGACCCTCATCTTCGTCCTGACGCTCGAATCGATTTCCTGATTGGGGGGCGCTTCAATAAAGAAAGCCACTTGCGAGCGATTGCAAGTGGCTTTCAAGTGGAGGCGGCGGGAATTGCACCCGCGTCCCGAGAAGCGTCAACGACGGCCTCTACGTGCGTAGCCGTTCATTTGAGTGTCAGCCTCGGGGCCCCGATCGGCAAGGTCCCCTTCGGCTTATCCCGTCATGAATTTAACCTGAGCCGCAACAGGCGGTTAAGCTCAAGCGATCCCGAATTGTCGTCCCCGGCCGCATCTCTCGGGCAAAAACCCGGCGCGGGGCCGCAGCTGTTTTTTAGGCAGCGAGACGGAGACCAACAGTGTTGTTGGCAGGTAAAGTTTTAGTCGGCTTTTAACGAGGCCCGCTGACCAACCTCGGCACGCCACACGTCGCATCGGACATCCGGTCGATCCTAGTTCGCCCCCGATTGTGTTTCAATCCTTGTTGTGCTGGATAGGTCGTTGTGGACCGCACCAACCTCCGCGATTCATTATTGGTACTACGACTGCGGAGTCAAGCGGGTTCGGTGCTTTGAGGGGATTCGGTTCACTCGCGGATGTGGCCGTCACCGAACACGATCCACTTGGTGCTGGTCAATTCGCGGAGTCCACAGGGACCTCGGGCGTGGATCTTGTCGGTGCTGATCCCGATCTCGGCCCCGAGCCCGAGCTGGCCGCCGTCGTTGAATCGGGTGCTGGCGTTGACGATGACGGCCGAGCTGTCGACCTCGGCGACGAACCGGCGCGCCGCCGAGAGGTCGCTCGTGACGATCGCCTCGGTGTGGCCCGAGCCGTGTTTCGTGATGTGGGCGATCGCGTCGTCGAGGGATTCGACCACGGCCACGGCCAGGATCTTGTCGAGGTACTCCGTATCCCAGTCGGCCAGCTCGGCGCGGGTCATGTCTGGGACGATCATCCGGGCGATGGGGTCTCCGCGGAGCTCGACCCCGGCCGCGACGAGGGCGTCGGCCGCCCTGGGGAGGAAGTAGGGCGCGACCGCGCGATGGACCAGAAGGGTCTCCGCCGCGTTGCAGACGCCCGGGCGCTGGACCTTGGCGTTGAGGATGATCTTGACCGCCATGTCGAGGTCGCAACGCGCGTCCACGTAGACGTGGCAGTTCCCCTGGTAATGCTTCAGGACCGGCATCTTCGCCTCGGCGACCACCCGCCGGATCAGGCCCTCGCCGCCCCTGGGGATCGCCAGGTCGATGTACTCGGGCAGGGCCAGGAGCTCGCCGACGGCGGCGCGGTCGGTCGTCGGCACGAGCTGGACGCCATGCTCGGGCAGGCCGCAGGCCGCGAGCTCGTCGGCGAGGATCCGGTGCAGCGCGCGGTTGGTGTAGATCGCCTCCTTGCCGCCCCGGAGGATCACGGCGTTCCCGCTCTTGATGCAGAGGGCGGCGGCGTCCACCGTCACATTCGGGCGGCTCTCGTAGATCATGAAGATCACGCCCAGCGGGACCCGGACCTGACGCACGTCGAGGCCGTTGGGCCGTCGGCTCGAGGTGATGGTCTCGCCGATGGGGTCGGGCATCGCGGCGACGTCGCGCAGCGCCTGGGCCATTTCGTCGACCCGCTTGGGGTCGAGCCGCAGCCGGTCGATTGCCGCGGCCCCGAGCCCCCGGCCGGGCGCGGCCGCGACGTCCCCATCATTGGCCGAGAGGATCTCCTCGCGGCGCGCGACCAGGGCGGCGGCCGATCGCTTCAGCCAGGCGTCCTTGGCGGCACCGCCGGCGACCGCCAGCTTCCGCGAGGCCAGCTTCGCCTGCTGGGCCAGGTCCAGACAGAGGCTCGAGGTGATGATCGTACAGGGCTCGACGCCTTCGGCGGATTCCGCGACCAGGCTCGTGCTCGCGCTCATGATGTCTTCCTCCAACCCTGCACCGCCCCCCAGACCTTGATCGCATCGACCATCGGTGCGACGTCGTGGACCCTCACGACCCGGGCGCCCTGGACGCAGGCCGCCAGCGACGAGACGACCGAGGCGGTCGCGCGTGCGGGCAACGCCCGCCCGGTGATCTTGCCCAGGAAACCCTTCCGCGATGTGCCGATCACCACGGCACACCCCAGCGTGTCAAATCGACGAAGGTTCCGCAAGATCTCCAGGTTATGTTCGATCGTCTTGCCGAAGCCGATCCCCGGGTCGATGGCGATCCGATCGCGGGGGATCCCGATCGATTCGGCCCAATCCGCGCGACGCGCCAGGAAGTCGTAGACCTCGCGGACGACGTCCGCATAGCGGGGGTCTTCCTGCATCGTGCTCGGGACGCCTTGCATGTGCATCAGCACGACGCCCGCGCCCGACTCGGCCGCCACCCGGCCCATGTCCGGGTCGCCCGACATCGCGGTGATGTCGTTGATGATGCAGGCGCCGGCCTCGAGGGCCCGCCGGGCGACTTCCGCCTTGGTTGTGTCGATCGAGATCGGCACGTCCAGGCGATCGGACAGGGCTTCCACGGCCGGGACGATCCGTCGCAGCTCCTCGGAGAGCGACACCGGCTCGGACCCCGGGCGGCTCGACTCGCCGCCCAGGTCCAGCAGGTCCGCCCCATCCTCCACGAGCCGCCGCGCGTGGGCGAGGGCTTCCTCGCGATCGGCGATCTGCCCGCCGTCGGAGAAGCTGTCCGGCGTGAGGTTGACGATCCCCATCACCTTGGGGACGGGATCGTCGACGCCGAGGATCGTCCGCCCCCGGGCATTCCAGCGCGCCATGTCGGTTCGGCCCATGCTGCATCATCCGGTCGGCCATAGCCGGGTCACTTCAGGTCTTCGTCCGAGAACCACGGCTGTTCCATCATATCCACGATCTGCTTGGCGATGCTCTGGACGAGCTGCGTATAGGCCGAGAGGGTGGTCTCGCCGACTTCGGGCACGAAGTTGTTCACTTCCGTGACCTGCGTCGGCAGCCGCTTCTTCTCGTCCTCGGTCTCAGGGTTGTGCGTCCAGTTGATAAAGACGGTCATGGTGGCGTTGAGTTCGCGGGGCAGGTTGGTGGGCGCCTCGACGACCAGATTCTTGTCGGCCACCGTGATCACGCCCCTGAGGATCGAGTCGGCCTGCTCCGGCTTGCCGACGACCCGGAAGGGCGTACGCAGGTTGATTTCCTTCGTCACGGCCTCAGTGAGCATGAGCTGCAAGTCGCGTCGATAGGTCTGGGTCTTGAAGTAGACGAAGACCGTCTTGATCTCCGACGTGTCGAAGGGCGCACCCACGTGCCAGCCGAAGAACCCGTCCTTGTCGGCCGGGTCGAGGGGGGATCCGATGGGCAGGCTGCTGCAACCGGCGAGCGCGCCCGCCAGGCCGATCATCGCCAGCGAGAGGGCCAGGTGCGAGCACCACCCGGACCGTCGCGAGCCACCGGGCAGCGAGCCCGCGTTGCGTCCCGGACGCCGAAAACCATCGACCCGCATGAGAACCTCCCCGGTCGTTGCGAGCGTCGAGCAAGGAAAAGCAACTCTACGCATCGGCTCGCCCCTTGCCAATCGCTAACACGGCCCGTTCACTCCCCACTCCCCATTCCCGACTCACATCATGCCCCCGCCCATACCCATGCCGGGCATGCCCATACCCATGCCGCCCATACCCATGCCGCCCATGCCCATGCCGCCCATGCCGCCCATGCCGCCCATGCCCATGCCGCCGCCGTTGATGCCGCCGGGTGGGATAAAGATCCTGGTGGGCTTCGAAGGCTTGCGCGGGAGCTTGGCGAGCTGGGTCAGCTCGGTCTTGGCCTTGACGGCCCAAGGGCTGTTGGGCCATCGCTGAGGGATCTTGCCGAAATAGTACTCGGCCGATGCCACCTTGCCGATCCGCTTGTAGTACATCCCGTCGGT
This sequence comes from Isosphaeraceae bacterium, assembly GCA_052148775.1. GTDB lineage: Bacteria > Planctomycetota > Planctomycetia > Isosphaerales > Isosphaeraceae > CAVZRC01. Next base: position 425 of record JBKQHM010000545.1, on the reverse strand, counting down.
GTAGGTCTTCTCGGCCTGGGCTTCGTTGATCACGTCGAGCGTATGATAGAGCTTTTCGAAGCTGGCCTGGCGTTCGGGGAAGGTCGACATGGTGTTCTTGATCAGCTCGCGGGCCTTCTCCAGGCCCGACCCGTCATAATCGGGCCCGAGGTAGCCCTTCATCCGCGCCTCGATCGCGGCGAGCTGCGCCTCCTGCAAGTAGGGGCTCTTGTGGTATTCGGCGATGAATTGATCGTAATAGAGCGCGGCGGACTCGAAATCATTGTGCTTCATATAATACTGGGCCACCTGGATGGCGGCGTCGTCGCCGAGCGGGGCGTCCGGGTTCGGGTCGTGTTGCTTGACGTGCTCGAGGGCCTTGAGGCCCGTGCCCTGGCTGTCGATGATGGGCAGCCGGCCGTCGAATCGGGCGTACCAGGGGAGCT
>JBKQHM010000544.1:0-29596 GCA_052148775.1 Isosphaeraceae bacterium | reverse complement strand
CTGGCCGGAATGGCTCGCGATGGCCTTCTTCATGAGTCTGGGCCTCGGACTGGCGCGCCTGGGTGTCGGACTCTGGGGCATCGCGCGACTGCGGGCTCGGAGCCTGCCGATCGTCGACCGCGAGCTGGAGGACACGATCGAGATCGTCCGGGCCGAGCTGAGCTGCACGCGTCGGGTGGAGGCCCGGGAGCTGGTCGGGCTCTCGACCCCGGCCATGATCGGCTGGCGTCGGCCGCTCTTGCTCCTGCCCGGCGACTGGCGCGAATGGCGTGCCGACGAGCGTCGCGCGGTCGTGGTGCATGAGCTGGCGCACGTGCTCCGGGGCGATTTCCTGTCGGGACTGCTGGCCCAGTTTGGGCTGGCGATGCACTTCTATCATCCCCTGGCCCACTGGCTGGCGGCGCGGCTCCGACTGGAGCAAGAGCTCGCGGCCGACGCCTGGGGCGCCCGGCTCTCGGGCGGCAAGCCGTCGTATCTCGCGACCCTGGCCCGGATGGCCTTGCGCCGCGATAGCCGAGCCATGACCTGGCCGGCCCGCGCGTTTCTCCCATCACATGGCACTTTTGTCCGGAGGATCGAGATGCTCCGCAATGCGAAACACATCCGCCCGGGATCCTTGCCGATCGCGGCTCGCGTGCTGACGGTCGGCGCCCTCGCCACGCTGGGTCTGCTGATCGCCGGCCTGCGCGGGCCCGTCGGCGAGACGTCGGTCCTGGCCCAGGGCCAGGCGGGAGATCGGGTCGCCGCCGTCGCATCGGCGGGCGACGAGTCGTTCAACATGGCCTTCCTGCCCGCCGATACGAAGATGGTCCTGGGCATCCGGCCCGGTTCACTGCTCCGGCGCCGCGATCTCCGATCGCTGGTCAATTCCTTGGGGAAAGGGCCGCCCCTCAGCCGATTGCAGTTCGTCGCCCCGGAGGACATCGACCAGGTACTCGTGTTCTGGGAAGGGGGATCCCAGGATCCGGCAGGGCCAGGCGGTTCGCCGCTCATACCGACTCCTTCCGGATTCGTCTTACGCACCAAGAAACCCCAGGACTGGAAGGCGTTGCAGCGGGAAGAGTTCTTCTCTTTCTTCCAGGAAGAAGCCCGACACGACGGCCAGACCTATTATCGCCATACTGCAAGCCGACCCTGGATCTCCGTTGGAATCTACATGCCCGATGCCCAGACGCTGGTCGCGGCCCGCGAAGACCTGCTCCCCGAGCTGATCGAGGACCGTAATGCACCCGAGCCGCGAAGGAGCTGGGACGAGGCCTGGAAGAAGGTTCCCAAGGGCCAGGTCATGCTGGCCTTCGAGACCCGATGGCTCCGGCGTCGGATCGATCAGGGCCGACCAGGCGGTCGCACGGCACCCGGGCATCCATCCGACGCGATGTTAAAGCTCGAGACCTTCTCCCCACTCCTCGACAAAGCGAAATCCTACGCGATGGGCATGAGTGCCTCCGATCAAAAGCTAACCCTTGACCTCGTGGCCCGTGCCGGTTCCGATCAGGACGCGAAACCGGTGGTCGAGACGCTTCAGGCCCTGCTGACCCTGGGCAAGAATGCGACGCAAGGCTTGCGGCGGGATGTCGACCGCAGGCTTGTTCCGGGCGGCGACGCGATGGAGTGGGTGGTCCAGGCCGCCGGTTCCCTCCTGGAGAAGGCCCGGGTTGAGACCTCTGAGAGCTTCGTGCATGTCCATGCCGAGTCCGCCGTCGATCTCGCCGAAGGGATCAAGTCCCTGGTTTCGGCCGTCACCAGCGCCCAAGTCGCCGCCCGCCGCTCGATGAGCACGAACAACCTCAAGCAGATTGGCCTGGCGTTCCACAATTACCACGCTCAGAACGGCCATTTCCCGGCTTCGATCAATCTCGGCGGCAAGACCAAGTCTGTCCCCTATAGCTGGCGAGTCGCGATCTTGCCCTACATCGAGCAGCAGGAGTTGTTCAATGCCTACAACTTCGACGAGCCCTGGGACAGTCCGAACAACCGCAAGCTGATCGACAAGATGCCTTCGGTTTACAGCTACTCCGGCCCCGGCGGTACGCCCTCGAGCCGGACCAACAGCTCGTATTTCGTCTTCTCCGGCAGGTCGACGGCGGTAGACACCGGGTCAGCGCAAGGGGCCGCCGGAGGGAGAGTGGGTATCGGGCTTCCAGGCGCCGCTGGGCCGGGAACGGGCATCGGGATCGGCAGTGCCCCTCCAGGGCAGCCGGGGCGTGTGCTGGCTCCGGAAGGGCCGAGTCTCATGCAGATCACCGACGGGTCCTCGAACACGATCCTCGCTGTCGAGGCCCAGCGCGACATTCCCTGGACCAAGCCGGAAGATATCCCCTTTGACCCCAACGGACCCTTACCCGAGCTGGGCGGATTCACGCCGGATGGCTTCAACGCCCTGATCGCCGACGGATCGGTCCGATACATCAAGAGGTCAATCCCGCCCTTGGTGCTGAAAGCCTTGATCACCCGCGACGGCGGCGAGGTCATCAATTCCGACTCGTATTGATCTCCTCTCGTTTCGACCGCGAAACAACGATGGATCGGCAGGCCGGGCGACTCCCTCAAGGGAATCGCCCGGCCCGCTTTGCGCGCCGCGCACTCGGTCTGCCGCGTTGTTCGCGACCATGGTATATTGAACGGACCAACGGCCCCGAGACAACGGAGGACTGACATGAGCACGATGGTCGCGACCCAGTCGGAACTCGCACTTCAGCCTGAGTTTCCGCCCGGCATCGAGGTGACGCCCGAGGATCTCCTGGCGATGTCCGACGGGGGACATTACGAGTTGGTCGATGGAGCATTGAAGGAGCGAAGTGTGAGCCTGCTTTCCAGTCGAGTCGCGGTGAGGCTGGTGCGGAAACTTGAGACATACTGTGAGGAACACAAGCTGGGATGGGTCGTGGACTCCGAATGCGGTTACCGCTGTTTCTCCTGGAAACCGCGCCAGGTGCGGCGTGCGGACCTCTCGTTCATCAGTCAGAATCGGATTCCTTCCAAGGAGCATTGGTCCGACGGCTACGTCACGATCCCTCCTGACCTGGCGGTCGAGGTTGTTTCTCCAAACGATGTGGCTCGTACGCTGCATGAAAAGGTTCAGGAATACCTGAGAGCAGGGGTGAAGCTTGTCTGGGTCATCACTCCAGAGACTCGTAGCGCCCTGGTCATCCGGATCGACAAATCCGGGACCTGGCTGGAGGTGGGAGACGAACTCACGGGTGAGGACGTCATCCCAGGATTCCGATGTCGTCTGGGGGACTTGATCCCCGAGGAAGCTGAAGACTCATCGAACTCGGAGCCGGCTCCCGAAGCCGGTCATCCTTGACGATATGCAAACCGGATGAGCTCCCAAACCTGTCCGTTTCTGTGGATGATGTTCCATGCCGGATTTCGATTCCACAACCATGGACCATCCGCCCCGCGATCGGGGGCCGGCGTCTCCATCGGGGCCCGACAGCTTTCTCCCCGACCAGCGGGTCGTCTCGGGGGGCGGCGCGCAGATGGCCTCGGAGACGCGGTGGCTACTCCAGCAAAGGCTACGGGCTGCCTCGCTCATCCTGGTCGTCGGCTTCGGGCTGTTCTTCATCCGGTCGTTGTGCCTGCACAAGCTCGAGTCGCTCACGGTCCTGTTCCACGGGCTGCTCCTGGCCATGCTCGTGCTGAGCCTCGTGCTGCTGTCAAGTAGTTGGCGGCTGACCCTCCGCGAGCTGAGGATCTTCGAGGTGGTGCTGTTCGCGACGCTCGTCGTCTGCTTCATGGCGGCGCAATACGTCTTGATGCTGCGCCGGGTCCGCCAGGATGATCCGACGCTCTTCCTGGCGGCGATCAAGAGCAGCGTGCTGTGGACGTTCACGATGATCCTCACGTACGCCATCTTCATCCCCAACACCTGGAGGCGAGCCGCCAAGGTGATCGTGCCGATGGCGATGGCGCCGATGGTCGTTCCCTGGGTGCTGGGGATGCTCCATCCCGAATCGTACGAGGTGGCCGTGCGCGCCACTAATCTCGATCAGGTGAGCGAGCACGGCTTGTTCCTGATCATGGGCGCCTTGACGGCGGTCTTCGGCACCCACACCATCAACACGCTGCGGGCCGAGGCCTTCAACGCCCGCTTGCTCAATCAGTATCGGCTGGGCCGTAAGCTCGGCGTGGGCGGGATGGGCGAGGTCTTCCTGGCGGAGCATCAGTTGCTGAAGCGGCCGTGCGCGATCAAGCTGATCAGGCCCGAACACGCCAGCGACGCCCACGCGATGGCCCGCTTCGAGCGCGAGGTGCGGGCGACAGCCCAGTTATCGCACTGGAATACGATCGAGATCTTCGACTACGGCCGCAACGATGACGGGGCGTTCTATTACGTGATGGAATACTTGCCCGGGCTCAGCCTGGATGTCATGGTTCGCCGTCACGGGCCGATGCCCCCGGCCCGGGTGATCTACCTCCTGCGTCAGGCTTGCGACGCGCTGAACGAGGCGCACGAGGTGGGGCTGATCCACCGCGACATCAAGCCGGCCAACCTGTTCGCCGCGTATCGCGGCGGTCTCCACGACGTGGCCAAATTGCTGGATTTCGGCCTGGTGAAGACATTGCAGGGGGACAACTCGATCCAGCTCTCTCACGAGGACACGGTCGCCGGCTCGCCGCTCTACATCGCCCCCGAGCAGGTCGTGCATTCGCAGGCCCCCGACCGCCGCACCGATATCTACTCGCTGGGAGCCGTCGCCTATTACCTGCTGGTCGGCCGCCCGCCCTTCCTGGGCGAGAGTGCGATGGAGGTCATGCTCGCGCACACCCGGGACCCCGTGGTCCCGCTGTCCGAGATCCGGCCCGAGATCCCCGCCGACCTGGAAGCCGTCGTGATGCGATGCCTGGCGAAGAAGCCCGGCGATCGGTACGCCGACACCGCGAGTCTCGCCCAGGCACTGGGAGCCTGCGCCGACGCCGCCAACTGGTCGCCGCGGCACGCGGCGGAATGGTGGCGGATGCATCAGGGCGCGTACGACCCCGAGCCGGATACGGGGCCGGCCGAATCGCAGACGAGGGTCCTGGAGCCGGAAGCGTCACCCTACCGCGGCGGCGAGTCGTCATCCGACCCGGCGCTCGAATCGGCCAGGATGCCCCGGTTGATGTGAACCCGGCCTTCGATCCTCCATCCCGTCGTCTTCGATGCGAGTCCATGCAACCGACCCCGACCTACCACGAACCGAATGACGAACGGGCGAGCCGCGCCTGGATGACCGAGCCGCTCGACGCCACGGTCCACCTGGCGTTCGCCTTCGACATCGGCGACGCGATCGACCTGGAGCGCGTCCAGACGATCCTCCAGGGGGAGCCGGGCCAGTTGCCGAGGCGACGGCGCACGCCCGAGTCGATCGGCTACCGTCCCGCCCCGATCCGCGTCGAGGTCGCCCCGGACGGGCTCCGGCTGCCCGGCGACCTGTCGATGATCCGGCCCCCCCGCGCCGAGCTGACGCTCTTCGACTTCGGCGCGATCTCGCTGTCCGTGCAGTTCCCACTGACGGCGAGCCCCGCCGAGATGATCGAGCTAGCCGGCCGGCTCGCCGAGCCGGCCCCCTTGACGGAGGCCACGCGAAGGCTGCTGGAACCGTGGCTCCGCCAGATCCAGCCGGCGGTCTCCGACTACGCCATCAGCGAGATCAGCGAGGAATACATCGTATTCCAGCTCGGAGGCCGACGGACCGGCTGGCTCGAGCACCGCGCCGACTGGATCGCCGGGCTCGTGCGCCTGGAATCCGGCCCGCTCAGCCGGAGCGAGGTCCGCGAGGCCATCCGGCTGGGACTCGACTACACGCCCAGCGACCTGGTCGTCCTCGACTGGGCCGCCGGCTTCGTCGCCGACACCGATTGCGCCGACACGCTGCAGGTCATCGAGTTTGCCAACGTCCAGCTCCTGGAGTTCCGCCACATCGACGATCGGCTCGACGACCGGCTCGAGGCGGCTTACCGGCTCATCCGTCCCGAACAACGGCGGTGGACGCCACGTTTCTGGAGGCTCCATGGCGACGCCATGCGGCAGATCCGCGAGATGGAGATCGAGGCGACGAGCCTCTTCGAGCGGGTCGACAACTCGCTCAAGCTGATCGGCGACCATTACCTGGCGCGCGTCTTCGAGGTCGCCTCCACGCGCTTCCACCTCCGCGGCTGGCAGCAGAGTATCCGCCGCAAGCTCGAGACCGTCGGCAGCGTCTACGACCTCCTGGTGCAGCAGGCCGGCGGCCAGCGCACGGAGGCCCTCGAGATCATCGTCATCGTGCTCATCGCGCTCGAGATCGTCCTGGCCTTCTTGCGCCATTAGGCGATCGCCGCGGCTTGGCCGTATCGTGCCGTCCCAACACCTCCTCAGGATCTTCATGGTGGGCGTGTATAATCTCCGGGATGGATTCGGGACGTGTCGAACGGACGCCCGGCCTTTCTCGTGATCGCGCTGGCCGACTGCGATCGTCGCGGCGGCGGGGCCGCAGGGGAGATGGGACCATCGCATACGCAGATACACAACCCGCCGAGGCGGTTGCGGAGTCGTTCCCTCCGTCGCTGGCCGCCTGGACGTTCGCCGCGGCGTTCGGCACGTACTTCTGCATGTATGCGTTCCGGAAGCCGTTCACCGCCGCGTCGTACACCGGCGCGTCATGGTGGGGGATCGAGGAGAAGACCCTGCTCGTCACGGCGCAGGTGCTGGGTTACACGTTGTCGAAGATCCTGGGCATCCGCGTGATCGCCGAGACTCCCGCGGGCCGCCGGGGGGCGGGGATCCTGGCGCTGGTCGGGGCGGCGGAATTGACCTTGCTCGGCTTCGCAATCGCGCCCGGGCCGATCCGTCCGCTTTGCCTTTTCCTCAACGGGCTATCGCTGGGGATGGTGTTCGGATTGGTCCTCGGGTTCCTGGAGGGCCGGCGGCTCACGGAGGCCCTGACGGCGGGCCTTTGCGCCAGTTTCATCCTCGCGGATGGCATGACCAAATCGGTCGGAACCTGGCTACTGGGGCAAGGCGTGGGGGATCGATGGATGCCCGCGCTCGCCGGACTGGCCTTCGTGCCGCCGCTGCTGACGTTCGTCTGGATGCTCTCGCGCATCCCGCCGCCCGACCGGGTCGATGTCGCGCTTCGGAGCGAGCGAAACGCGATGAGTCGAGTGGACCGCTCCAGGCTGGTTCGCCGCCACGGGACGGGCCTGTTCCTGATCGTCTCGGCGTATTTCCTGGTCACCATCGCCCGGAGCATCCGTGCGGACTTCGCGCCCGAGCTCTGGCGCGGCCTGGGTGTCGACGTGGTGCCGTCGACTTTCGCCGCTTCCGAGGTGCTGGTGGCCCTGGTCGTCCTGATCGCCAACGGCCTGAGCGTCCTGATCGTGGACAACCGTCGGGCGTTCTTCGCGTCGATCGGCGTCGCGCTCTCGGGCGGCGTCCTGATGCTCGCGTCCCTGGCCGGCCTCTCTCAGTCATGGCTCGACGGCTTCACGTTCATGGTCCTGCTGGGCTCGGGCCTGTATCTGCCTTACGTCGCCGTCCACACCACGATCTTCGAGCGGCTGATCGCGATGACCCGGGACCGGGGCAACCTCGGCTTCCTGATGTACGTGGCGGATTCGGCCGGGTATCTTGGCTACGCGGCGCTGATGATGGCCAGGAGTGCCTTTCCCACCGGGCCAGACTTCCTCCAGTTCTTCAAGGCGACTTGCTGGGTGATCGCGGTGCTGACTTGCTTGAGCTTGCTCCTGAGCTGGGTGTACTTCGCACGCCCGGACCCCTCGACCGTGAGAATGGAAGACGCATCATGACGAGGACGACGACCGCGGCCGTCTTTCATGGTGCCGGCACGGCGCTGGAGATCCGCGAGTTCCCGTTGCCGGCGCTGCGGGACGGGGAGATCCTCGTGGAGGTGATCGCCTGCACGCTCTGCGGGAGCGACCTGCATAGCCTCCATGGCCGACGGGCCGTGCCGATTCCGACGATCCTCGGCCACGAGACCCTCGGGCGCGTCGCCGAGTTCGGCCCGAACGCGGCCCGCCACGACGCGGGGGGGCGTCCGATGGACGTCGGCGACCGCGTCACCTGGGGAATCGTCGCGAGCTGCGGCGCGTGCTTCTATTGCCGAAGGCGGCTCCCGCAGAAGTGCGGGCGGCAGACCAAGTATGGGCACGAGGCGCTCAGCGGCGGTCGCGAGCTGACGGGGGGCCTTGCCGGCCACTGCGTGCTCGTTCCCGGGACCGCCGTCTTCGTCGTGCCGGAGGGCCTGTCCGACGCTGCGGCCTGTCCGGCGAATTGCGCCGGGGCGACCGTCGCGGCCGCACTCGAGGCGGGCGGCGCGCTCGAGGGAACTCGGGTGCTGGTGATGGGCAGCGGGATGCTCGGGGTGACGGCGACGGCCTGGGCGCGGGCCCGGGGCGCCGAGCACGTCATCACCTGCGACATCGCGCCGGCCCGGCTCTCCCTGGCCGCGACGTTCGGCGCCACGCACACCGCGACCCCGGAGGACCTTGCCCGCATCGTCGTCGATTGCACCGGCGGCCATGGGGTGGACGTCGCCATCGAGATGACGGGCTCTCCCGAGTCGGTCGAGGCCCTGCCCTCCTTGACGCGGATGGGTGGGACCGTGGTCCTCGTCGGCTCCGTGTTCCCCTCGCGCTCGATCTCTCTCTCGCCCGAGCAGCTCGTCCGCCGTTGCCTGACGGTTCGCGGCATCCACAATTACGCCCCCGGCCACCTGCACGCGGCCCTGGCGTTCCTGGCCGCTCATCCACTGCTGCCCTTTTCGGGGCTCGTATTCGGGTGGGAGCCGCTGTCGGCCCTGGCAGGGGCCTTGGCGGAGCCCCTTCCGCCCGACAGGCTCCGCCTCGGCATCCGGCCAGGCCGTTGACCGCGACCAGCGGTCGGGAAAGGGGCATTCGCCAGGACAATCGGCCGGGAATCCGGGAGCCGCGGTCCCCTAATGATAGAACATCGCCGCGTGGCCAACCTCGTCACCGCCGCCGGCGATCCGGGCTTGATCCTCGTCCGCGGGCAAGTGCCGCGATCCCAGCAGGAAGAACAGGCACCCTAGGGCCAGCACTGGCGCGACCGAGAGCATGGCGACGGTCAGGTTGGTGACGCCATCCGGCGTTTCCACGGGCTTCGCGCCGATCGAGGCGAAGAACTGACCGATCTGCGAACTGATGACGCTCGGCTTGCCGAAGAAATTCGAGATCCATCCCAGGATGATCGGCGAGCTGATGTCGCCGAACAGGTGGATCAGGAAGATGAAGGAGGCATACCCCGTGGCGCGCCGGTTCGCCGGGACCACGTTGGCGGTCACCGTGTTGCAGGGGCCGAGGACCATCGATAGCAGGACCGAAGCCCCGAACAGGAATGCCAGCGATGAGTTGTAGTTGGGGTCGAGGATGCCGAGGACGCCCAGCGGAGTGGCGGCCATCACGGCGAGCATGGCCAGCAGGAGATAGGCCCGGCGCGTGAGCTTGCGAAGGAGGTCGGGCACGAACATGCCCAGGAGGATCCCGAGCACGCCCGCGCCGACGAGCAGGAGTCCGATCGACGTCCCCGCATCCTTCGCCGAAACGTGGTAGACGCGCTGGTAGAACGTCGATCCCCAGGCGGCATAAGCCCCGGTCGCGAAGGTCACGGCCGCCATGCCCGCGGTGTTGTACAGGAACGTCGGCGTGCGGAACAGGACCAGGTATTCCTTGAGGCCCGGCTTATCCGCGAGTTTCAGGGCGACGCCCTCATCGGATGCCCCGCGCTCCGGCTCGCTGATGACCAGGCCCGCGAGTGCGACCAGGAGCCCCGGGAGTCCGACCACGAAGAAGACCGCCTGCCACCCGAGCTTGTCGGCGATCGTGCCCCCCAGGATGTATCCGAGGGCGGTGCCCACCGGGAGGGCCAGGTAGTAGACGCCCATGGCCCGGCCCCGCTCCTTGATCGGGAAGAGATCGGCGATCAGCGCCGGGGCGATCGCGCCGTAGCTGGCCTCTCCCAGGCCCAGGAGCGCACGCCAGAAGAACATGTGATAGAAGTCGGCCGAGAATGCGGTGAAGACCGTGGCGAAGCTCCAGAGCCCGACGCCGCCCGCGAGCAGGAGCTTCCGGCTATAGCGATCGCCCATCCAGCCCATCGCCGGCGAAACGACCGTATAGACGATCATGAACGATACGCCGAGGACGCCGAACCAATAGTCATCGATGTGCATGGCCTTCTGGATGTGCGTGCCGGCCGCGAAGAACGAGTAGCGGTCCACGTAGTTCAGCAGGTTCATCGCGAACAGGACCGCCAGCGCGAGATACTTGCCGCCGATCGTCGGCAGCACGCGCGACCGCTTTGTCGAAACCGCAGGCGCATCGAAATCCGGATCATGCATCACCGAAGGGCCTCGTCGAAGGAAGAATGGATGATTCGAGATCCAAGTTATACCGTGTCGCTGAAGAATAGGGAAAGTCACGTGCGCCCTCGGGATTGCCGATGCGCTGGGGGAACGATCCGGCCGGAGATCGGCCGGCGTGGAACTCGCCGGCCAGGATCCGTGCGGCTATGGGTCTCCTCCGAAGGAGCGTCCGATCGCGGGACGAGCGACGTCGCGAAAGAACCCCGGGGCACCTTCGGGGGGACCGGGGTGGTCTCCCCCGTAGGCGCGTGGCATCGCTCGAACTCGGCCGTTCACGATACGGCGGACGTCGCCATCTCGCGGGGCGTGTACTCGAACCGGGGGCATTGCGAGAAGAACGACAGGGGATTCTCGTAGACGACCTTGCGGATCATCGCCTCCTCGTGGCCGCGACGGCGCATCTCGAAGATCAACTCCGGGACGGCCAGGGGATCGCTGTGCCCCCAGTCGCCGGCGGAGTTGACCATGATCCGCTCGGTGCCGAAGAGCTCGATCATGTCGGCGGCCCGGGCCGGCGTGCACTTGGTGATCGGATAGAGCGTCATGCCGACCCAGTGTCCGGCGTTCAGGGCGGCGCGGATCGTGTGTTCCTCGACGTGGTCGATGCAGACTCGCTCCGGGCTGATTCGTGGGTCGTCCCGCACCATGTCGAGGATCATCCGGGTCCCCTGGTACTTGTCGGCCAGGTGCGGCGTGTGGACCAGGACCAGTTCGTTGGTCCGCGCGGCGAGGTCGAGGTGCTCGAGGAAGATGGTCGACTCGTTGCGCGTGTTCTTGTTCAGGCCGATCTCGCCGATACCGAGCACGCTCGTCCGGTCGAGGAACTGCGGGATCATCGCGATCACCTCGCGGGAGAGCGAGACGTTCTCGGCCTCCTTGGCATTGATGCACAGCCAGCAGTGGTGCTCGATGCCGTACATCGCGGCCCGCCTGGGCTCGTACTCGGTCAACTGGCGGAAGTAGTCGCGGAACCCCTCCACGCCCGAGCGGTCGAAGCCCGCCCAGAACGCCGGCTCGCTGATCATCACGCAGCCGGCGAGGGACATGCGCTTGTAGTCGTCGGTTGTGCGGGAGACCATGTGGATGTGCGGATCGATGTAGATGCTCATGGGATGCAACTCCGGGTCAAGCGGGCCAAGGATCGACGAGCCCGATCACGGTTACCAGATGATTGCGAACCGCCTGGTCGGTCGCCCGTCCCAGACGCAGGAAGAAGTCGGGAAGCTGGCTCGAATACTCATTGTCGACCGCCGGCCTCGGATTCACCCCGTGGGCGATCTGGTGGCGGAGCCGCCTCGCCGTCGCCAGGCGCTGGACGGCCTGGGTCGAGTTGGAATTTCGCCAGACCCAGGACAGATGCACGTCTTGCAGGCCGATCGCGTCGGAGAGCAGCATCCGCACGTTCTCCATGTTAGGATTGTTGAACCGTCCCAACTGGCCGAGTACCCAGGCGTTGTGCATCGACCACTGGCCGGTCGGTGGCATCGCCGGCCGCAAGGCTCTCAGCGATTCGCGAACGAGTTCTTCAATGTAGGCTTCCCACGCGGAAATGCAGATCACGACGGCTGCCCGGTTCAAGGCCCCCAGCCTGTATTGACGACCCGGCCTTCGCGTTTTCAGTCGGTCGTGAGCGGCATCCAGATCGTCCACATCCACGAGCAACTCTTGCAAGTGAAGTTTGAACGCATTCGAGGGCAAGGCGTCACCCTACTTTCGCACCCGGGTCGGTTTTCGTAGCACCTGATCGAGATCGTCGACATCGATGCGGGCATTCTCAAGCTTGGCCAGTCCTCCCATCAAAGAGCGGGCAAACGATCCGAGTCCCACGATGAAAGACATGACCGATTCCGGTTCGTCGAAGTCGCCCTTGATCTCCTCGAATAGGTCGGCCAGGTCGCTCGTACTGTAGTAGGACCGACTTAGATACATAATTACAATAAGCTGGTAGAGCTTGTCGGGTGGGAGTTTCATCAGGATCTGGCGAAGCTGAGCGTCTTGGGGAGCGGGGGGCGATTCCGGTTCTTCCCCGGGACTCACGAGCGGGTAATCCTTGTACAACTTCGGGAGCTCGTTGTCGTAATAGTCGCTGCGCTCCTCGAATAAGCGGAGCAGCTCCGGAATGACCTCCGAGAGTTTCGCGCCCCTCTTCTGATCCGCCGTTGCACGTCCGGGATGTCTCGGTTTCATGATCGTCCTCGGGTTCTCGCGATGAAGACGTCCTTCGAGGCGGTTGGGTGTGCCGAGGGGCCGATCAACGGGGGCGCGAACGGACCACGTTCATCCGCTCGCGCCAGGCGGGGTCGTATTCCAGCGAGAAGATCCGCTGGATGGTCTCGGCGCGGCCGGGCCCGGGCTCGACCAGCGCCTCGAGGGCCTGTCGGAGCTGGCCCAGCCGCGCGTCGGGATGCTCGCCTTGCCGGGCCGGGGCGCGATCGATCCGGTCGAGGGTCGCGGCGATCTCGAGGATCTTGCAGCGCGCCTCCAGGAAGTCGCGATCGAGGACCTCGGTGGCATCGCGTGTGCTGAACATAAGTCTCGTCCTCCATCATGTTGGTGCTACCTGATCTATCATGGCAGAACCGGCATTCTCGTGCAAACCACGCGGGGGTGCAGGTGGGACCGAAGGGGGCCGTCCGTACGGGGATCCGTTCGCTCGATGGCGTGGCGGACGGGCCTCGCCGGCCGCTCGTCACAACATCTTTTTTGCCTTAACTCGAATCCTGGCAACGAGAAAAACCGACGGCGCCCGACCGCTCACTTGGTTCTCGGTTTTCGTTCTGGTATCGTGGTAGTCATGGCGCCGCGATCGTCGATTCTGGCGGTCAAAGCAGCGGCGGGCTTTTTGCCGATCAAGAAGGAGAAGAGCGATGCGAGTGTTCGGCTTCCGTGTGCCGTTCTTCGTCGCCGTGCTATTGCTGGGTTTCGGCTCGACAGTCTGGGCCCTTGGTTATCGTCGGGGACAGGTCGAGACGGTCTATCTCGGACCCGCGACGACGACTCTGGCGGTCCCGACGTCGTATGTTGTCACGACTTCGTGGGTCGAGCCGACGTCTTACCTCGTCCCGACCGGCTACACCACGGCGTATGTGGCCGATCCCGTCGCCGTGGTGCAACCGGCTTACGTCGCCACGTCTTATTATGTGAAGACCGGGCTGTTCGGTCGTCAACGCCTGGTGGAGCGGCCGGTCATCGCAACCTATGGCCCGGCCTACCTTCCGACCACTTATTATGCCCCCACCGGCTACTATACGACCACCGCGTACGTGCCGACGGTGAGGACCGATCCGATGGTCTGGCCGACTTCGTATGTGGCTTCGGCGGATTGCGTCTGCCCGGATCAGGTGGCGCTGGCCACGCTGCCATCGCGAGGGCTATCCGCCGCGAAGACCGCCCCTCCGAGCGGCTCCGAGTCGAAGATCCGCCAGAGCGAGCCGGCCGATGGGCCGGCGATGGACTCGGCGGTCGGTCCTGCCCCGGCGGAGAAGGCTCCCGCGTCGGGCTCGAGGGTGCCAGCCAATCCGGTCCCTGTGGAAACGGGCATCAGCGGCGCGCGGGGCGGGATGCCGGATGCCTCGAGTCCGCCGCAGGTTCCTCCCGTCACCCGTCCGGCTGGGGAACAACCGTCTCGCCCGAACGAGAGCCCGGCACCGTTGAAGCCGGCCCCCACGACGACCAACCCGCCGGCTGGGACGAATCCCAACCCGAACGCGGCCGCTCCGGTCGCCCCGCCGGTCCCGGGCGAACTCGAGCCCGTGGTCCCGGGCACGAACCCGCCTGGCGAGTTCCGGTATCAGGCCCGCCGGCCCGCTTATTCGACCCGGCTCCTCCGGACCGATACCCGCAACGTCCTGCTCGGGGTGGTGCAATCCCGCTCGGGCGGTCAACCGGAAGAAGGGGTCCGGATTCGCGTCACCAACGGCGAGGATCAGAGCCGCGACAAGTCCACCCTGACCGACGCCTTCGGACGTTTCGCTATGCACCTGACCGACGGCGACTGGACCGTCCACGTGACCATGCCCAGCGGGCGGATCTATCCGGTCAGCGAGATCCGGGTGACCAATGGCGAAATTGTTGATTCGCTGGGGCGCCGAGTTCCCAGCCTGGAGATCACGCGCTGATCTGCGGAGATGCGTCTGACGCTGGATAGGGGTATCGCGGCTTGCTTCGGCCCCGACCGACCGATCAACGGGTCACGGTCGGGGCCGAGGCGAGCCCTGCCTCGATTTCCCGGCGCGGGATCAACTCAGAGCTTGTGAAACGATCGGATTGCAGATCCCGGATTCCAAATTCCAGAAGTCATAAGCCCTTGGCATGGGGGGCATAATAGACATTTGGAATCTCGAATATGTTATCTGGAATCGATTCTTTCACAGCCTCTCAGGGGGATTCCGCCACCCTGGGGCGTTCGGAGCGAACAGGAGCGACACCGATGGACGAGAACGAAGAAATCAAGCTCTGCGAAGTCGCGAACGAGGTCGAAGCGGCGATGGTGGTCAACTTGCTGAATGAGGACGGCATCCCGGCGCGGAGCGATGCCAATCCGGCGACGACCGCCTTCGGCGGGCTGCCGTTCGAACCGGGGCACAAGGTATTCGTGCCCGCTTCGATGGCCCACAAGGCGCGCGCCATCCTCGGCCACTATCCCCACTTCCATAATCTGCGGGATGTCCACGAGCCGGGGCACTGAGGCGAATTGACCACGACGAATCCTGTCCCCTCCGCCGAACGGCCGCTGAGGGTCTGCTACGTCGTCAGCTATTTTCACCCGTTCGCTAGCGGTGCCGAAGGCCAGGCGCTGGCGCAGGGGTTGGAGCTGGCACACCGGGGCCATGTGGTGCACGTCGTGACGCGCGACGTGCCGGGCTACCCCGTCACCGATGAAGACTATCACGGGGTGTTCATCCATCGCTGGATCAAGACTGCGGCGGCCGGTCCCCTTTTCGGGCTGAGCTTCCTCGCGGGCGTGATGGCGGCCCTTCGCCGGCTACGTCGCGAGATCGACGTGGTCCACACCCACCAGGGGCTCTGGGAGGCCGTCGCCACGGGCCTCGCCCGCCCGATGCTCGGCGGCGTCCCGACGCTGATCCAGCCCGCCAGCTCGGGCCACTACGGCGAGGCCGATGAGCTGCGGCGCACTCGAGGGGCCGGACTGCTCCGCCGCGCGATCCTGGCCAATACGGCCTTCGCGGCGATCTCGGTCGATATCGATCGTCAGTGGCGCGACCTCGGGGTCGCCGAGTCGCGGATGGTCCGCATGGCCAGCGGAGTCGATGCCGAGCGGTTCCGGCCGGGCGCGAGCGCGGTTGAGTCGGCGTTGCTCCCCCGGCCGCGCGCGGTCTTCACGGGCCGGCTCCATCCCCAGAAGAACCTCCCGCTCCTGCTCGAAGCCTGGACGGAGGTCGCTCGACGGTCGACGGCCAACCTCATCCTGGTCGGGCCGGGGAACGATCGCCAGAACCTCGCCGCGATGGCGGAATCGCTCGGGATCGCCGACCGCGTCCAGTTCACCGGAGCGGTCGACGACCCGTCGGAATACCTCCGCGCGGCGGACGTTTTCGTCCTCCCCAGTGTCGCCGAAGGGATGAGCAACTCGCTCCTGGAGGCGATGGCCACCGCCTTGCCCTGCGTCGTCTCGGGCATCGCCGGAAACACCGACCTCATCGACGACGGCCGGACCGGACGACTCGTCGGCGAGCCGACCCCCGCGTCCTGGTCTCGGGCCCTCCTGGAGCTGCTGGAAGACCCGGCCGAGGCGCAACGGCTCGGCTCGGCGGCCCGCCGCCGGATCGACGATTCGTTCGCCCTCCCGGTCGTCGTCGATCGCTACGTGGACCTCTACCGACGGATGATCGACGGGAGCTGGCCCTGACGAGTGCGTTCCGAGACTCTCGACCCCGATCGGGCTGGGCCAAGTGGATTACTCCGGTGCGCGGAGCACCCGGCCCGAAGCGAAAGCGATCTCGGTGACGATCCAGCGCCCCGCTCCTTCATCGACGATCTCGGCCTGAAAGCCCTTCCCCTGGATGAGCTCGGGGTCGAGCTCCGGGTCCGCGAGCAGGAGGGAGTTAGGGACGACCAGCAGCCGGGGCTGGCCGGGTCCGACGCCCTGGACCCGCAAGATTATCTCGATCTGATCGCTCCCGGGCGGGTTCTCTTCGAGCGTCGCGGTCCGTACAATCCCTCGAATTTGCATGTCCGGCTCCCGCATGATCAGCCCGAAAGACCGTTACGCTTGTCGGTCGGAAATCGGAAAAAGCGTGACCATCGCTCGACGAGACGGCCTTTGGCCCTAGAATAGAATCGTGTGAGTGGATTCTGTCAAGCAACGGATTGGCACCTCTTTTGCGTCTTTCCCCGTTGGGCGTTGCGACCGATGCGACCGATACCCACGAGATTGTTGCCGCTTCCTCTGATGTTACACCCATCGCCGTTCGCACAACTTGACGCCCCGATCGTGCTCGCGCACGGCCTGGGCGGGTTCTCGCGGATCGGCGTGGGCCGGATGACGCTGACGACCTATTTTCGAGGGATTCCCGAGGCGATGCGTGCGTCGGGGAATCGGGTGCTCGTGACCCGGGTGCCGCCGCTGGCTGGCGTGGAGAAACGAGCCCAGCGGCTGGGGGAACAGATTGTCCAGGCGTTCGGCGACGAGCCGGTCCACCTGATCGGCCACAGCATGGGCGGGCTCGATTCGCGACGGCTGCTCGCCGATCCCGCCTGGCGGAATCGGGTCTTGAGCCTGACGACGATCGGGACGCCGCACCTGGGTAGCTCCCTGGCCGATTTCGCCAAGATCCGCGTCGGTCGGATTTACAATATGCTGGCGGCGGTCGGAATCGATCCCCAGGGATGCCTCGATGTGACGTGTGCCGCCGCGCGTCGGTTCCACGAGCGGAATCCGCTCCCCTCGGGCGTCGCGTGTTTCTGCGTGGCGGGCGACCCGGTGGCCGAGACGGTGTGCTGGCCCCTGCGGCGGCTCCATGCCGTGCTGTCCCAGATGGAAGGTCCCAACGACGGCCTGGTCTCCGTCTCGTCGGCGAACGCGTTCGGCACCCCACTGCCCGCCTGGCCCACCGATCACCTCCAGCAGCTCAACTGGGGCGGTCACGGCGAGCATCCATCGATCACGCCGGCTCCCCTGGAACTCTACGCCCAGGTCGTGGCCCATCTGGCATCCCTCGGATTCGGCCGGGCCGCTGACCCGCAGGCATTGAGCATGACCCAGCAGACGACCCTGCTCGTGCCGGGTTCTTCAACCCCGAAGCCTACCTCGCTGGCGGGTTGATTGAAGGGGGCGCCGAGATCGGCGGAAAAGCCGCGCCACGATCGTCCGTCGGAGTGCCCGAAACATGCCCATCTATGTTGATGCCGATGCATGCCCGGTCAAGGAGGAAGTGTACCGGGTCGCACGACGATATGGCATGAAGGTCTATGTGGTCGCGAACGCGCCGATTCGGGTGCCGGCGGACGAGCTGATCGAACTCGTCGTCGTGAAGGGTCGGCTCGACGCGGCAGACGACTGGATCGCGGAACGCGTCGAGATCGGCGACATCGTGATCACCACCGACATCCCCCTCGCCGACCGATGCCTGCACCGTCATTCGCGAGTCTTGAGCCCGAAAGGAAACGCCTTCACCGAGGGCGCGATCGGCGACGCCGTCGCGACCCGGGCCCTGCTCGACATGCTGCGTCAATCCGGCGAATTCACGGGCGGACCCGCCCCCTTCGCCAAGTCGGACCGGTCTCGGTTCCTGGCGAAGCTCGACGAGCTGGTCCACGCGAGCCGCCGCGATTTGCGGAAGTGAATCTTCGGGACCGATCGGGCGAACGGCGAATCCGCAATCCCATGCCTTGGCAAAGCCGGATTCGGACCGCCTCAGAGGCCGAAGGGGGACTTGTTCGGATAGGCCTGGTAGCCGCTGGGGTCGTCAGGGAGGATTTCGAGATGGCAGGCGCACATCTCATCCTTGGTGCCCACGCCGTAGCGGACGCGTTGAGGGGGCCTGTTCGGATTGCGCGGGTTGTCTTCGGAATTGTCGAAGTAGGTGGCCAGGGTCACGATGGTCCCCCTGGGCAGGCGAATGGGCTTGGCGTAACGATACTGGTCCTGCCAGTCCATATTCCAGTCGTCGATCCAGAGGAGGGGCTGGGTGGTTCCATCGGGGAGGGTCGCGGCCAGTCGGAACTCGCGACAGAGATAATGCGCGTGGGGTACGACTGTGTAGAGGTGGACGTCGGCCTTGAGCCGCGCGGACTGGATGATGAGGTGTCGCCTGACGCCGGGAGGGATGTCGATCTGGGCGGTGGAGATCGTCAGGCCGGTCATCTGCCGGGTCACGGGGCCTTTGGCGAAATAGAGGCCAACGCTCGACTGGTCGCGTTCGACCTTCCCGCTGGGATGGTAGTGGATCATGAACGCGACGTCGGAGCCGCGCGGGATGACCCGCCCCACCCCTTCCGGGGCAAATCGCGGAGTCATGCCCGGAGACCAGCCGCCGAGTCCCGGATAGGGGAGCTCGAAGCTCACCTTGCGCACCCACCCGGAGAAGCCCGGACCCGGGTCGGTTCGATCGCGGCGGATCGCGTCGCTGGTCGTGTCTAGGTGGACTCGGCTGTGGTGCACGACGCGGCGATTCCCGGGCCGGAATTCGACTCCCGAGACGGTCACGTCGTGATCCAGGGGGAAAGGGATGGCGAAGGCGCGGTAGAGGTCTTCGCCGTCGGCCGCGAGGACCAGGGGCTCTGGTATAGTCAGGACGAGGTCCGGCTGTCCGAGCGCCCAGCCATCGGCGAACCGCGGCGGCGGGGGCAAGTCGGCCGGATCACCTTCCTTGCAGCCCGTTTCCGCCCACCGGGCCAGGGTTTCCTTCTCGATGGTCGAGAGCCGGGGGGCGTCGACGAAGACGCCAGCACCTGGATGCGCCTTCCACGGCGGCATCTGACCGTCCGCGATCACTTCGCGGATGAAGTCGGCCCGCCGCGCGGCATCGCGGTAAGTCAAGAGCGAGAACGGCCCGACCTCGCCGGGCCGGTGGCATCGCGCGCAGTTCTGCCAGAGGATCGGCGCGATGTGCTTGTTGAAGGTGATCGTCCGGTCGGGATCGTCGACTTCCGATGCAAGAGCCAGTGGGGTTCCATGAGCGGGCGCGGTCGTGACGACCGGCATCTCGTCCCGCAGGATCGCATTGAGGACGACTTCCAGCTCTCGAGTTTGCGGCTGGGGTCGCTTCTGCCCGTCGGCGGCGTAGCGATCGTCGATCCGCCCTCGGTACAAGACCTGTCCGTCGGGCAGAAGGACGACCGCCTCGGGAGTCACCCGGATATCCGCCTGACGCGCGACCCAGCGCTCGGGATCGAGCACGATCGGAAACGGAAGGTTCCAGCCCGACGGTCGCCATCGGGACGACCCCTCGCCCAGGCGGGCCGTCGAATCGATGCCGAAGAACAGGATCCCTCTCGGTGTGAATTCCCGGGTCAGACGACTCATTTCCGGGGCATAATCGCGCGAAACGGGGCATTCCGGGTCGATTGCGAAGAGCACGACGGCCGGGCAGTCCTTCCATTCCGTCGCTGTATGCTCTCGACCTTCAAGATCCTTGAGCGCGAACGCCTTGATTGGGCCCGCCCCTGTCCCAACGATCCGCTCGAAGGGCGGCTCGACCTTCGGGACCTGCTGATAGCGAACAACCCCGATGATCCCCAGGCCGATCACTACGAGTCCCATCAGGGCTGCTTGCAAGATGCGAAGCCATCGACCAACCCGACGTGGTTGGCTCGCGTTCCGCCGGCCCGGCGATCGCCACCTACGTCGACCGGGCCGGGCTCGATCCGTGACCCTCGATCGCGCTTCCATCATCCTTGATACTCCGGATCGTCCTGGCGCCGAGTCGTTCGACCTGGTTCACGCCGTTCCGTGGGATGGCTTGGCGAGCGGAAAACGCACCCGCATCCTCCGGGTGGATTTTGCGGCAATGCGCGAGACCGTCAAGATCGACTTACGTCCGGAGAGGGAGCCGATGAGATTCGCCACGGGTCGATGGCGATCTCGGTCGTTCCGGCCGTGGCCAGGTCTGCCAGGACCCGCCCGATCAGGCAGGAGAACTTGAACCCGTGTCCGCTGCAAGGGCTGGCGACGATGACGTCCGTGCGTCCCGGCAGGAAGTCGAGCTGGAATTGTTCGTCGGTGGCGACGGTGTAGAGGCAGACCTCGGTCAGGTCGACCGGGGCCTCGGCCAGCAGCGGGATATGGCCCCGGAGGAAGCGACGGACGATCGATCGATACTCCTCGCCGACGTCGAGGTCCTCGACGTCGGGGTCGGTTTCGGGACCGGCGTGCCGGGCGACCTTCACGCCCAGCCCCAGGAACTCGGGCATGCCGTAGAAGGCGTCCTCCTCGACGGCTCCCTTGTAGATGAAGACCGGGAAGCGGCCGAGCTGGAACGGGGCGCGGTCGCTCGGGCGCACGTAGAGCACTTGCTGGCGAGTGGCCCTGAGCGGGACGGGCAGCCCGGGAAGCAGTCGCTTGACCCAGGCCCCTGCCGACACGATGAGCCGATCCGCGATCAGCCGGAAGGAGTCCGTCACGACCACGGGACGTTGGCCGTCGAGGTCGATGCGCCGCACGGGCGTCTGATCGATGATCCGGGTCTGGTCTCCGCCATGCAGCCGGGCGAGCTCGACCTGGACCGCGACGGCCCGCGCCGCGGTCAACATGCCCGCGTCGGGCTCGAAGACCACGTCGTAGCCCTCCGGGAGCTGGAACGCGGGCCGTCGCCGGCTCCATTCGGGCCCGGAGGTCCGCCAGTGGGGTACGTCGAGCTCCTCGAGACTCGCGGCAACCCTGGCCGCGTAATCGACGCCGGGGGGCGAGAACGAGACGCCGCCGGTGCGGATATAGAGGGCCTCTCCGGCGTCCGCTTCCAGCTCCTTCCAGGCGCGGAATGCCGACGGCATCAGGCGGGCATATCGGGCGTCGGCGTAGGAGTGTCGCGTGATCCGAGCGGCGCCGTGCGAGCTGCCCCGGGCGTGGCCGAGCGCGAACTGCTCGATCAGCACGACGGGCTCGCCCCGTTTCGCCAGATGGTACGCCGCGGCCGAGCCCATCGCGCCGGCGCCGATGATCACGTTCCTGGCTTCGATCGTCTCCATTGGCAATCCATCGCTCCGAATATGTGGTCCATGGTCTTGCGGCTTGAACCAGGCGTCAGCCATCCCCTTGTCCACCCAGGGAGAAGGGGCCCGAAGGGCACTTGAGAGGGCGAATCCCGCATCGGCCTGATGCGCCAACCAATACTGAGGTGTTCTCGCTCTCAACCCTGCGCGATGCCGACCAGAATACCGAGTATCCTGGGCAAATCATCCAGGAAATACTCCTTGATATCGATGAAGAGAGTGCTGCCGTCCAATTTCACGAAGCGCCAGTTGCTGCCGCTGGTGACGGATCCATATACGACGGGCGTCGGCCTTCCATCCTTGTCATTGAACAGTTGGATGGCGACCATTTCGGCGGCGCATTGCCCGAGTCCCGAGATCAGATCCTCTCGCTTGGCTTCTACGACAGCGATGATTGGCGACTCCAGGTAATAGATCTTCGCAGATCGAGCGATGAGATAGTCGCAGTAGCCGATCAAGCCTCGTTGCTCGTCAACTTTGAGCATGACCCCCGGTAAGACATTGATGACCACATTCGACCGGCGCTTCGCTTCGATCAAGATGGGGGAGATAATATACTCCCGTCGAGCCTGCTCGGTGTTGACACCCAGGGCGACCGGTACCAACTCATCGAGGAGACCACGGAGGTAGTCGCTCGGCTCGATCGGCTCGACATCGCCGAACAGGTCGGTCTTATCGTCCTCAGCCAACCCGAAGGTCCGAACGGCTCTCTTGAGATCGAATTCAACGTACGACATCGCATCCCCTGGGGCTACCGAGGAACTTCCTGCCAGCATACAACAATCCCTATCCGCGAGCCACTATCTCGTCTGCTCAAAGCGCCGACAGGTAACGCTTCAACTCCCAGGACTCGACCTGCGCATGATACTCGCGCCACTCGTCGCGCTTGAGCCGGAGGAACTCGTCGGCGATGGGGCCGAGGCCCTCCCGGATGACCTCGTCCTTCTCGAGATGGGAGAGGGCTTCGGGCAGACTCTGGGGGAGGGTGCGGATGCCGCGGCGGGCCATGGTTTCGAGGTCGGCGGTGTAGAGGTTGCCAAGATTTGGCTCGCCGGGGTCGAGCTGCCGCTCGATGCCGTCAAGGCCGGCGGCGAGATACGCCGCGATGCCCAGGTAGGGATTGAAGGCGCTCGAGATCGATCGGTCCTCGACGTGCCCGCCTTCGGGGATCCGCAGCATCTGCGTCCGGTTGTTGTCGCCGTACGAGATGAAGGCCGGGGTCCAGGTGTAGCCAGAGCGGGAGCCGGTGAGCGCCGGGCCCATCTGGAGTCGTTTGTAGCAATTGACCGTCGGCGACGTCACGGCGCAGAGGGCCGGGGCGTGCTCGAGGATGCCCCCAATGAAGTGATAGGCCAGCTTCGAGAGCCCGAGGCCGCGGCCGTCGGAGTCGTCGCCGAACAGGTTATGGCCGCTGCCCGCGTCGGCCAGGTGATAATGCATGTGGGCACCGGAGCCCGTCCGGGTCGAGAACGGCTTGGCCATGAACGTGGCGATCGCGCCGGCCCTCTGCGCGAGCTGGCCGGCCATCATCCGGAAGAAGATGCAGCGATCGGCGGTTGTGAGGGCTTCGGCATACCGGAAGTTGACCTCATACTGGTAATTCGCGTCCTCGTGGTCGGTCTGATAGACGCCCCAGCCGAGCTGGTTGAGTCCGTCGCTGAGCGCGCGGAGGAACCCCAGGGCCCCCGAGATCCCCTTGAAGTCGTAGCACGGCTTGGTCAGGTCGTCCACGGCGTGCGGGTCCCAACCCCGGAGCGAGCCGTCGCTCCCCTTGACTACCAGGAAGAACTCCGGCTCGATTCCCACGTTGAAGACGTAGCCCCGCTCCCGCGTTCGCGCCAGGATGCGTTTGAGGTTCACGCGCGGGCAGAAGGGGTGTGGCCGATCGTCGACGTACAGGTCCGCGGCGAACCGCGCCACGCCGGGCTCGTAGGGCATCGGCGTGTAGGTCGCCGGATCCGCACGTGCCAGCATGTCGTGCGAATGCGGCCCCTGCCCCATCCCCCAGACGGCACCCCCCGCGAATCCGGCCCCGGTTTCGACGGCCGGACGAAATGCCGAGGCCGGTACGAGCTTGACCTTGGCCGCGCCGTGGATGTCCACGAACTGGATGAGCAGGTAGGAGATTCCATCGTCGCGGAATCGCGTTTCGAGCTCGCTGAGCTGGGTATCGTCGGATTTCATACGCTGGCCAATCCTCCATCGGGTCGCCGAGCACGGGGTCCTGGCCCGGCTGCCAACCTTTCTCGCCGATGCGAAGGATGATTGTGGACGACAAGGGCGAGTTGAGCCAGTAAAATCTTTCCTGGTCTTCGGTCATTGGTCATTGGTCATTGGTGGACATGGCCGAGGGTGAACCGGGATCGGGAAAAGCCCCTGGACGGTCTCGGGGGCAGAGAAGGGGTGCAGATTCCAATGACCAATGACCAATGACTAATGACCAATGACCAAGGACCAATGAGATATGTGTGGCATCTTCGGAGTGTTGAGCAAGAGCCGTCCCGTCGGGGACGCGATGGGTCGGACGGTCTTGACGATGCTCGAGGCCCTGGCGTGTCGCGGTCCGGACAGCGTTGGGGCCGCGGTGATCGGCGACGACGATCCGGCCGGGGACGGCGTGTGGTCGGTGCGAATCGCCCCGGATGACGAAGGGCCCCTGGCCCGGCTCGGTGAGTTGGGAGAGGTCGTTGGGGCCCGGGAGCAGACCGGGGGTACGCTGCACTTCCACTTCCGGCCGGTCGAGGGGGCTACGGCCGACGACCTGGAACGCGCACTCGGCGCGCGCCGGGGGGGCGTCGAGATCCTCAGCCTGGGCCGCAAGCTCGACCTGATCAAGAGGGTCGGTCCGCCGTCAGGGCTCGAATCGGCCTATCACCTGACGGGCTGGAGCGGCCGGGTGGCCGTCGGGCATACGAGGATGTCGACCGAGAGCCGGATCGATCTGAGCCATTCCCAGCCCTTCTGGGTGCACGGGGTGCCCGATATGGCGACGGTCCACAATGGCCACGTGACCAATTACCACCAACTTCGCCGACGCTTCGAGCAGCAAGGCGCGACGTTCTACACCGACAATGATTCCGAGGTCATCGGCGTCTACCTGCGCTCGCGACTGGAGAAGGGTTGCAGCCTCCCCCAGGCCCTGGCCGATTCGGTCACCGACCTGGATGGCGCATTCAGCTACCTGGTCGCGGCACCGGAGGGATTGGGGATCGTCCGCGACCGTTACGGCTTCAAGCCGCTCATGGTGGCCGAGGCGGACGATTTCGTCGCCGTGGCGACCGAGGAGATTGCCCTTCGCCGCGCCTTCCCGTCCGAGTATCGCGCGACGGAACCCCCCTCCGGAGCGGTGTTATTCTACCCGGCGGCCTGAACGCCGTTGATCTTCCCCGCGCGACCCAGTCCGTCGGCCCGACGATCGGCCGATCGGTGAGCACCCCAGACTCGAGGAAAGCATCGTGTCGAACATGGCCGCCAATCTCCCGACAAACGAACCGGTGTCGGTCCTGGACTGCGGAGACCTTCCGACTCGAGAGATCAACCGATGGGTCCGATCGGCGGTCGCCGCGGGGGCGGGACGAATCCGACTGCTCCGACCGGCCGCTCGCCACAATCTCGGGGTGGCCCTCCCCGAGGGAGTCGAGCTGATCATCGATGGCAGCGCCGGCTATTACGCCGGCGGGCTGAATGACGGTGCGACCGTCCACGTCCGTGGCGGAGCCGGTTGGGGTGCGGCCGAGAGCATGCGTGATGGTGTGGTGGTCATCGACGGGGACGCCGGCAATGCCGTGGCCGCGTCGATCCGGTCGGGGACGGTCGTGGTGCGTGGCAGCGCATCGACGCGGGCCGGGATCGCCATGAAAGGGGGGATGCTGCTGGTGGCGGGCTCGGTCGGGTCGATGGCGGGATTCATGATGCAGAAGGGGGTTATGATCGTATGCGGCGACGCGGCCGAGGGCGTCGCGGATAGCATGTACGCGGGCACCGTGTTCGTGGGCGGGCGGCACGGAGAGCTGGGGGCCGATGCCGTCTTCCGGGATTTGTCGGCCGAGGACGACGAACTCATCGGCTCGGCGCTCGAGCGATGGAAGATCGTCGCCCCGCCGTCGGGTTTCCGCAAGATCGTCGCCGGTCAGCGGCTGTGGAACTTCCAGCGGAGTGACCGACATCTCTGGAAGTCCGCGTTATAATCAAATGACCCGAGATCGGACAGAAACGGGAGTGCAGGCTTGATGGTTGATTGACAGGGGCCCGGCGCCTCCGTAGATTGGACGGACCGTAGGCCCCTCCCCGCCCGGACCGATCTGTGCCCCACCGCTCGAAAACCGATACACCAACGAATTTGTTCGCAGAAGGTCCGGGACGGCGGGCGAGGGTGCAGTTGCCGGCCTCGATTGCGGTCGGACGGCGTCACGACGAGGCTCGGTCACCAGAGCGGTCCACGAGGTCAGAGAGAGAAAGATCTCAGCAATGATCGGTGAGCAGGCCCTCCAGCGCATGATCAACCTCCCCGGCCCGGCGGCGCTTGCCTGGGCCGCTGGCGTGGGAGCCGTTCTCGTCTTGACGGCCTTCGGAATACTCTTGATCTCCGCCGGGAAACGGAAGTGGCTCTCGGGAATATCGGTAGCCCTGGGCCTGTCGATCATGTTCGTCGTGATCTACCTCGTCCACGCCCAGGCCGTCAAGACGCGCGAGAGCGATAGCGTCACGGTCACCCGGCCCAGGTATTCCGAGAACGTCCGGAGCTGGGCGCGCGCGGCCATGTTCGGCCTGCCGGGATTGTGCGTGGTGGTCTCGCTGATCGCCTGGGGAGCCGCACGGCGGAGGCTCCGTTCCCGACTCCCCCGCTTCCTCAAGGCCGGACGTGCCCATCTCTTCCAGGAGGAATACGAGCCCGCGCTCGCCCAGTATAACCAGGCGATTCAAATCGCCCCTTACCTGAGCGAAGCCTACTGCGGGCGCGGCTGCGTCTACAAGGCGATGGGTGACTCCGCCCGCGCGCTGGCCGATTTCGACCGGGCCATCCAGTGCGATCCGCGGCAGATCACGGCCTACATCCAGCGGGGCAAGATCCGGACGGAGAATAGCGATTTCGACGGGGCGCTGGCCGACTTCGAGACTCTCCTGAACCTGCGCGCCACCGACCCCGATATCTACCTCAATCGGGGCATCTGCCTGTTCAAGAAGGGGATGATCAACGACGCGGCCGGCGATTTCCGTCGCGTGTTGAAGCTCACCAACCATTCCGACTTCGCGGATCCGGCGAGGGATTACCTCCGCAAGATCGAGTCTCCCGGCGCATCGGCCCTCCCCCTCACGCCTTCGGAGGCCAACGGCACGCCACCGCCGAACGCCCTGCCCGAACCCAGGAGCAAGGATTACATCATCTGATCGGGGCGAGTCCGAGGACGAGAGCCCGATCGGTGCATTACAGGTGATCGACTCATGACCCACGGCGAATCGACCGGCCATCTCCGCGATCCGAGCATTCCCATCACGGAGCCGATCCCGATGTCACCGGCGGAGCGAATCGGCGGCGATCCCTCGCCGGCGGAGTTCTCGGGCACGTTCACGCCCGCCGTCATCGAGGATATTCAGATCAAGTCCGAGCTGGCCCGCTATCGGATCCGCGGGTTTGGTTCGTTGAGGCCGCGGACCTGGTCGACCTTCGACGACCTGACTTTCATCCCGGCGGGGCTGACGCGGATCCCGCTCGAGGGCTATCGCGAGGCGTGTTCGACGCGAACGGTCCTGGGCACGCGGTTTGCCTCGCGGCCGATCGAGCTGGAAATCCCGCTGATGGTCACCGGGATGAGTTTCGGGGCACTCTCGCGCAATGCCAAGACAGCTCTTTCGCGCGGGGCGAAGCTCGCCGGCACCTCGACGACGACCGGCGACGGTGGCATGCTCGACGTCGAGCGGACCGAGTCTCGCGTCATGATTTACGAGGTCCTGCCCAGCCGGTACGGGATCAATGTACAGCATCTCCGACAGGCGGATGCCATCGAGCTGACGATCGGCCAGGGGGCCAAGCCGGGCACGGGCGGATTGCTGCTGGGGTCGAAGGTCTCGGGCGAGGTCGCGCGGCTCCGCGACCTTCCCCCCGGCGTCGACCAGCGCTCCCCCTGCCGTCACCCCGATTTCCTCGGCCCCGACGACCTTGTGATCAAGATCGAGGAGCTGCGCGAGGCGACGGATTATCGCGTGCCGATCTTCGTGAAGATGGGGGCCTCGCGCGTCTTCGACGACGTCCGGCTGGCCGCGAAGGCGGGCGCCGACGTGATCGTGGTCGACGGGATGGAAGGGGGCACGGCCGCCTCGCCCGAGTTGCTCCAGGAGCATACCGGCATCCCGACCCTGGCCGCCGTCTGCGAGGCCCGCGCGGCCCTCGAGGACATCGGCCTCTACGGCCAGGTCCAGCTCATCATCGCCGGCGGCCTCCGGCACGGCTCCGACTGCGCCAAGGCGCTGGCGCTCGGGGCCGACGCTTGCTACCTCGGCACGGCGCTCCTGATCGCGCTCAATTGCAACAAGCCGATCTATGTCGAGGATTATCACAAGATCGGCGCCGCCCCCTATGCGTGCCACCACTGCCACACCGGGCGATGCCCCGTCGGCATCACCACCCAGGATCCCGAGCTGACCGCCCGGCTGGAGGTCGATCCGGCCGCCGACCGGGTGGCCAATTTCTTCCACGCGCTGACGTCGGAGATCCAGATCCTGGCCCGAGCCTGCGGCAAGAGCGACGTCCACCACCTCGAGCCCGAAGACCTCCGCGCCCTGACGATGGAAGCCTCGATGATCACCGGGCTGCCGCTGGCGGGAACCAACCGCGTCTTCGGCGGCGGGCCGGGCTGGAAGGAATCCGGGTCGGCTCACTGACGCAACCCATCCCCCCTTGGTGGGGTGTCTGCTGCCCCGAACGAGGGGTCAACTCTTCGGTCGCCCCACCATGTCTTCGGGTCGGACCCATTGATCGAACTGTTCGCCGGTGAGCAGGCCCAGCTCGATGGCCGACTCGCGGAGGGTGATCCCCTTGGCGTGTGCGTTCTTGGCGATCTTGGCGGCGTTGTCGTAGCCGATGTGGGTATTGAGCGCCGTGACGAGCATCAGCGATCGGTTCAGCAGGTCGTCGATCCGTGCGCGGTTCGGCTCGATGCCCGAGGCGCAATGGTCGTTGAAGCTGAGACTCGCGTCGGCCAGGAGCCGGACGCTCCCCAGGAAATTGTGGATGATCAGGGGCTTCATGACATTGAGCTCGAAGTTGCCGAGCGCGCCGCCCATGTTGATCGCCACGTCGTTGCCCATGACCTGGGAGGCGACCATCGTCATGGCCTCGCTCTGGGTCGGGTTGACCTTCCCCGGCATGATCGAGCTGCCCGGCTCGTTCTCGGGGATGGTGATCTCGCCCAGGCCGCTCCGGGGCCCGGAGGCCATCCATCGGACGTCGTTGGCGATCTTCATCAATGAAGCCGCCAGGGTCTTGAGTGCCCCGTGCGCGAACAGGATGGCATCGTGGCCCGAGAGGGCCTCGAACTTGTTCGGGGCCGTGACGAACGCGTGCCCGGTCCGCTGCGACAGTTCATCGGCGACTCTCAAGGCAAACTCGGGGTGGGCATTCAGACCGGTGCCGACCGCCGTGCCGCCGAGCGCCAGTTCGCTCAGGTGGGGGATCGATTCCTCGACGTGCCGGAGGCCGTTGTCGAGGAGCTGCACCCATCCCGAGATCTCCTGCCCGAGGGTCAGCGGCGTGGCATCCATCAGGTGTGTCCGGCCGATCTTGACGATGTCCTGGAACGCCTCGGCCTTATGAGCCAGGGTGTCGCGAAGCTGCTTGACGGCGGGGATCAGCCGGTTTCGGAGCGCCTCGACGGCGGCCACGTGCATGGCCGTCGGGAACACGTCGTTGGACGATTGGCCCATGTTGACCTGGTCGTTGGGGTGGACCTTCCGGCCCATCCCGCGCTCGCCGCCCATCAGCTCGCTGGCACGGTTGGCGATGACCTCGTTGAGGTTCATGTTGGTCTGGGTCCCGCTGCCGGTCTGCCAGATGTGCAGCG
>JBKQHM010000543.1:0-2576 GCA_052148775.1 Isosphaeraceae bacterium | reverse complement strand
GATGAGCGGATCAAAAGCGGAACCCGGACACGACTCTCGGAAAACCCGGGATTTTTCGGCCATGAGAGTCGAGAGAAGGCTTCACTTGGCCTTCGTTTGTCAAAGAACTTTCTGCGACCTACTTAGCATATGCCTGCTGCCAAATTCGATAGAGGTCTCGGTCGGCGGTCCGCTTTATGTACCGGTCCGGGTCATAGCGGCCGCTCGACTTCAGATCCTCAATCGCCCTGAGGCTGGCTGTTTGGCTGCTGTCCAGGATGCCCTGACGGGTCAGTCGGGAATACGGGATTTGAAGGTACTTGAGGCGAAGATCCAGATGGTCAGTGTTCAGATAATGCTCGATCTTGCGTCCGTGGTACAATGAGAGGGTTGCGCTACCAGCAGCAGCTCGGGCTTCATCCAGCCAGTCGGTCTTTCGTCGTTTCGGCTTTTCCCGATCCATGTCGCGGGGAGTTGCGACGACAATCTCTTGGGCCAGGGGGCAGGCGCGGGTCACATCTCGGACATCTCCGATGATCTTGTTCCACCAATCCCCGGACTCCGTCGAGTATTCGAACGCGATTCGACAGGTAGCCGCCGAGTCCCCTACGTAGGAGTCGGGTTTTCCCCTGATGCTCTTGCCTTCCGGATTGATACCGTGCGGAGTCAATCCGGCGTAACGTGGCTCCAGTCTTTTTAGGAGCTCATCGCAAAGTCTGTGAAACTCAGAATCGGATAGTTGCTGCAAAGCAGCGAGAGTCGACATATTTGGTGACTCGTAAGCCCCGGTCGGTCTTACCTTGAAGACGACCAACTATCCACTCATACACTGATTCGCCGGTTCTTGCAATATCCTTGTGCTTTGGGCAATTCTCTTGGCATGAGAAGGGCGACAAGCCGACCTCGCGACGGCCTAAGCAGGATGGGCCATGATCTCATGGAGCGGCAGCGTCGGTCACTGTTGATCGTGAGCAATCGCAAGGAATCGACTTTCCCCGATATCTATCAGGCCCTGGAGAATCCGCCGAGCGAACGAACGGTCCGAACAGGGTTGCGGGCATTGAGCGGTCTTGGGTTGGTCGGTTCCAGAGAACGTGGAAGGTTCGCTCGGTGGTGGCTCAAGATGCCCGACAAATCGAGCGGTCCACGGCAATCGACGGCAATCGACGGCAGTATGGAGCGGCGGGATCTATCTTGCTGAACATTGTGCAATGAGCTTGACATTCTTCATTCAAAGCGGTGACGTATTCGCGCTTTTCGGTGCTGTGTGCGCTCTAATCGGGAAAAGACGGCGACTTCTGAACGGAGCCGACTCCCCTGAGATACTCATGGAGGAGGGGCTCCGTCCCGAGAGCTTTAGTCGGTGGCGAGGATCGCCGCGCTAACCGACGGCCTCGACCTTGAGGAGCCGGCGCGCCTCGGCGACGCCCGGCGCGCGGAATCCGTACTCGCTGGCGGTGACGCGGGCCAGGGCGGCCAGGTGTCGCCATCGGAATGCCGGGCGCGTCGTGGCGAACTCCTCGGTCACCGTCCGGTAATACTTCTCGGCGTGGAGCGCACCCTCTTCGCTGATGGCGTATCGCAGCATCAGGTCGAAGACGGGACGCTCCGGGCGGCCGAGCTCGCCGTATCGGTGGACCAGGGCGCAGGCGCGGGCCTGGTCGTTCGCCTTGATCGCCGTCTCCGCCTCGGCGAGCAGGGCGTCGGGCCCGACGTTGCGGATCGTCTCGCGGTGCTCGGCGAAGGGGTACCCCTGAGGATTGAGTCCGGCCGATTGACCGGCCGTGTGGTAGGCTCCGACGATCAGGCTGGCGTAGGTGTTGCGGCGGTCGCTGATCCGCGCGATGTTCCGCCAGGCGTTGGCGGCGTCGGAGGCGTGCACGCCGACCGATGCGCCATGGACGCTCCCGATGGGCTTGGCGGGCGAGTCCGCTTTGCGTCGGCCGGGGTCGTGGAGCACGAGCTGGTTCGCGGCCATCGAGATCGCCTCGCCGATGACCTCGGGGGCCACGCCGTCGGCGAGGGCCTCCGCCACCGCCTCCGCCGCCTGATCCCGTCGCGAGGCGTAGATCGTCTGGCTCATCCGGTCGATCCAGACGTCGTCCGGCCGGCGATCCCCCGGCGATCGGCTCGCCAGGCCGCGGCGGTCGAGGAGCTTCGGCAGCAGCGCCCGCAAGGCTTCCTCGACGTGGTTGCGGCGCAGCGAGCGCTCCTCGTCCACGCAGAACCGCACCGACTGGCGGAGCAGGGTGTGGGCATGCTCCTTGCCCGTGAAGTCGAGCAGCGCCCACGATCGCCAGGCGAGCACGACCCGATGGACGTCGATGTAATCCTGGACGACGAGCTGGAGGTCGTTGTAGGTCTCATCGAGCGGCCCGCGCGCCAGCGCGGCGAAGGCCCGCTCGGCCGCTTCCATGTCCTGGCGACGGGTCGCGTCGCGCAGAGCTTCCGCCCCCGGCAGGCCCGCGGGTACGGCAGTCGGCTCGTCGGGATGGAGGGCCTGGTGGTTCCGGCCGGCCTTCTGCTGGATGTGGCTGGTGTTGCGGTAGTGGAGTTTCAGGACCGGAAGCGCCCGCTGGGGCTGGGGCAATTCGCAG
>JBKQHM010000542.1:0-19037 GCA_052148775.1 Isosphaeraceae bacterium | reverse complement strand
GACGTCATGCTGGCACCCGAGCCGAGCGTGGTGTAAAGTTGAGAACTAACGTCGAAACGAAGTATCGCATTGTTATGTGGCTGGCCAATTTGTTAGCCGGTTTCCCCTCCATGGGAATCCAGGCTAGCGGGGCACCCGGCGGGTACCGGTGGCCTGGCCCTCGCCCCCGACGGGAAGACACTGGCCTCCACCGGGGCCGAGCGCACGGTCAAGCTCTGGGACGTCGCGACGGGTGAGGAGTTACTGACCCTGGAAGGGTTCGCCGGTCCGATCTGGACACTCCTCTTCGCACCCGATGGCAGGACCCTGGCGAGCCTCTCGTCCACACCTCAAGTTTCAAACGAAGTCTTCCTCTGGCACACCGCCCAGGAAGAACCCGACCCGGCCGCATCGGGGCAGGGCTCGCCGGGAAGAAAGCGGGTAACCCGCGCGAAGACCGACCCTCAGCTTCTGCCGGGAAGAAAGGGAGCTGCCCCTCAGGTTCTGCGTGACACTCAGCTTCTGCGCGTGAGCGGGGACCCCGCTCGATTTGACCACCTCCCACGTCCCGCCAAACAGTAGAGCAAGAACGAGGATTCAGCCCTACGTTCTGCTCTTTCTGTCCGGTGCACGACGGGCGGCTTACGCCAACCCTCGAATTCCGCTAACATGCGCGCATGAGGAAGAAGCCACCATCCGGACTGATCGGCGAACCGCCTTCGGCGCGCGGTGGCCGTCCCGCCGATCCGGGCCTGCACGCCCAGCAGATCGCCAGGGAATGGGAGGATGTCGGTGAACGCTACGTCCGCAGGCGCAATCGTGAACTCGGCATCCCGAACGACATGAACGGCCAGCCAGAGTATGGGGGAGATGGACGCTGGCGGGCGTTCGATCCCTACAGACGAATCGGTGGGGCAAACACGACGGGCGTGGTGGTGGACTCCGGCGTGCTGAATCCTGTGCTGCTGAAGGATCAGAAGGGCGGACGCATCTGGCCCAAGATGAAGTTGAAGGACCGCATCGATGCGATCATCGCGCACGAGTATGAGGAACTCCGCGCCGGCGGTAAGCACGCCGAGGCGATCAAGAACGCCGCGAAGACGGAACTGCCAATCAGCAACGAGGCACGGCGGCTGAACCGGGCGAGGGCGCGGTAGCGGCCAGCAGCTCGGCCTTCCGCTCGAAGCCGGTCTTGGTCACGTGATACACGCTCGCTTCACCTCGGGCGAAGCTATTGCCGACGACCATCAGCCCGGCGCGAGCCAGCTCGCGGTACGCTTCGCGGTTGGAATCATCCACCTCAATATCCCCGTGACGCTCGATGTGCTGGCGAAACAGGGCCAAGGCTTCGTGAGAGAGCATAGGGCACCTCCAGAGGCATCATATCCCCGACGGTCACGGGCGGGAATGTCAGTTGCCCCATCGCCGCCGCAAGCGCCGTGGGAGGCGCACGACGGCCCCACCGGGAACGGGAACGGGGACGCAAGTCGATTTCACCACTTCCCACGTCTCGCCCGACAGCGGTAATGTTTCGTTATTTTGTACGCCTGTCAATCTCAACTCGGGGACGGGTACCGCGCCGGGTCGTGCCGATCCGATCAGTCGTGCCGGAGTGCCGTGACCGGGTCGACCTTCGCGGCGTGCCGGGCCGGGTAGAGTGCCGCGACGATCGTCACGCCGACGGTGAACGCGATGACCGTCACGCCGATCCAGCGCGGGAAGGCGAAGATCGAGCCCGAGAGCTCGATGTTCATGTCGCGGTGGACCATCGAGCGGACCCACCCGTCGCCCGGGAACGAGATCGACCAGGCCAAAAGGAGGCCGAGCGCCCCGCCCACCAGGCCGATCAGGCCCCCCTCGATGACGAAGATGGTCTGGAGTTGCCAGTTCGCCGCGCCGACGGCCTTCATGATGCCGATCTCCTTCCGCCGTTCCAGGACGCTCATCAGCATCGTGTTGGCGATCCCGAGCGACGACACGAGCAGGGCCACCCCGGCCACGCACGTCATCCCGCCGAAGATGAGCAGGTAAGTCAGCCGCTCGCGCTCGATGCGATCGATGATCGACCAGCCCCGCAGGTTGAGCGCTTCGACCTTGGCGACAACCTCCTTGACGTTGCTCATCTCGTCGACAACCAGGATCGCCTGGTCGACACCCCCCTCGCGACGGGCCGGGTCGCGGAACATCAGCTCGACCGCCGTTCGCCGGGGCAGCACAAGGTCCGTGTTGGCGGGGAACTGACTCCAGGCGTCCTTCCGCTCATCGTCGGTCATCTCGCGGAAGATGCCGACGACCCGGAAGTCGTCGGCGACGACGACCGGGTTGACCTTCGCCGATTCTTGCCGGATCGCCTTCCGCAGGGCTGCTCTCTCCTCGGCGGTCAGGCTGAATCCGTCGAGCGCCCCCGGGATCTGCCAGGCAAGCTGGTGGAGGGCCGCCTGCTCGTCCCGGCTGCCGCTGGCTTTCGACCGAGCCGTGAGCGCGACATGGAAGCTCGGCCCATCTTCCTGGCCTCGAATCTCGATCCGCAGGGGCTTGCCGAGGACCTGGTCCAGGTCCGCGTCGTCGATCAGCCCGATCCGGTGCGCGAACATCTCCGAGAGCAAGACCGATCGTTCGTCGTCCGAGTCGAACGACCGGCCGAAGACGACCCGCTTGCGGAACTCCGGATCCTCGCCGGCACCGGACGAGACGCTCGCCTCCTCGGGCCGGTTGCCCAGCGTTGCGACGACCCGGCTTCCGACGATCGGGATCATCCGCCCGACATGAGCGATGCGCGAGAGCGTTTCCAGCCGGTCCTGGGTCAGGCTGATGGGCTCCCCGCGGGAACGACCCTGTCTGGCACGCTGGGCGAGGACCTTGCGGATCCGCTCGCGGCGCTCTGGCGACATCCGTCCGGCAACCTTCACGTCGTCCGTCGCCGCGGTCTCGACGGCCCGCCACCCCGACGAGACCCTCACCTTCCGCAAGGCGTCTCCCTTGTTCGCCTCGCGCTGGATCGTCTGCTGGACCCCCTCGTCGATCGACAGGCTCGCGGCGAGTACAAACGCGCCGAAGACGACACCCAGGGTCGTCAGGCTCGTGCGCATCTTCTGCTGGCCCAGCGCGGCCAGGGGCAACCCGAGCAGGTCGATCCAGCGCATGAGGCGATCCTCCCTCCACTCCCGATCAAATGCCCCCTGCCGCGATCCGGCCGTCGACCAGCCGGACGGCCCGGTCCGTGCAGCTCGCCGCCAGCTCCTCGTCGTGGGTGACGAGCACGAGGGTGGCGGCGTGCTCGCGGACGTGGTCGAGGATCAGGTCCATGACCTGTCGCGCCGTCTGGCTGTCGAGGTTCCCTGTCGGCTCGTCGGCCAGGATGACCCGAGGCCGGTTGACCAGCGCCCGCGCGATGGCGACCCGCTGGCTCTCGCCTCCGCTCATCTGAGCCGGCCGGTGATTCAGCCTCGCCCCGAGCCCGACCGCCTCCAGTGCCCCCCGGGCGGCGGCCAGCCGTTCGCGCGGCGATCGGCCCGCGAAGACCATCGGCAGTTCGACGTTCTCGACGGCCGACCTCGAGCCGATCAGGTTGAACGACTGGAAGATCATGCCAACGGTCGTCGACCGGAACCGGGCCATCTCGCGCCCCGAGAGTTGGTGAAGGTCCCGGCCGCCGACCCGCAGTCCGCCCGAGCTGGGCCGGTCGAGACCGCCCAGCAGGTTCAATAAAGTCGACTTCCCCGACCCCGACTTGCCCAGCAGGGCCACCCGCTCGCCGCCTGCAACCTCGATCGAGATCCCCCGCAGCGCCTCGACCTGGGCGTCCTTGGTCCCGTACACCTTCCGTACCTCGATTGCCCGGATCGCCACCGCATCCCCTCCCTCGCGATCCGATCCCATCGTCGTCCCACCCTGATCCGCTCGGCCCATCTGACACCTGTCAACGGCCGATCATCCTACCAGATTATCCTACTCCCGCCAGGGCCGACCCATCACGAGAGTGGACCGGACCGATCGGTGCCCGATCGCGATGCTGGCCGGGGTCCGTTTCTCGTGGGTCAAGTGGCCTGCCGGTGGCCATTCGGCTTCGGTGTCGTCGGACCGACGCGGGCAAGACGACCGCAAGTCCTTTTTTCCCTGTCCCCGATGGTGGCGGACGGCAACGCGATCGGCTACCGTGTACGCGGCCGAGCCGGAACGTTGGCGTCGGCTGGCCGCGAGGGGGCGCGCCGCGCTCGCGTCACCCCGTGGCGACGTTGGTGAGGTCAACCGCCGAAGCGCGAGGAGGCGACGGAGAACATGTCCAGCACTCCACACGGCTCTCCATCGGCGCCCGACCCGGCGCCGTCGCAGTCGCAGTCCAACCGTCGTCAATTCCTGATGGGCGCGGCCGGTAGCACGGCCCTTGCACGGCCCGTTGCCGAGTTGGCCTGGGGCGCGCAGAGACCCGCCAACCCCGGCCCGGACTGGGACCAATTGGGGCGGATCCTCAAGGGGAAATTGCTCCGCCCCGGCGACTCCGGCTATGACGATGTGATCAAGATCCGGAACCTCCGCTACGCCGGGACGCATCCGGCGGGGGTCGCCCTGGTCGCGGACGCGCAGGATGTCGCCACGGCGATCGCGTGGACGCGGGACAACGGAGTCCCGATGGTCTCCCGATCGGGCGGGCATAGCTACGCCGGCTACAGCACGACCCCCGGGCTCGTCATCAACCTCAAAGCCATGACGGGCGTCGCCGTCGACCGGACCAACGGGACCATGAAGATCACCGGCGCGGCCACCAACCAGGACGTCGCCAATGCCGGGAAGCCCGCCGGCCGCGCGATTCCGGGCGGGCAGTGCCCGGCGGTCGGCGTCGCCGGCTTCGTGCTGGGCGGGGGCCTCGGATTCTCCATGCGCGAGCACGGGTTGGGGATCGACTCGCTGCTCGCCACCGAGATCGTCACCGCCGACGGCACCCAGCGACGCGTCACGGTCGAGGAACTCCCGAAAAAGGAGCTATTCTGGGCCCTGTGCGGCGGGGGTGGCGGCAACTTCGGAATCAACACCTCATTTGAATTCCGCACGTTCGTCGTCCCGAAGCGGGTGATGACCTTCTCCCTGAGGTGGGACGCCGAGGATTGCGTCCGAGCGTTCCTCCTGTTCCAGGAGATCCTGCGGGACGCCCCCCACTCGCTGGGGGCCATCGCCCACTTCGGGACCGTCTGGGACCAGCCGTCGGGGACAGCGCGGACGTCCCTCCGCGTCTTCGGGCAGGTCGTCGAGGGCAAGAAGGCCGCCCACAAGCTCCTCGAACCCCTCTGCGGCACCCTGCCCCGGGAGACGCTGATCGAGGAGAAGGACTTCTGGGCCGCGAAGGACTGGCTCGCGGGGACCCCCAGCGCCCCCAACGCCTTCACCGAACGCTCGCGGTTCCACACGAAACCGCTGCCCGAGGCGGCCGTCGGCACCCTCGTGGAGGCCTTCGTCCACGCCCCGATCGACGGGCCCAATCAATCGGTGGAGTCGCCGTTCTTCGCCTGGGGCGGATCGGTCGCCAAGGTGGCCCCCCACGCCACCGCGTTCGTCCACCGGAAGGACGTCTGGCTCCAGTCCTTCAACTGCTCCTGGGCGTCGAAGCAAGTGATGGATCGGCTCATCGCCTGGCAGGACAAGCTCTACCGCGCGATGGGCGCGTATTCGAGCGACCGCTCGTACCAGAACTTCACTGATCCTGAGCTCGAACACCCGCTCCAGGCCTACTACGGCGAGAACCTCCCCCGACTCATCGAGGTCAAACGGCAGTTCGATCCGAACAACGTCTTCACCTTTCCTCAGAGCATCCGTGGGTGAAGGGCCGGGACGAGAAAAGGAGACGGAGGCTGACTTGAGGGATGAGAGATTTGCGGCGGCGAGGAACGTGCGGTGACCGTTTCAAACCCTCTCGCCCCCACTCAAATCATAACGAGAAGCCATTCCACCAGTTCGCCGAAGGGCTTCTTGCTTTGACCCCCCGACCCTCCGCTACCCGCGCACCGGCTTCAATCCACATCGCCTCAGGGAAGGATATTCTCGTCGCGGATGCCGTAACCAAATCCGGAGCGGCGTAACAACGGCATGCAGCGGCTGGTGCTGCGCACCGCCGCTGATGCCCAGCGTTAAGCGACAGAAACACGGGCACGGAATCCACGGATTCCTAACTTGGCGCGGCGGCGGACCCGGCCCCCTGAACTCTCGCGTTCGGCAGCGCGCTTCGGTCGGATCGACGAATGGCAATAGCTTAGACGCAAGTCTTTTTTGGTAAATAATTTTGACCTGTAGCCGGCGCGTTTCTCGACGATATAGTCATAATGTTCTCAAATTATGATAAGTTGACTGCATAAGAACCATCTGGCCTCAGATACCGACCCCGAGTAGCAAGCCGGAGGAGCACGAAAAATCCGTGTTCGCAAGTGTTTTCCCGATAACGGTTTGCGTCTAGGCTAGTGCCATTTGTGTGTCGGACCGAAGCGTCAGGTAAGGGAATGTAGCGGTCACTTGCGGCCTGCGGAACGCCATCGCCGAAGAGAAGGTGCAGGAGATGCACGACCTGAAGGGCCAAGGCCTGACGAAAGACGACACCAGCAGCCGCGTCAGGCTCTCGCCGACCACGATCAAGGAGCGCACACTCGAGGTCGCTCCCAGTGAGGCCCGTGCATCGCGGCCGCCGTTAGTGCTTTGCTGCACGTAGCCGAGGTGCCTTCCTGCGTTCCGGCACAGGCCAGGCGACAGTATAATGCCACAAGGGATGCTCGCTAACAGCCAAGCCAGACGAGCGGGAGAGCGTTGAGCGGTGGATCCCTCGGAGGCAGAGTCCGTGAAGCCAATCTGGATCATCGACGGGGAGGATGTCACAAGGATCCAGGGAGATTCCGTCGGATTCGTTCGCCTCCTCAACGCCCTGCTGTCCCAGCAATCGCACGTGGGAGGGCTCCCGGACGCTTCTCTCCGCCTGAACCAGAAAGACACCGAAGGCGACGGTGGAGTGGACGCCGTCGTTGACGCCGCCATTGCGCCGGAACGCGATCCCACCGGGCGCTTTGCCGTTCCCACCTGCTGGCAGTTTAAAGCGAGCCCCACGGAGAACATCAAGGCCAGGGTGTCGAAAGGAGAGGAAGGTGGCCAGGAGGTGGCGTTGCAACAGGAGATCAACAAGCCCCACGCGAAGCACCTGATCGAGCGGGGCCACGGCTACCGCTTCTGCATCGCCGACGACATGCCCGACCAGAAGAAGTCGCAGTGGGAGGGCTGGCTCCTCGAGGCCGCGCGACAGATCAACCCGCAGTCCCCCACGCCGATGGTCCTGACGGCGACGGACTTGGCGATCTGGGCAGGTCCGTTCCCGGCCCTCATCAGCGCGTTCTTCCGCCCCCAGCTCAGCGAATGCCGGAGCCTCCGGGCGTGGCAGCAGGAGATTACGGGCTTGACCCGGGAGTTCGTCTCCA
Organism: Isosphaeraceae bacterium; assembly: GCA_052148775.1. Lineage (GTDB taxonomy): Bacteria > Planctomycetota > Planctomycetia > Isosphaerales > Isosphaeraceae > CAVZRC01. Next base: position 11,613 of record JBKQHM010000542.1, on the reverse strand, counting down.
TCGAGGCCTGGGAAGCGGCCGTTCGCGCGATCCGTGAGCACGTCGACTTTTCCCGCCGTGTCAGCACAGTGCTCACGATCCAGGGGGAGGCCGGCGTGGGCAAGACGCGGTGCACCTACGAGGCGCTCGCGCAGCAGGCGGCGCATCACAGTCTTCTTGCCTACACCAGCGATGAGAGGTTTGCGCTCGAATTGGCGCGGATCATCGCACACAACCCGCGTGCCCAGGCGATCCTCGTCGCCGACGAATGCTCGTTGGAGACCCGAGACAGCCTCCGCCAACTGCTGCCTGGGTGCGCCGCCAGGCTCCGCGTCATCGCTATCGACAACAGCCTCCAGCGGGCCGGCGGAGCTGGAGAAGTCCGCCTGGTTCGCATCGCTTTCGAGGAGGTGGATGCCATCCTGGCCCGTAATTACCCGGCGCTCCCATCCGACCGGCGGCGCAGCCACGCGGCCCCTGCGGAAGGATTCGTCCGCCTCGCCGTCGATCTGTGCGAGAACGACCATCTCATCCCACCGGACGGCCGGGTCGAGTCGGTCTTCGGCTTCTTCCACGATTTCTATCTTCGACGTCGGCTGCAATCGGACGAACTCGATGCGGTCCTGCTGATCTCGCTCCTGTGGCGGGTGGGCTACCGCGACGACGTGGCCGACGAGTTAGCGGCCCTGTGCGGACACCCCGTGATCGGCCTGCGACCGCCCGACGTCGTCCAGATCGCCCAGCGGCTGAGACAATCGCCGGGGTTCATCGCTTTCGGCGGTCAATACCTGTACGTCACGCCGACCCTGATCGCGCAGGTCGCCTTCCAGTCGGCCTGGGAACGGTGGGTGGCACCAGACCCACGTGGATTCCTCCGCTCGCTTCCCGAGGCCTTGATCGAGCCGTTCATTGCCCGCGTCCAGGGCGCCGGCTCAGAGGCGATGCGACAGGTCGTATCAGATTTTTTTCTCGGCTGGGCGGGGCAACTGAGGCCGCCGGACCTGGGGCTTGAGGACGCCGTCCTGCGTTTGGTCCGGTTGGTGGAAGCCCAGCCCGAGTCGATGCTGCCGCTGCTGTGCGGCCTTGTGGAAGGCTGTCCCACGGACGAGCTGTACCGTATCCACTCCGGCTTGAAGGGGGAACGGGCTCGCCGCCAGCTCGTGTGGCTGGCCGAGAAGCTGACCCACTTCACGGAATACTTCTGGGAGGCGGAGCGCGTCCTGTTGCGCCTGGCCCTCGCAGAGACCGAGCCGCACCTGGGCAATAACGCCTCCCGCGTCTGGGCGGCCGTCTTTCGCATCGTCCTCTCGGGCGTTCCCGTGCCGTTTCGGGACCGGCTGCGGCAGCTCGAAGAGCGCCTTCGCACGTCCGATCCCAGGCAGCTTACGCTGGCCCTGGAGGCGCTGGACGAGATCCTCGCCGACGGGCCGGTGTCTCGCTTGGCGATCCCACCGGTTCTCTTCGGCCGCCTGCCGCCGCCCGAGTGGCGCCCGGCGGACGCCATGGAACGGCGTGCCTGCCGCGGCGCGGCCCTGGAGATGGTTGCCCGGCTCGTGGCGGCCGGCGGCCCCGTCGCGGAGGGAGTTCGTCTCGCGGTGGTCAAGCAGTTGTCCCCGCTGCTGCTGGCTGGATACCTCAGCGAAGCCAGGTCGGCGCTTGGCGAGGAACGCCTCCCCGACACGCTCCTGACCGCCGTCATCCGCGAGCTGGAAGAGTTCCTCGATGTCTTCTGCAAGGATCACCGAATCCCCTTGCCTCGTCCGAATGCGGCGGCCAGTGAGGACGGGAATGGGACAGCGCGATCTGAGGCCGAGGTCCGCGCCCTGCCACGGGTGGCCGGGGCCGACCTGGAACGCCAGGTCCGGGAGTGGTATCACGCCCTCGTCCCCCAGGATCTCCACGGCCGGCTCGTGGGTCTGATCGGGCAAGACCATTGGCATCAGCAACTCCAGGGCGACCGCGACGCCTGGCAGCAGGCAGTCGCTGCGCTTGCGGCTGAGATCCTCGCTTCGCCGCCGGCACTGTCCCGAGAGCTGCCGTGGCTCTGCTCTCCCGAAGCCCGCAGCACCTTCCACCTCGGCCAGGCCCTCGGCGCGCGGGACCGCGAGGGCGTCCTGCTGGAGCGGATGCTCGGGGACGTGCCAGTAGCGGAGGGGACGCCGCTTGCAAGGGGTTACCTCGACGGCCTACGCCGGCACCAGCCGCAGTTCCTAATGCGTGCCAACGAACAGATTGACCGGCTGGAGGCGAGTGCCCCCCGGCTCGCCTACGAGGTCCTCTGGGCGGCGGGGGATCAACTGCGACAGTTCGAGCGGATCCTGCGGATGGTGGACTCCGGGGGTATTCCCCCGGAGTGCCTCCGCAGCCTGGAGCATGGGATCGGCGACCGGCCACTGACCATCGAAGAACTCCGTCAGGCGCTGGCCCGTCTCCGTCAGGCCGCGCACGCCGGTGACTCCGGCGCCGCTCATGCCGCCGTCCACCTCCTCTACGGCTGCCTGCACCGTGACCGTCGAGTTTCTGCGGCGGACCGGCTGCGCGCTCAGCCGGTCCTCCTGGAGGAACTGGAGACCGTACTCCAACTGGCCCTCGACGCAGGGGGGCGCGAGCCGACGTCCTGGATCCGGCTTCTAGAGGATCTTTCCGAGATCGCAGGGGACAGGGCAGTCCGCCTCGCCGTCCTGGCCCTCGCCAGCGACGATTACAACATGCGCGCCCTGGCGCAGCGGCTCCTGATCACACTCGCCAGGGCCCAGCCGCAAGCAGTGCTACAGGAAGTCGGTGCCGCCCTCCTCAGAGGCTGTGAATGAATTGAAAGGGCGTGCGCTAAATGCGCGAACCATAATTCCCTAAGTCGTTAATCTGAATAAGGTTCAGCGTACTCACTTTGACGCACCTAGTGGACAAGCGACTAATTATTCACAGCCTCTCAGTCCTTCGGCCGGCTGGCGATTGTCTCTCGGCGATTTGTCGCACCTCCTCCGAGAGATCTCGGTGCCAGCGGTGCGGGACTGGCTGGAGTCCACCGGGCTTGCCGGGGCACGCGTCCTGGCCCGCCAGCTCGAACCGCCACAGCTCGATGAGGAAGGCCGGCCGGTGGTGCCCGAGCTAACGGCGCTGGTGCTGGAACAATTTGGCGACGACGAGCAGGTGTTCCGGGAGTTCTGTGCGGGAACTCGTTCCGGGCGGACCTACAGTGGGGACATCACGGCGGAGTTCGAGCGGCAGGCGGAGGCAGCCCGGCGGTTCCTCGGGCACTCGCTCCCCCGTGTGCGCCAGTGGGCCGTGGAGGCAGTCGAAGCTGCGCGCCGACAGGCGACCTACTGGCAGCAACGCGAGGAGGAAGAGGAAATGGTCGGGCCGTGAGCCGTAGCCCAACACCTCAGGACAACGCGCCGGGGCACCCCAGAGAGGTGCCCGCTGACGTCCGCACGCCGCTCAGCATCTTCCTGGTAGGGGAGCTCAGGAACTGTGTGACGGGAGATTCATCGTTCCGTGATCGAGTCGTGAGCATTTCTAATAGTCGTCGAGGGCGACCCTATGACAGATTCGAAACGAGTGGACCACCGCCTCATCCGCGTCACCGACATCGGGCTCGCGCTGCCGGAGGCCACTCGCGAGTCCCACGGACAACATGCCACGTTCGTCGTCCGCAAGAAGAAGTTCGCCTACTACCTCGACGACCATCATGGCGACGGCATCGTCGCCGTCTGCTTCCGGACCGAGCCCGGTCAGCACGAAGTACTCCTGGCGACCGACGCGGAGCGATTCTACAGTCCGGCATACATCGGGCCGAGGGGATGGATCGGCCTCCGACTGGACGTCGGCGCGATCGACTGGGACGAGGTCGCCGATTTCATCACCGAGAGTTACCGCATGGCCGCCCCGAAACGCATCGCCGCGCATGTCACTCGACCGCCCGGGTCGCGCGCCGTGGGGGAGAGCCCGGTCGAAGATTAAGCGGATTTTAGGATGATCGATCTCCGGTCTCGACCAGCGCCCGGATACAATCCGACGGTGCCGCGAGGACCTGCCGAGGCCGGGGATTCCGCCCGACCTGCCGGTCGCGCGGTTGACGGACTTGGGCAAGAACGTTGACAGGAAGCAGAGCTGGTACGAATTGCCCGATCGGGCGAGGGACACCTCGAGACGGGCCGACGCGACCAGGGGCGGATTCATCGGCGAGGGCGAACCGACCGGGTTCGCGCCTCAGTCACCCGGACGCCGACACCGGCCCGGCCCGCCGATCGATCCGTCGTTTCCGGCCAGCCCGACCGCTCGACGTGTTCTTGCGCAGGAGGCTCCGACTTTGGACCTACGGCCACACTCGGCGATCGGGTAATCCCGTCAGGGCCCTCTTTCGGGTTTCCTGGTTCGATTGGCAGAGAATGGGAGAACTCCGGATGAAACGACCGACCTTTCTCATCATCACCGTCGCGGCCGGGGTCCTGTCGCTGGCCTTTCTCGAGGCCCACCTCGGTCCCGTCGCGCCCCGCGCCGCCGCGCAGGCCACCCCTACGGCCCCGCCCTTGCTCGCCTCGGCGAATACGGCCGACGTCGTGGATGCCGCGAAAGCCTTCCTGGCCACGCTCACGGAAAAGCAACGGACGGTCGCCCTGATCGACCTCACACCCCGTCTTGCCGGCCGATGGTCGAACTTCCCGGGCGGGTCCAATCTCCGCAACGGCGTCTTCCTCCGCGAGATGAATCCCACGCAGGTCGCCGCCGCCATGAAGGTCGCGCGCCTCGCCCTGGGCGAGGAGGGCTTCGCGCGATTCCAGGAGATCCGCGCCGCCGACGACGTCAACGCCAAGAAGGGCGGCGGACGTGGGCCCGGCGGACGTGGCCCCGGCGGGCGAGGGCCCGGCGGCCCACAGGGGCCGGGAGGAGGTCCCGGCGGCCCGCCTCCGGGCGGCGGCCTCTTCGAGGAGTCCGACACCAACAAGGACGGCAAGCTCAGCAAGGACGAGGCGCCCGCATTCCTCCGGGACCAGTTCGCAGAGGTCGACACGAACAAGGACGGCTTCATCTCCCGCGAGGAGGACCTCGCCTTCCTCCGCCAGCGCGGCCCCGGCGGGCCGGGCGGACGGGGCGGCCCGGGAGGCATGTTCGGCGGCCCAGGCGGGTCGGGACCCCTCTTCAGCGCGGCCAACTTCATGATCGCGTTCCTGGGCAAGCCGTCGAAGACCGCTCCTTGGCTCCTCCAGGTGGGCGGACACCATCTCGCCTTCAACATCTACTACAAGGGAACGGGCGGTGCCTCGAGCCCCTACTTCCTCGGCGTGGAACCCATCAGTTGGAAGGACGCGGGCGGCAAGACGCACGACCCGCTCGCGCCGATGCGCGACTCCGTTCATGGCCTGCTCAACTCCCTCACGCCGGAGCAATTGAAGCGAGCGAAGCTCGACGCCCGATTCAGCGACGTCTATGTCGGCCCCGGCCGGGATGGAAAGTTCCCCGCAGCACGCGACGGGGTCCCGGTCTCCGAACTGTCCGCCGCGTCGAAAGACCTGGTCAAGCAGGCTATCGCCGCCTGGACCGGCGATAATCCCCAGGCCGCCGAGTACCGCAACCTCTACTTTGCCGAACTCGACCAGGTCAAGGTGGCCTACTCGGGCTCGCCCACGCTGGAGAACATCGGCGACTATGTCCGCATCGACGGACCGCGCGTCTGGATCGAGTTCTGCTGCCAGCGCGGCATCCATTACCACACGATCTGGCGCGACCGGCTGACCGACTACGGCGCGGAATTCTCCTACTGACGAACCGATGCGACCACTATTCCTTGCCCTACTACTCCTGGTGACGGTGAGCCCCGCGTGGGGCCATCCCATGCCCAGCTCGGCGGTCGTGCTGCGCCTCCATCGCGGCGGGATCGACGCCGAGTTGACCCTGCCCATCGTCGAGCTGGCGCTGGGCTGGGAGAAGCCGTTGCCCATGGACGCCGTCCAGACGGTCCGGCAATACGGGGCGGAGCTCGAGGAATACGTCCGCGCCCACGTCCGCCCGTCCGCTCCCGACGGGCGGCCCTGGACGGTGACGGTACGCGAACTGATCCCGGTCGTCGAAAAGGAACCGGACGTGCGGGTGTCCTTGACGATGACCCCGCCCCCCGGCGCGCCCGCGGAGCGGCTGACCTTCGGCTACGACGCAATCTTCCACCATCTGATCACCCACACGGCCTTGGTCACGCTGGCCAGCGACTGGCACAACGGCGTGATGGACGAGGAACCGGTGCTCCTGGGGACGATGCGCGACACCAACGCCGCGATCGACATCGACCGCTCCGGAGGTAGTTGGTTCCGCGGATTTGCCGCCATGTTCCGCCTCGGCACGCGCCACATCGCCGAGGGGACCGACCACCTTCTGTTCCTGCTCGCGCTGATCCTCCCCGCGCCGCTGGTCGCGGTGGGCGGGCGCTGGGGCGGCTATGCGGGGGCGGGAACGGCCTTGCGGCGGATCGTCAAGGTGGTGACCGCGTTCACCCTCGGCCATTCGGCCACGCTCGTGATCGGCGCGATGGGATGGGCTCGCCTGCCCGGCGCCGTCGTCGAATCGGCGATCGCGCTGTCGATCCTGGTCTCGGCCATCCACGCCCTGGTCCCGATCTTCCGCGGCCGGGAGATCTTCATCGCCGGCGGCTTCGGGCTGGTGCATGGCCTGGCGTTCGCGTCGACGCTCAGCGGCTTCGGACTCGATCCCCTGACGCTGGCCTCGAGCGTGCTGGGCTTCAATCTCGGGATCGAAGCCTTCCAGCTCCTGGTCATCCTGGCGGCGATGCCCGGGCTCGTGCTCCTGGCCCGCTCGCGCGCTTACGGGCCGTTCCGCATCGCCGGGGCCGCGCTCACCGGCATCGCCGCCGCCGCTTGGTTCTTCGAGCGTGCCCTCGGCTGGGCCAATCCCGTCGCCCCCCTCGTCGAGAGTGTCGCGTCCCACGCCCTCTGGCTGCTCGCCGGCTTGCTCGTCCTCACCGCCGCCGCCACCTTCCCGAAAAGCCTCGCCGCACGCCTCATCCGCCCGGCTGAACGCGCGACTGAGGGTTGATCGGGGGTCTTCCTCCAAAGATCATGTCTGTTCGCCGAGGGCCCGTCCCCGAAGTCATGGATTTCGATCGGTTCCGACGCGACGAACCGTCCTGGCCCCACATTTCGGCTCAAGTGGGGATTCGCCGCGCGCAAACTCCAAATTTTTTGGAATTTCCCAAATACCGTCATGCCTTACAGTTCGGGAGCACTTCGGCCGAAATCCGCGATAGGTGCATTAATGAAAGTGAAAACCGGCGGCATTCTAAATATAGACGATCGTGCACACTCATTCCCCCCAAGGACCGGAGTCATCGGCATGGCGACACGTCAGGTAACCGATCGGCCCGATCGGGCCATAGCCATCGACATGCCACGACGACAGAGATCGTTCCGCACGCGACCCGACCAAACCCTGCCAGGGCTCCGCGGTAACTCATTTGCTTCCATCGAGATCGGCGATGACGCTCCCGCGAAAATGTTGCATACGAGTGCAAACCAGCGCAATCTTTCGTCGTAGATCGGAATTCATTCCGTTTTCCAACGCCGCCAGCCTCACGGAATGAATTCCGTTCCACGACGATCGAGAATCAGCATGTTGCCGCTTCGGGGCTTGCCTGTCAGACTGTGGCTTTCGCGGACACTCGCTGTGATCGGGCCTCAGGGAGTCAACCAATCATGAGACGCAGCACGGGGATCGGCATCGTACTGACGGCGTTCGGCATTGCCATGGCGCCGCCGTCATCAAGGGGACAGACGCCCGCCGAATTCGCACAGACGGCGGCGTTCGCAGCCGCCCACCAGAACCAGGATGGCGGGTTCACAACCAAGCCGGGCGGACCGTCCAGCCTGGGGGCGACCAACTCCGGGCTGCGTGTCCTCCGGCACGTCGGCGGCTCGGTGCCCGACGTCCTGGCTTGCGTCAAGTACGTCAAGTCGTGCCTGACCCCCGAGGGCGGGTTCGCCTCGACTCCCGGCGGGAAGCCCGAAGTCGTCACCACCGCCATCGGGCTGATGGCCGCCACCGAGCTGAAGATCTCCGACCCGAAGATGATCCGCGGCGCGGTGGCCTATCTCGGCAAGCACGCCCGGAGCTTCGAAGAGGTCCGGATGGCGATCGCCGGCCTGGAGGCCATCGGCGTCTCCTCGCCCGACGTCCCGAGGTGGAACACGCAGATCCAGGATTTGCGGAACCCGGACGGCACCTTCGGGGCCGGGCCGAGCCAGGCGTTCGTCACCGGCGGGGCCGGCGCGGCGATCCTCCGCATGGGATTGCGGCTCGACCGCCGCGACGCGGTCGTCGCGGCGATCAAGGCCGGCCAGCGGCCCGAAGGCGGATGGTCCAAGGACGCCGGTCCTCCCGACCTGTCGAGCAGCTACCGCGTCATGAGATGCCTCTTCATGCTCCGCGAGAAGCCCGACGTCGACCGGCTCATGGCGTTCGTGAGCCGATGCCGGAAGCCGGATGGCAGCTATTCCAGCACCCCGGGCGGGGCCGGCGACCTTGGCGGCACTTACCTCGGCACTATCCTCACCTACTGGACCCGACAGCTCGTCGGCCTGCCAGCGGTCGTCGAGACGGCCGGATTCACCCCGCTCGTCCACGGCAACGACATGACCGGGTGGGACGGCGACACCCAGCTTTGGTCGGCCCGTGAGGGCGTGCTCGTCGGCCACTCGCCGGGCCTCGATCACAACGAGTTCCTGGCCTCGACCCGGCCGTACGGCGACTTCGTGCTCTCGCTCAACTTCCGGATGCAGGACGGCAAGGGCAACAGCGGCGTCCAGTTCCGCAGCGTCCGCATCCCGGGGCACGAGATGTCCGGCTATCAGGCCGACCTCGGCGAGGGCTACTGGGGTGCCCTCTACGATGAGTCGCGCCGGAATATGGTCCTCGTCTATCCCCGGTCCGACGCCACCAGGACTCTCAACCGTTCCGACTGGAACCGATACACCATCCGCGCGATGGGCGACCGGATCAACCTGAGCCTCAATGGCCAGGACTCGGTGCGGGAATACCAGGAGTCCGATCCGGGCATCGCCCGATCGGGTTTGGTGGCCGTGCAAATCCATGCTGGCGGGCCGATGGAAATCCAGTTCCGCGACCTGATGATCCAGCCCCTCCCCACGCCCACCTCCGAGAACCCCACGCAGCCCGGCTTCCACGTGCGGACGGTCAAGACCGACCAGGGGGATCGCAAATACACCGTCTACGTGCCCGAGGGCTACGACGGTACCAAGACGTTCCCCGTGATCTTGTTCCTCCACGGAGCGGGCGAGCGGGGCGAGGACGGGATCGTCCCGGCCCAGGTGGGCCTCGGACCGGCGATCTTCAACCGGCCCGGCGGCATCCCGGCCCTGGTGGTCTTCCCCCAGGCCCGACGCACCTGGTCGGCCGGATCGACCGACAGCCAAGCCGCACTCAAGGCCCTCGATGACGTGATGGGCGCCTACAAGGCCGACCCGAAGCGCGTGATCCTGACCGGCCTATCCATGGGGGGGCACGGGAGCTGGGACCTCGCCACCGCGATGCCCGACCGGTTCGCCGCCGTCGTGCCGATCTGCGGACCCGGCGACCCCGAGGCCGCCGACCGCTTGAAGGCGCTGCCGATCTGGACCTTCTGCGGCGACGCCGATCGCGATGAAACCGTCCTCAATCTCCGCGCCATGGTCGAAGCCCTCCGCCGCGAGGGCGCCCCGGCTCGAATCACTGAGTATCGCGGCGTCGGGCACAACAGTTGGGACCGGGCCTATAATCATCCCGAGCTGATCGATTGGATGCTCGCCCAGCACAGATAGCGATGGCGGATTCCAGAGGCGAGATTCCAGATTCCAGAGGCCAGATCGAGGCCGTGCGCCACAGTCGCCTTCTGGAATCTGGAATCTGCTATCGGGAATTCTCCTCGTGCGGCTCAGAGTCAAGCTGCGTGACAATCAGGAGAACGGCAGCCATGAGACTGGTTCCTAAGGGCTTACCACGATCGTCAGTCCGCTTCTCGGCCTTGATCCTGGCGATCGCGATCGTGCCAATGGGCGCGTTCGGGCCGGTTGCTCGGGCGCAAGAGGCCGGAACGCGGACGAGTCAGCGTCTCTCGGAGATCCGCGACAAGGCCGGCCTGTTCGCCGCCGACGCCATCGCGTCGGCGAGCCGAGAGTTGGAGCGCGTCGAGCAGGCGACCGGCGCCGCGATCGTCATCGAGACGATCGATACGCTCAAGGGCGATCCCGCCGACAAGGTGGCCGTCAAGCTCGCCGAACGCTCGGGGATCCACGGCCTGTTCATCCTGATCTCCCGAAAAGAGCGGAAGCTGGAGGTGCTGGCCTCCCGCCAGTATCGGGAGGTCTTGACGGATTCGCGCCGCAACGCGATCCGCGAGGCATTCTTCGAGGGCTTTCGCAAGCAGGACTTCAGTGAGGGACTGAGGCTCGGCGTCGCCGCGATCGGAAAAGCGCTGGCAACCGTCCATCGCGCGGAGCCCGCCCCTCGCTCCACCGTCACCGAAGCCCTGACCTGGTCCGGTGCGACGACCGGTTCCAGGTCCGATTCGCCGCTGGTCGTCCGCAACCAGGTCCGGCTGACGCTCCTCGGCGCACGCGCCATCCTGGCCGGTTCCGCGGCGAAGGCCCAGGCGATGGGCGTGAAGGAGAACATCGCGGTCGTCGACGAGGGGGGCCACCTGATCGCCTTCGAGCGGATGGACGGCGCCCGCCCCGCCAGCATCTACACGGCCATGACCAAGGCGGCGACCGCCGCCACCGTCCGACAGCCGACCGGTCCGCTCCCGCCCGGATCCACCAGCCCCGATCCCTTGCTGAACCTCAGCCTCGAGAACGCCGCGATCGCCAGCGGCGGCAAGTTCACCACCCTCCACGGCGGTGTGCCCATCCTGGTCGACGGCCAGGTCATCGGCGGAGTTGGGGTCGGCGGAGCCACCGGCGAACAGGACGCCCAGGTCGCCCGTGCCGGCATCCAGGCATTCATCGACCAGCTCGCGACGCCCCAGACCCAACCTGCCGCCGGACCGTCCAGTCCCAATCCCAGTAACCCGCCGAAACCCACCCAGACCGAGGGAGCCGCTGCAAAGCGACCCGATGGAGACTTTTGAGCCGGCTGAGACGACGGACTTCGAGCCTCAACGTGGGCGACATCTCACCCCGTTCCGAGGCTCGTGTCCGATCAGGGATTCACTTCCATCGAGGACCATCGGCCGTCGTCGTCGCGCCGGGAGATCCATCGGCTCTGCGGGTTGCCATCCAGCTCGAGATGGTCGACGTCGATCGGGTCGAATACGAGCAAACCGAATGAGGGCAGGGGGGAATCCGCCGCAGGACACGCGTCGAGGAACCGCGCGATCGGCTCGCGGGGCGTTCCGGATGCCGGCCAGGTGAAACTCTGGCGCGTAGTCTCCGTCAGACCCCGCCAGGCTTCGCGGCGGGCCTCCCGGAGCGACGGGTCGACATGTTCCTCCCCAACGACCATCACACGCCAGCGATTCCGCAATTGAGTTTTTTGTGAAGCGTTAACGTCTCGTCGCTCTTCTGGTTATCGCACGGCAGCCGCGACCGAGCAGATTCGCATTCGTTCCCCCACTTGACTTTTGTCCCCTGTGCT
>JBKQHM010000541.1:0-12069 GCA_052148775.1 Isosphaeraceae bacterium | reverse complement strand
TCGAGGGCGCCCGGCGAGTAGGACGGGCCGTTGACATAACCCCCGTTGAAGAATCGCGAGAGGCCGACGTTCCAGTAGTAATCGGTCGTGCAGACCAGCTTGTTCTGCCCGTTGACCAGGACCGTATTGTTGCCGCCGTTGTTGGGGTCCGACGGGCAGAGGAACGCACTCACATAGGTGGTATTGGCCGTCTTGTTGCTGCGGCCGTAATCGCCCGACCAGTTGTCGTCGTTCGCCGGATCATCCCAGGAACCGCCCACGACCCAGATGCCGCGAACCCCGTACATGAAATTGATCGAGTTGTAGTCGGCGTTCTGCTCGATATAGGGGAGGATCCGGCAGAGTACACCCTGGTCCTGATAATTATTGTTTGCCGGATTCGAGCTCGCGAACGTCGCCTCGGGCGGGATGGCTCCGTTGCCGCTCTCGTAGTTGTTGACGCCGAGGCCGATCTGCTTCAAGTTGTTCGTGCACTGGGCGCGGCGGGCTGCCTCGCGGGCCGATTGGACCGCGGGCAGCAGGAGGGCAATCAAGACGGCGATGATGGCGATGACCACCAAGAGTTCGATGAGCGTAAAACCTCGAGGATTCCGATCGGTTCTCATGACGTCAGACTCCCGAATGAAGGAGAGGGAAGAAAGCGTTCTGGCGGGCGATGAAGATCACAATACTCATCACGAGCATCGATGCCACTCGTACTCAAGGGGTCTTCTTCTTTTTTTGCTCCTCGAGCCTCTTGGCCGCTGCCGCGTTCTTTGCCTCGGCGTCAGCCACCTTCTTCGAAACGAGTCGAGTGCGGGCCCGACGCTCCGAGACCGTCTCGTCGGGGTTCTCGGGGGGTTTCCCAGGCGGCGCGGAGCTGAGGAATTCTTTCTCGTTGGTATTACCGGAACCGCAGCCCACGAGGTTCGAGGGCAGGATCAGGCTCGCGAGGAGCAGGAGGATCTTCGCTCGAGGCGACTTGAGGATGGACATTCGATACCCTCGATTCCGCATATCAGGTTCGTGGGGACGGATACAGGAAGGATGAGTCGGTCGACTGAGAAGGATTGGTGGGAGTCCGTCGCGGCTGGGCCTCATTTGGATGCCGTGGGGGCTTCCCAGAGGACCTTGCCGTGCTGGTCGGTCATCTTCAGGCTGGGCGAGCCGTCCGGGGTGACGGTCATGGCGATGCCGCCTTTCTGCTTCTTCCCCACCAGTTTCAAGACCGAGGTCTCGTCACCCTCCATGCGAAAGACACCGCGCCATCCGGTCGCATCGTAGAATGCCAGGCCGCCCGAGCCGTCGCCGTCCGGGAAGACTTTAAGCCTCATGCGTAGGCGCTTCTGCGCATCCAGGAAGATGATCTGGGGCATGCCGAACTTGTCGTGGTCGAAGAATACGGTCCGTGTGTCCTTCTTGTTATAGAACCCGAAATCCTTCGCTTCGACGCGGTTGGCCACCGGCGAAAGGCCCTCGATCTGGAGCTTCCCCGTGGTGATCAGGTAGTAGCCACCGCCGAGCAGGGCCGCGCCGCCGAGCAGGAGGACCAGTTGCAAGAAGCTGATCTGAATGCTCGCCTGCTTCAACCGTGCGGCGAGTCGCTCCGCTTCTCGCTCCAGGCGCTCCAGTCTCTCAGCCGGAGCATCCATGGTGGGGTCGCTCATCAACGTCCCTCGAAGGTAAGGGGCCGGCCAGTTCCCGATCTCATCAAGTAATCATGGCGAAGTTAGACCCAGGCGGGGTTGGTGCAGGCCCTGAATTCAGGATGGATTCGGACCATTCGGCCGCCTCCGGCCCTCGACCCAGCCCTGGCGGAAACGACCTTGTGGGAACCCTGGAACACGCATGAGGTCCAGGATTTCCGCTCCAACACGGTTTTAAGGGATAATGATCTTTCGGATACAGCCTGTCAAATGAAATTCGGGTAAAAAACGGTAAAGTCTGTATCGGTGGAAGGGCCGGATCGGTCTCCTCGTGATCTGTCCCGGAGTCGAGTTTGGAAAGGTTGCTCAGTCTATGCCCGGGAATCCGGCGAGGACCGATCATCTCACGGATTTCCCCACCAAATGTACTGCGGTCATCGGGAAAACCTGACGGTATGGATTCGATTTTTCCTTGAGATCAGGGAATGCCGCCTGGCTACTCGATGCAACTGGGATCACAGTTGTGATCTCATGCTCGCTACTCTTGCTCCGGCCATGCTCCTTGACTGGGCGAGACGGGCGATCGACAATCGCCGGGGAGTGTTGCGAAGCCGGATGGATCCATGTCCCGGGGAAGCCGAATGGTAGGAGATCGATCGCGTCGGTTGCTGATCGTTTTCGCGGCCGTCGCCGTGCTGGGTGTGGGGATATGGTGGCGGATCGGGAATGTCCGGGATGGAAGGGCTGATCCGCTCCGGGACGGGGACCTGGCTTACCGTCGCGGAGACTGGCGCGGGGCGGAGGCTCGGGCGCGGGTCGCGTTGAAGGCGAGGCCCTCCGACCCGGAGGCGCTGCGGCTGATGGCGCGCTCGGCGGCGCGGCTTGGGCGGGACGAGTCGGCGGAGGCGATCTATCGACGGATCGGCACCGGGTCCATGGAGGCCGAGGACTTCTTCCTACTGGGCCGCGGTCTGCTCGATCGCGGTCAGGTCGGGCCGGCCCTGGCCTCGCTGGGCGCGGCACGCGACGCCCAGCCGGACCACGCCGAGACCCTGGATGCCCTGTCGCGCTACTGGGCCCAAACCCGAGCGATGACCGACGCGGTGGAGGCGGCGGAACGCCTGATCCGCCAGCCGGGGTGGGAGGTCCGTGCGGGCGTCCGACTCGGCCGCCTGCGCGCCGAGATGTACGATCCGGCCGGCGCCGCCGAGGTCCTGGCGTCGGCCCTGGCCCGCGACCCGAAGCTCGAAGATGCCGACCTGGATCCTCCGGCGGCCGGGAAGCTCCTCGCCCGTTGCTGGCTCCAGGCCGGCCGACCGGCCGCGGCCCTCGAATGGATCCAGGGGCCTTCGGGCCGAGGGCTCGATCCCGAGTCCTCGTGGCTCCTGAGCCGCGCCCGCCTCCAGGAAGGGAAGGCGACGGAGGCGCCCTCGGCCCTGGAAGACTCACATGGATTCGGTGCCTCCGACCCGTTGATGCGAGAACCGGCCCCATTCGTCGGCGCCGCGCGTTGCGCGCCCTGCCATCCCGCCCAATACCGATCGCAGCAGGCCAGCCGCCATTCCCGCACGCTGGTGCGCACCGCCGACCTGAAGAGTTTACCCTGGCCGGACCGGGACATCCCCGACGCCGACAACCCGCGCGTCTCGCATCGGTTCGCCCGCGTCGGCGCCGGGGTCGAGGCCGTGACGAAGGTCGACGGGAGTGCCTTCCGCGCCGTGGTCGAGTATGCCCTGGGGGCGAACCAGCAGGGGCGATCGTTCCTGGCCCGCGAAGCTGGCGGGCAGTTCCGCGAGCTGCGCGTCTCGCAGTATCCGCACGCGCCGGAGTGGGCTCGGACGATGGAGCATCCGGCCCTCCCGCCCGACGAGCCGGGCTACCTGGGCCGCCCGATCACGGCCGAGGCGGTGCGGAAGTGCCTGAACTGCCACGCGACGAACTTCCGCGCCGCACGGGAGCCCGACGCCCGCCCCGAGGGCCGCGATCGGGGCATCGGCTGCGAGCGATGTCATGGCCCGGGGGGAAATCACATCCCGGCGGTCGCGGCGCACTTCCCCGAGCCGGCCATCGCCCGACCGAGGCTGGCCCCGGCCGCGCGGGTCGTGTCGCTCTGCGGCGAGTGCCATCGGGCCCCGAACAAGACAACCACGGCCGATGCCGGCTTCGTCCGGTATCAGGCCTCGAGCCTCGTCCTGAGCCGTTGCTACACGGGGAGCGCCGAGGCCCTCAGTTGCGTGACCTGCCATGACCCGCACAAGGACGCCGAGACGTCGGCAGTCTATTATGAAAGCAAGTGCTTGAACTGTCATGCTCCGCCCGGTCCATCCGCGCCGGGCAAACCGGACGGATCGAGCCGGACCCGGACGCCGTGCCCCGTCAACCCGCGGAACGACTGCCTCGCCTGCCACATGCCCAGGGTCAAGGATGCCGTCCCTCGGACGGTCTTCACGGATCATCGGATCCGGGTCCATCGCCCTTGATTCTCCCCGCCCCGCGGATCGCCCCGATGGCGCCGTGATTCTCGATCGTCGACAGATCGCCGGGGTCCTGGCCGGTCGCCACTCTCTGAATTACGCGGCGGAGGATCTTGCCGCTGCGGGTCTTGGGCAGCTCGTCGACGAACCGCACGTCTTCGGGGGCGAACGACTTGCCCAGGCCCTCGGCGACTCGGGCGCATAGGTCGTCCCGCAGCGAGTCGTCGTGTGCGTGTCCGGGCTGGGTGACGACGAAGCAGAGGATGGCCTCCCCCTTGACGCGGTGCGGGATGCCGATCGCGGCCGATTCGGCCACTGCCTCGTGGCCGTTGAGGATCGATTCCACCTCGGCAGGCCCCAGTCGCTTGCCCGCCACCTTGATCGTGTCGTCGCTCCGACCGTGGAGGAACCAGTCGCCGTCGGCGTCGATCGAGGCCCAGTCGCCGTGGACCCAGACGTCCGGCCATCGCGACCAGTAGGTCGCCAGGTAGCGCTCGGGGTCGCCCCAGATCCCCCTCGTCATCGATGGCCAGGGCTTCGTGCAGACCAGCTCGCCGACCCCCTGGCGCAGTGATCGGCCGTCCGGGTCGAACACGTCGACGGCCATCCCCAGCGACGGGCCGACCAGCGAGCAAGGCTTCAACGGCGTGATCGGGAACGCCGACAGCAGGCAGGCGCCGACCTCCGTACCGCCCGTGATGTTGATGATCGGCAGCCGGCCCCCGCCGACGGTCTCGAACAGCCATCGCCAGGACTCGGGGTCCCAGGGCTCGCCCGTCGAGGCGAGGATTCGCAGCCGGCCCAGGTCGTGGGACCGGACCGGCTCGATGCCGTGCTTGATCAGGGCGCGGATCAACGTCGGAGAGACGCCGAGGATCGTGACCCCGTGCCGCTCGACCATCGACCAGAGCCGGTCGGGGGCCGGGTAATCGGGAACACCCTCGGCGAGGACGACGGTCCCCCCCGCGGCCAGGGCGCCGACCAGCTCCCAGGGGCCCATGATCCAGCCCAGGTCGGTCACCCAGAAGAGGACGTCGTCCTCGTGCATGTCGGCCTGGTGGGCCGCCTCCTGCGCGATCTTGACCAGGAACCCGCCGTGCACGTGGACGGCCCCCTTGGGCCGGCCCGTGGTGCCCGACGTGTACATGATCATCATCGGCGTTTCCGGGTCGAGCGGCTCGGACGGGTACTCGGCCGGCTCGGCCGCGACGATCTCGTCCCAATCGATGTGACGCGCGTCGGGACTTGCCACCTCGCCGGCCGCCGCGCGCCGCGACCGCGCGACGATGACGTGGCGGACACTCGGGCAGGCGTCGGCGGCCTCGCGCGCGACCGGCTCCAGGTGGATCGCCTTCCCGCGTCGGAAGGAGACATCGGCCGTGATGATGGCCACGGCCTGCCCGTCGTCGAGCCGGGACGCGACCGCCGGGGCGCCGAAGCCGGAGAAGATCGGGATGCTGATCGCGCCGATCTTGGCGCAGGCCAGGAAGGCCACGACGGCCTCGGGCACCATCGGCAGGAATAGCCCGACCCGGTCGCCGCGGCCGATCCCCAGTCGTCGCATCGCCCCGGCCAGGCGGGAGGTCTCGGCATGCAGCTCCGCGTAGGAGAGGCGGCGGACCGTCCCGTCCTCACCCTCCCAGATCACGGCGGCCCGGTCGCGCCACGACGATCGAGCGTGACGATCGAGGCACTGATGCGCCAGGTTGATCGAGCCGCCGACGAACCATCGCGACCAAGGGATTCCCCGGCTCGTGTCCAGAATCGCGTCGTAAGGCCGGTTGAACACGATGTCGAGATCTTCGAGGACGGCGCCCCAGAACCAGGCGATATCCGCCGTTGAGCGGTCGATCAACTCGCGGTAATCGGCGAGTTTGTGCCGCCTCATGAACCGGGTGACGTTCGCCCGCTCGATGACATCCGGCGTCGGAGTCCACAGGTAGTTTCCCGACATGACGTCTCCGATCGTTTTTGCAAGCCTCCTGGAAGGCGGCGAGTGTGAACTCGGCTGCCCTGCGATCACCGGTCCGTCTCGACCCAACTTGAAAGCGACCGATGTTGACAGTCTAGCACCACGGCCGCGTGATGAACATGGAATGACTGCATGGGAGGTGGGAGTTGGACGATATCTTGACCGTCGATTCCCGGTCGGACCAGATCGCGCTCTCGCGAAGAAACCGGGCCGGAGGCGACTCCCCACGTCGGATCACCCCGCCGATCGGAATCCCGCCGGATTCGACGAAAACTCCGAACAATTTCGGCACGGTTGACGACGGTCCGGCGCCTAATACAATAGTCGGGTGCAAAGACCCGGCGACCGCGAACTTTTTCTAACACTCTCCAGGGGGAATTCAAGAGGCTGCGCTCGACCCACTCGCGATCGCGGCCTTTGAAATCGAGAGCCTGAAAACCCCTTACTCGCGGTCGTCGTAACCCTCCATCGAATCCTCGGGAACGGATCGGGCGATCGGGCTGCGCCCACACGCGGTCCAAGTTGTTGCCATTGATGTGAATCGTCCGAGATCGAAGTGCGCCCGGCCGTGATCCTGCACGCCTGGCGAATTCCGACGATCAACATTTTGAGTGTTGAGCCACTGTGAATCGCATTCGACAAAGCTCGCCGAGTAGGCTGCGACCGGCCCGTGTGTCCTTGTTGCTGTTGTTGACCCTGATGGCGCTGACGGCATCATTGGCCTGGAGAGTTCGAGAGTCTCGTCCGGATTCCCGGCCATCGGTAGGGAATCCGGAGCCGATGCCGATCGGACCGGAGGCGAGCCTCGAGCAGGTCGAGCGGACCTGCGGCACGTGCCACGCGTATCCGCCTCCGGATCTCTTCCCGAAAGACCTCTGGCCCCACGAGGTCAGTCGTGGTTTCTCCTTCCTCCGAGGGGGTTCGGCGGGCAGTGCCCCGGCCGGCACCCCGTCCTTCGCCAGCGTGGTTGCCCATTACCGTCGACGTGCCCCCGAGTCGCTCCCGGTGCTCGAACCGACCGTCCCTCCGCACGAATGCCCCGTGCGGTTCGAGCGCAACGGATATCGGCCGTCGGGGGAACTGCCGTCGCCGGGTGTTGCCAACGTCCGGTTCGTGCACCTTTCGGACGAGCGGAAACTCGACGTGTTGGCCTGCGACATGATGAACGGCAAGGTCTTCCTGCTCAAGCCGTACGAGCCCGCGGCGGAGCTCCGGGTCGTGTCCGATGCCATCGCCCATCCGGCGCATGCCGAAGTCGCCGACCTGAACGCCGACGGGATCAAGGACATCCTCGTTGCCAACCTGGGGAGCCCGATGCCGACCGAGGAGCCCGTCGGCAGCGTCGTCTGGCTCGAGGGCCGGCCCGATGGATCGTTCGCGCCGACCACCCTGGCCGACGGCCTGGGCCGCGTCGCCGACGTCCAGGCCGCGGACTTCGATGGCGACGGGGATCTCGACCTCGTCGTCGCCGAGTTCGGATGGTTGAAAACGGGCCGGATCGTCTTGCTGGAGAACCGCACGACCGACCCTGGACGGCCGGTCTTCGTCGCCTCGACGATCGACCCGCGCCACGGCGCGATCCACGTGCCGGTGGCCGACCTCAACGGCGACGGCCGTCCGGACTTCGTGGCCCTGATCAGCCAGGAGCACGAGAAGGTCGTCGCGTTTCTCAACGCGGGCGACCATCGGTTTGTTCCCCAGGTCATCTACGCCGCGCCGCACCCGGCCTTCGGTTCGAGCGGGATCCAGCTCGTCGACCTGGATGGCGATGGCGACCGGGACGTCCTGATGTCCAACGGCGACACGATGGACTCCCAGTTGTTGAGGCCCTACCATGGCGTCCAGTGGCTGGAGAATCGCGGCTCCTACCCGTTCGTTTACCACCGGCTGACCTCGCTCTACGCCGCTCAGCGTGCCGTCGCCAATGATCTCGATGGGGACGGAGATCTGGATATCGTCGCCGTCTGCTTCCTCCCGGGGAATTACTATCGGGGTCTCTGTCGCGAGATGGACCTGGATGCCATCGTCGTCCTGGAGCAGGCCGAGCCGGGCCAATTCGTCCGCCACACGCTCGAGACCGTGACCTGCAACCACGCCACCTGCGACGTCGGCGATTTTGACGCCGACGGCAAGATGGACCTCGTCACCGGCAACCTGATGATCTCATTCGGGCCGATCCCCATCGAAGACCAACCCGACGCCGACTGGGTCGTGATCAGGAAGAATCTGGGACGGCCTTCCCCGGGGGGCGGATCGGAGTAGGACGGCAAGCAACCGGTCTACCCCAGCCGGCCGATCCAGGGCCGGGCCAGAAGTCAGAGCTTGCCGGATCGCTGGCGAAATGGTCAAACTGTTGTCGTATCGCGTTCCCGGCGCTGTCGGAAACCTTGCCGGAGGTTGACCTGTTCCTTCCCAGTCCATTCCATCGAAGTAGGAGAGACAGAATGAGCGTACGTCTTGGAGCGATCCTCCTCGTCTCGAGCTTCGCATTGGGCCTGTCGGCGCGGGCCGAGGAGATCAAGTCCGGTCCGACCGACCGGATCGGCGGCGCCTTCAACGTGAAGGCGATCACCGGCGAGCACCGCAAGGGTGACAACAAGGAAGAGCTTTGCTACGTCTGCAAGTACGGCGCCGAGGCCCGCCCGGCCGTCGTGCTGATCTTCACCCAGAAGGCCGACGAGAACCTGGCGTCGCTGGTCAAGGCCGTTGACGCGGTCCAGAAGACGAACAAGGACCTGGGCACGGTCGTCGTCGGCGTGGGCGGCGTGACCGACGCAGACTTCGAGAAGTTGCAAGAGACCCACAAGCTGACCACCCCGCTGACGGTCGCCGTTGACAAGGACGGGCCGCCCGCCTACGAGCTGAACAAGGAAGCCGCGGTCACCGTCCTGGTCTACAAGGAAGGTGGCAAGATCGCCAGGAACTTCGCCTTCAAGGACACCAAGGCCGCGGTCGAGAAGTGCAAGGACATCGTCGAGGCCGCCCAGAGCGTCCTGAAGTGACCCGCGCCTTCCGTCAATACGATGGATCCTGCTGATGTGATCCGATCCTCGGGCCGGTCCGTAATGGGCCGGCCCGAGGTGTTCTCCCGCCCCGCTATGCCGGGAACCGCCGCGAAGGGACCGCAGATGTCGCGAACCTCGATCCTCGGCCTGGGCCTGTTACTCCTCGCCACACCCCAGACGACATCGGCCGCTTCCGCGCGAGCCGAAGACGACGATCCTACGCCCGCGGCGCTGCGGGTCGAGGTGCCCCGCATTGCCGACGATCCCGCGCTGAAGCTGGACTACGACATCGTGTACGTGCGCTCGCCCCGGCGCGGGGACGGCGTCGGCACCAACTGGGCGGAGATTTCCAGCCCGCTCTTCATGGACCCCGGCGCCGACCTGATGCTCTTGCACCCGGACGGCAGCGAGGAACTCCTGGTCGCGGGCGGCAAGGGCGCGGTCGCCGACCCCACGGTCTCGTTCGACGGACGGTGGGTCTACTACGCGCTCTTCCATGACCTGGAAGGGGCGACGACCACCGAGGGTGCCCCTGCCGGCGCCGATATCTATCGTATCCACGTTCGGACGCGACAGGTCGTCCGGCTGACGGATCAGCGGTTTACACCCAACACCGGCGCCGCCGACTGGTCGAAGGACTTCCGCACGCCCGAGGCCGGCAAGAACTCGATCGGGTACGGCGTCTTCAACACCGGACCCTGCCCGCTGCCAGGGGGCAAGGTCGTCTTCACGAGCAACCGCAACGCCTTCCGGCCGCCCAAGCGGCTGCCCCACACCCTGCAACTGTTCGTCATGGACGACGACGGCCACAACGTCGAGTGTATCGGCCACCTGAACCTGGGCATGGCGCTGCACCCGACGGTCCTGAAAGACGGCCGCGTCCTGTTCAGCTCGCTGGAGTCTCAGGGCCTGCGCACCTCGACCCTGTGGGGCCTGTGGAGCATCCATCCCGATGGCACCAACTGGGGTCCGATCCTCAGTGCGTTCCTGCTCGGCGAGAGCCCGAGCGCCTACCACTTCCAGGCGCAGTTGTCCGACGGTTCGATCGTGGCCGAGGAATACTACAACCAGACGAGCAGCGGCTTCGGCGGTTTCGTCAAGCTACCGTCGCCCGAGCCCTATGCCGGCCCTCCCTTCGGCCCCGGATACCGGGACGATCCGCGCAATCCGCCGCTGGCCGGCGGGCGCCTCGACAACGGCCGGTCCCGGACGCGCCGGTTGCCGTTCAGCCCGCGCGGCATCGAGGCGCTGACGCGATATGCGCGCACCGATGAGGGCCCCGCCGACTTCGCGGACCCGAGCCGAGGACGCGGACCGCGCGTCGGCAAAGTGACGCATCCCTCCGCCGCGCCGGATAACCATCTCCTGGCCGTCTGGTCGCCCGGGCCGGTCAACGGCGGTTACACCGTGCACATCCCGGCCGTCGATGGCGGACTCTACCTCATCAAGGGCGGCCGGCCGATCGACGAGCCGGCCCAGATGCGCCTGATCAAGAACGACCCGCGATACAACGAGCAGTGGCCCCGCGCCCTGGTCCCTTACGGCCGCATCTATGGCATCAAAGAGCCCAGGCGCATTCCGCCATCCGCCAATGACGGGAGAGCATCGCTCGAGTTGCCCGAGGGTACCCCGTTCGGCCTGGTCGGCACCTCGAGCCTGTACAAGCGGGAGAGCTATCCCAACGGCGTCGTGCCCCCCGGCCGCGTGACCTCGACCGCCGCGCCCGGCCCCGATCGCACCGGTGGCTTCCGCGATCTCGACCCGTTTAATACCACCGTGGGCGGCGCCTCCTCGAACTGGTTCAATCAGGGGGCCGACGCGGGAAGATACTCAAACGACGACATCCACGCGATCCGCATCCTGGTGATGGAGCCCACGACGGACCGTCACCGCGGACCGAAATCCGGCCGGACCTTCCGCAGTCACGCCAACGAACGGCTGCGGATCCTCGGCGAGGTGCCCGTCCGCAAGTTCCCCGCGCCCGGGAGTTCGGCGACCGGGTCGTCGGGGAACGGTCCGAAAGGCCAGCCGATCGATCCCGACGGCAACCCCGATACCAGCTTCCTGGCCAGGATCCCCGCCGATGTGGCCTTCACGTTCCAGACGATCGACCGCGACGGCATGGTCCTGAACATGGCCCAGACCTGGCACCAACTCCGACCCGGAGAGATCCGCAACGACTGCGGCGGTTGCCATGCCCACAGCCAGAAGCCGACGCTGTTTCAACAGACCGCGGCCGCCCGGCCCGACTACCGTGTCTTCGACCTGACCGACCGCACGCCGCTCGTGACCACCCGGCCGAATGACCAGTCCGGGAAGACCTGGGACACCGATGGCCAGACCGGGCTGCGATATGAGAAGACGATCAAGAATGTCGAGTATTTTCGAGATATCAGGCCGATCTTCGAACGCAGTTGCGTCGCCTGCCACACCGGCAAGCGGGATCGGCCGGCGGGCGACCTGGTCCTCGACGACGACAAGACGGTCGACCTCCCCAATGCCGACGATGTCCCGGGCACGTACTACCGGCTGGCGATGGATTACGCCGGCCGGTTCGGCAGGCCGCCGCTCATCGGCTCCTGGCGGAATGCCAACGCCTCGCGATATGTGCGCATGTTTCAGTCGCGCCGTAGCCTCCTCATCTGGAAAGTCTTCGGCCGTCGCACCGACGGCTGGTCGAACGACGATTTCCCGACCGAGACCGTACCCGGCGATCCGAAGACGATGCGGCTCAAGGGGCGGCCGGTCGCGAACACGTCGGCCAACCGGAATCGCGCCGACCTCGACTATACCGGCAGCATTATGCCGCCGCCCGAGGCCGTCGCGGGCAAGCACCTCGGGCCGGGCGGCAAGACGATCAAGGTCGCGCCCCTCTCGGGCGAGGACCGCCTGACACTGGTGCGCTGGATCGATCTCGGCTGTCCGATCGACCTGGATTATGACGCATCTCGACCCGAAGCCGCCGGCTTCGGCTGGATGCTCGACGACCAGCG
>JBKQHM010000540.1:0-6960 GCA_052148775.1 Isosphaeraceae bacterium | reverse complement strand
GTCCAAGGAGCAGCGCGAGGAGTACCAGAAGCACGTCGCCAAAATGTTTGAACTGATGGGCGACCCGGCCGCTACCGCCGGGACCGAGGCCCAAACGGTGATGGACCTGGAAACGCAGCTCGCCAAGTCTTCCCAAACCGAAGTCGAGCGGCGCGACCCGAAAAACGTTTATCATCGCATGCCCCAGTCTGGCCTCAAGACTCTCGCGCCGAGCTTCCCGTGGGAGAATTATTTCACCGCCGTCGGTCTTGGCGGCAAGGGCGACGTTAACGTGACTCACCTCGTGTGGATGTGCCGCGCGAGATACCAGAGCCCCAGGAGGACCAGGCTGATCACCAGGGCGGATAACGCCCTGATCGCGAGGAAGGGCCGGCGTGCTTGCCGTCCCCGCTCCTCGGTCGCAACCGCGAGCATGGCCAGCTCTTGGGCGAGCACCGCCAGGTTGCTCCGAGGCAACCGAAGGTTAATGTCGTCGGCGAGGTTCTTCGCCGTCTCGATGATCTTGCCGGCATCCAGCCGATGTCTCGGATCCGATTCTGGTCGAGGTCGCAATTCAAACACCTTGGGCATGCTCCGACTGCCTTCTTGATCTCGTCGCCGCTCGCAGGCCGGCTCGGCCGTGAAATCACGAGGACGAGGGGCCGGCGTCGATTCGCGTCGGTCGGCGACGGCCAACCGACCGGGGTTTGCGGTCTCCGCCTCGATTGCTGATGCGCCTCCACGAACCACAGCCATAACGATGCGTCTGGACAAGACTCGCGGTGGCCGCACCTGTCACGTCACGTCTCAGGAGCTGGGACATCCAGTTCAAACCCGTTGTCCTGGCGAATCGACCCTGTCGGCGGCGGCCGACCCGTATGACGGCCCGGTTTCCACGCCGACCTTTCCCTGCATCCAGCGAAACAGAATGGTGAAATAGCCGACGACCAGCGCGATTCCGACGGCCCACCAGGTCAGCGCCACGCCCAGCCCGTAGCGGTCGGAGGCCGCGTTTAAGGCTGTGAGGCTGTAGGAAGGGTCGAGAGTCGACCGCAACCAGAACGGGTATTGGCCCGCGAGTGTCGCGGCCAACATCCCGAGCAGGAACGCGGACGACGAGAGGAACGCCGCGATCTCCTGGCCGCGCCTCGGAAATCGGAAGGCCCCCCAGGCCCCGGCGATCGCGATGGCGACGAACGGGAGCGCCCAGGGACGCGAGGCGAGGCCGGAGAAGACCTCGGGCCGCACCCATACGGTGGCGGTCGTGGCGGCGATCCACAGGACGAGCGCGGCCTTCCACGCCTCGCGTGCGAAGGCCAGGCTACGCTCCCGTACGGGCCCGGTCGTCCTCCACGCGAGGTACAGCGCGCCGTGGACCGCCAGGGCCACGAGCGTGAACAGGCCAACGAGCCCGGTGTACCAGTCGAGGATTCCCGGCGCGCTGCCCGTGAGAAAGTTCGTGAACAGCGGCATACCCCGGAGCCCTTCCTTCCCGAGCGGAACTCCGCGAATCAGGTTGCCGAGCGTCGCGCCGAACACCACGGCGAGAAGCGCCGACGCGAGCATGAAGACCGTGTCCCAGAATTCCCGCCACAGGGGGTTGTCCTGGTGCGAGCGGAGCTCAATGGCCACGCCACGCAGGATCAGCAGCCAGAGCACGACCATCAGGGCCATGTAGAAGCCGCTGAACGCGGTGGCGTAGACGCTCGGGAAGGCCATGAACAACACGCCCCCCGCGGCGATGAGCCAGACCTCGTTGCCGTCCCAGATCGGGCCGATCGCCGCCAGCACCGTCCGCCGCTCCTCATCGGTACGGGCGACGATGCGGTGGATGGCGCCGACCCCGAAGTCGAAGCCGTCGAGCACCGCGTAGGCCGCGAGCATGCCCGAGACGATTGCGAACCAGGTCGCTTCCATGGCATGCTCCTAATGCGTTGCGGCCGGGCCGCGGTTGACTTCTTTGAGGACCTGGATGACGAAGAGCATGCCCAGTAGCAAGTAAAGGCCGGCGAAGCCCAGTAGGGTGAAAACAACATCCCCCGGGTTGACGAGTTTCGAGTGGGCGTCTGCCGTGCGCATCAGGCCGTAGACGACCCACGGCTGGCGTCCCAGCTCGGCGGTCCACCAGCCGGCGGTCGTCGCGATGTAGGGGAACGGGAACGCCAGCATCAGCAACCAGAGCATGGGGCGTGCGGTCGCCAGACGCCCGCGCAGCAGGAGGAACGCCGCGACCCCCATCGTCAGGATGAAGAGCGTCCCGAGCCCGGCCATGATGTGGTAGCTGTAGTAGAGCAGCTCCACGTTCTGCGGCCACTGGTCCTTCGGGAAGTCATTCAGCCCTTGGACGGTGCTCCCGAACGACCCGTAGCACAGGAAACTCAGGATCCAGGGCACGACGATGGGGTTCTCCAGCTTGCGGGCGGCGACGTCGGGCTGTCCGATGATGGCGAGCTCGGCGTAGGGTCCCCCTTCGAACAGCCCCTCCATCGCGGCGAGGGTGACCGGCTGGTGCCTTGCCACCATCTTGCCGACGCCGTCGCCGGCGGGGAACGCGACCAGCATGCTGGAGACCAACCCCGAGATGACCCCCACGCGCAGGCAGATCCCGGCGTGCCGGGCGTGCTGGCCCATCAGCGACCAGTAGGCCCCCACGGCAGCCACGACGAACGACGCTGTGACCAGCGAGGCCAACATGTTGTGGGCGTATTGCCACAACGCCCAGGGGTTGAAGATGTACGACCGGAAACTCGCGAGGTGTAGCACTCCGTCCTCGCCCAGCCGGTAGCCGACCGGGTGCTGCATGAAGGCATTGGCGACGATGATGAAGTAGCCCGATAGCCACGTGCCCAGGGCCAGGGCGACGGCCGCCGCGAGATGGCCCCTCGGGCCAAGCCGCCTCTCGCCGAACAGAAACAGGCCCAGGAAGGTCGACTCGAGGAAGAATGCGAAGACGCCCTCCATCGCCAGGGCCTGAGCGATGACCCCGCCGGAGAAACGTGAGAACGTCGACCAGTTGGTCCCGAACTGGAACTCCAGCGGGATGCCGGTGACCACCCCCACCGCGAAGTTGACCGCGAAGATCCGGGCCCAGAACCGGGCGACCTCGTTGTAAGACTCGTCGCGGAGGCGGAGCGCGAGCGACTTGAATAGGACGATCAGCAGCGCCAGCCCCATCGTGAGCTGCGGGAACAGGTAGTGGAAGGTGATCGTGAAGGCGAACTGTAAACGATGCCACAACAATGCGTCCGTCATCGCGTGCCCTCCGCAAGGATCCAGCCAATTCGCATCATCGAACTCTTGAACGTGTCGCAACCGCACCGAGAACGCGGCTGGCCGATTCGAGGCCCCGGATCAGGTTTTCTCACCCGATCGACTCTCATGAGAAGCGTGCGGTATCTTGAGGAACATGGAACGAACAGCCAGGCCACCGAGCACGATGAGCGACAAGGCGCCGAGACTCCACGGAGCTCCGCCCGCGGCGAGCACGAGGATTAACGGCACCAGCGTTCCTCCGACGAAGGTGAGCGCCAGGGCACGGTAAACCTGCTCGTCACGGTAGATTCGCGAGAGGGTCTCGCGAATTTCCAGGAATACAAGGCCCGTCGGGATCAAGTTGAGTACGAGCAAGACCCCGGCGACTGTGCGGAGAGCGGCGGCGGCCTGAGCATGTCCGGTCAGGACCGACACGGCGAGCAGCTCCGCGCAGCCCAGCATGAGTGCGGAATTGGCCATCCAACCGCCCAGCCATCGGGCATCTTTCCAGCCCGGTTGCGAGCACGTACTGAAGAGCACCCCTTTGTAGGCGAGGGATCCGAAGGCCGGCAGGAGACCGAAGACCACCAGCGACTTGCGAGCCCATTCCAGCGCCATCGACCCGGATGGCAGCAGGTGGAGCACTTGCGCCACTTCGATCGCCACGATCAGGGTCAGTGGCAGCGAATAGACGGTGAGGCTCCACGTACCGAGGGACATGGGGGAACTAGGCTTGAACACCCGGAGCATGTGATGAAACCGGAGCGGATCGCCCAGGTCGGACACCAGCAGCAGCAAGTCGGTCAGCAAGAAGACCAGCGCGACGGGATACGCCGCCTTTGCCACGGGACCAAGTAACCCCGGCGAGGCCAGCTCTCCGACCGCGGCGAACAGAAAGAGCCCCGTCGTCAAGTTGTTGAAGAGCAGATCCCAGGCGACGAGCCCATGCCAGCCCGGGACCTTGGTCAGATCCTGGCTTGTATAGCCGGGCTCAATCGCTCGCATCTGGTCGTCGCCCTGCATGTCACCCTCCCTGGAGGAATAACACCGCGAGGATCGCGGCAATCGTGGCCAGCGCGCTCACGGTGGTCCGGCCGTAATCCGCGAGCATGTGGAGCCACGGATTGAAGGGAGCTTCCGGAAGTCCATAGACGGCCGGGTGGTCGATGAGCAGGTAGAACGAATGGAGCTCGGAATAAGTTTCGGTGGGCTCGTCGCCGTAGAGGTAAGCTCCCGTGACGCCCCGTGCGTGAAGCTCCTTCACCCGGTTCCGTGCTCGCTCGCGCAGCTCATCGATCGGCCCGAACTGGATCGAGTGCGTCGGGCAGGCCTTGGCGCAGGCCGGGACGAGCCCGTCCTTCTGACGGTCGTAGCACAGCGTGCACTTGTGCGAATGGCCGTCGAAGTCGCTGCGCGTGATCACCCCGAACGGGCACGACGCGATGCAATACGAGCACCCGTTGCAGATGTCGCGCTGGATGTAGACGTTGGCGAACTCGTTATAAACGATGGCGCCCGTGGGGCACGCGTGCTGGCAAGGGGCCGCCACGCAGTGCTTGCAGACGTCGCTCATCATCAACCAACGACCGGCCCCGCCCCCGGTCAGCAACTGGTCAAGGGTCAGTTCGTGGCTCGTCGCCGTGGGGTTGAGCAACTGGTCAAGGGTCAGCTCATGGCTTGTCGCCGCGGGGTCGGCCGGATCATGGCACGTGGGCCGTCCACTCGCGGCGAACTGCTCGATGAACTTCACATGTCGCCAGGACGTGGCGGAGAGCTCGGCGGTGTTGTCGTAGCTATTGCCGGTCCATTCGAGCCCGTCCGCCGCGAGCTGATTCCACTGTTTGCAGGCGACCTCGCACGACTTGCAACCGATGCAGACCGTGGTATCGGTGTAGAAGCCGGTCGACGGATGGGGCTGAACATGACCGCGCCGGAACGGCCAGGTGAGGCGATTGACGATGGCGGATAGCGGGCCGACGGGCGGGTCGCTGGACTGCGACAGGTCCGCCAGCTCGAGCTCTCTAATGCTCATGGGTGAATATCCCTTCCGGCTGGGCCGACTCCGGCGTGTCGGGGATGGGTTTGCGGGTCGGCCAGGTCACGAATGACACGGTCGGCCGCAAAGTGCGTCCGCTGCGTCGGCCGGCCTCGACCTGGCAGGCGAAGGACTTTCCTTCGTGCATGCTCGTGTTCTGCTCGCAGACCAGGGAGGTCAGGTCGTTGGCATTGCTTCCGACGACCTGTCCGGCGAACCCCCAGTGGAATGGGAGGCCGACCTGGTGGACCACTCGCCCGTCGACGACGAGCGGACGCATCCTCCGGGTCACCATGGCACGCACGTCGATGGGGCCCCGCGCCGTGCTGACCGTCACCCAGCCGCCGTGGACGATCCCGCGCTCGGCGGCCAGCTCTGGGCTGAGTTCGACGAACATTTCCGGCTGCAATTCGTTGAGCCAGGAATTGAACCGGCTCATCGGCCCGCTCAGGTAGTGCTCGGTGAGTCGGTAGGTGGTGGCCACCACGGGGAACTCGGTCTCGGGCGTGTGGACCAGACGATTGCGAGGTCCCGGGAAGAGGCGCACACCCGGCGTACACATGTTATTGGGATACAACAGGTTGCCGACCGGCGACTCGAGGGGCTCGTAGTGCGTCGGCAGGGGGCCGTCCTTGACGCCGCTGGGGGCGAAGAGCCAGGCGACGCCGTCGGGCTTCATGATGAACGGGTTGTCGCCGGCAATCGCGTCCATCCCGGTCGCGCCGGGCGCCGGGCGATAGTCGGGGGGCTTATTCGCCTCGAAGTCCGGCCGATCGAGGCCCGCCCAGAGGCCCTTCTCGGCATCCCACCAGATGAGCTTCTTCCGCTCCGACCAGGGCCGGCCCTCGGGATCGGCCGAGGCGCGGTTAAAGAGGACGCGACGGTTATCGGGCCAGGCGAATCCCCAGTCCGGCTCGAGTGGATTGTCGGATCGCTTGCGCTCGCGCGCCCGGTTGCAGCCAGGCTCGGGGAAGACGCCGCTATAAATCCAGATGCCGCAGGCCGTCGTGCCGTCGCCCTTCAGCTCCGAGAAGCCTTTCAACAGACGCGGCCGGCCAGTGCGTGGGTCGACCTCGTCGAGCTTGTACCCGTTCATCTCCATCAGGATTCTTTCGGCGTCGGCATCGCCTTCGATGTGGCTGATCGAGCCGTCGGGGAGCCGTGGCCGTTCGGCGTAGTCGTAGTCCCATGTGAGGTTCAGCAGCGGCTGATCCTTGGGATCGGTCGAGCCGGCGTAGAGCTGTTTGAGCCGCTTGCCGAGGTTGTAGATGAACCACGAATCGGAGCGGCAATCGCCCGGAGGGTCGATCGCCTTGCAATGCCACTGGAGCAGTCGCTGCGTGTTGGTCAGCGTTCCGTCGGACTCCGGATTGGTCGCAGCCGGGAGGACGAACACTTCGGTCTTGATCTCGGACGGCGGGGGTGCGCCCGGGTCGTTCTTCCAGAAGGTGACGCTCTCTGTCTCGAACCAGTCGGCCACGACGAGCCATTCCAGGTTGCGCAGGCCGGCGCGGTGCAGCCCCGCGTTCAGGCCGCCGCCGCCGGGGTTCTGGCCGAAGAGGAAGTAGCCGGTCAGTTCTCCCTTGGCCATGCGGTTGAAGGTCGGCAATTGCGAGTGATCTCGCTCGATTCGCGGCAGCCAGTTATACCGGAAATCATTCTCCGGCTGGGCGGCGTCTCCATACCACGCTTTG
>JBKQHM010000539.1:0-5861 GCA_052148775.1 Isosphaeraceae bacterium | reverse complement strand
GTCCAGCATCTCATAGCCGCGAGTCCAGTCGATGTCGGCGTGGGCCTGCGGGAAGAAGAGGGCCATGCACCGCTCGAAGTAGCGATCCAGCGCCTCCTTCCAAGGGCTATCATAGTCGGTCGCGGGTCTCCCCGGCACCCTCCCCCGACCAGCCGCTCCGCGACCCCGTTTACCCGCCATCCGCCACCTCCCGCCGACGGGCCTGGTCGATCAGCATCAGGTTCCTCGCGTAGATGAACAGCCCCATCGACTGGCCGACGACGATCACCGGATCGCGCCGGGAGATCGCGTAAGACAGGAGCGCCGCGCCACCCAGCAGGCTGAGCCACCAGAACGCCACGGGAACCACCGCGTCGCGCTTCTTCTCCGACGCCATCCATTGCACCAGGAACCGCGCAGTGAACAGCCCCTGGCCCAGAAAGCCGATCGTCAGCCAGAATGCCGGGTAGCTCACGGGTCAGTCCTCCACCCGATGGCGGGGCTTCGAGCCGGCCGCGCCGGCCATGGCCGCGGCGTCCCACGTGCGGACCACCCGATATCGCAACGGCCGCCGCATCAGCCAGGCGACTCCGAGCAAATCGACAACGACCTGGAGCGACCGATTCCACAGGTTGTAGTGCGACCGGCCGTGCGGCCGGGGCCGATGCCGGACCGGCACCTGCACCAGCCGGCATCCCTCGCGCAACAGGAGCGGCCCAAAGAACCGATGCACGCCGCGGAACGCCGGCAACCGCAGCGCGACCTCGCGCGGGAAGATCCGGACCGAGCAGCCCGTGTCGCGGATCGATTGGCCGAACATCCCGTTGCGAACCCGGTTCGCCCATCGGCTGATCCACCGACGCGACCAGACATCCTGGCGATCCACCCGCCAGCCCAACGCCGCGTCATGACCGGGCAGGGCCTCCCAGAGTGCGACCAGGTCGGCCGGGTCGTTCTGCAAGTCGGCGTCCAGCGTCGCAATCCATTCGCCCCGCGCCGCCCGGATGCCGGCCAGCGTCGCCGACGATTGACCGACCCCGGCCGCCAGCACCACCCCCCTCAGCTCGGGATAATCCGCCGCCAGACCCTTCAAGACCGAAGGCGTCCGGTCGGTCGACCCGTCGTCGACGACGATGATCTCGAAGCGGGCCAGGCGCCGCGAACCACCCCCATCACTCAAGAATCGCAGCGCCCGAGCGATCTCGTCGACCAGTTGCGGCAGGCTCGACGCCTCGTCCTTCGCCGGCACCACGACCGACAGGACCGACGTCGCCTCGTCGGGGACTTCTCGCGGCATCTCCGAGCCGGGTCCTGCATGGTCCGGCCGCTCGGGTGCCGTAGGCCGAATCGCATGGCCCATGCCCATGGGCCCCGGCCGCTGGGCCGGGTCGTAGCGCAGGGTCGACAATGCCAGGGCCTCCTTAAGAGCTGCGCGGGGCGCGGGGCGCCCTCCCGACACCGCCCGAGAGCCGGACCGAATGCCTTCGAAAAAGCAGTGAAGTTCGCGGACAGAGAAATGGAACGAGCATTTTGCCCCGATCGCCGGACCCGTCCATCCCAAAAATCGCGACGCTTCGACGACATACGATTGCCTGCACGCTCGCACGCTCGCCGGTCGCAACCAGAACCGTTCTGGACAATCCCCTGCATCTGTGCTAGAGCGTCTTCACGTCGGGATGGAGATCGCCGGACGGAGCCGGCTCGGCTCGGCTCGGTTGCGAGATTGTGACGCGTGGCGGTTGGAGACAGCCCTCGAGTCCCGCCACTCACCACCCACCACCTCAAGGATGAGATGCCCACCATGCCCGCCACCGCGAACGGCTTGCTCGTCGCCCGGACGGTCGCCCTGGACCCCAAACGGATCAAGCCAAACCATTTTAGCATTTCGATTTACGGCGAACCCTCCGCCGAGATTGACGACCTGCTGCCCAGCATCCGCGAGCATGGGATCCTCGTCGCGATGGTCGTGGCGCCCGGTCCGAAGCCCGGCACGTGGGAAGTCCTTTCCGGACACCGTCGGCTGGCCTGTGCGCTGGCCCTGGGCATGACGGAAGTCCCCTGCGAGGTCCGACGGATCCCACCCGGTGCCGCGCGTCGGCGGGCGATCCTGGAATACAACCGTCAGCGCCGCAAGACGTTCAGTCAACTGATGCGCGAAGCCGACGCCCTCGAAGAACTCTGGGGATCCGAGGCGAGCATCCGTCGGCAGGCGAACCTGCGGAGAGGCCAAGCCGAATCGACGGATTCATCCGAAGTCGCCGAATGTCGGAATTCCGACGCTCGGGCCGCATGCGAGGATGACGACCGGCAGACCGATCACGGCGAGCCTACCCCGACGCCCGCCCGGGGCCGGACGGATGCGGGGATCGCCCGACACCTCGGCATGGGCGGCAAAGATCTCTACCGGCAAGCCCGAGCCATCTGGCGGATGGCCGGTTCGGGCGACGCCCGGGCGCGAAGCGGCGTCGCCCAGCTCGACGCCGGGACCAAGTCGATCCACGCCGCGTACAAGGACTTACGCCGTCGCGACCGCTTCAGCGCCGATTTCCGCCCCACGCCATATGACGTCTGGTCGTTCCGCCACGATCGGGCCTTCGGCATCCCCCACCCCGGCTCCATCCCGCCGGCCCTGGTCGCCCATACGCTCTACTACTACACGTCCCCCGGCGCCCTGGTCGTCGACCCGATGGCCGGCGGCGGGACCACGCTCGACGTCTGCCAGTCGATGGGACGCCGATGCCTGGCCTACGACCTCCATCCAACCCGACCGGAAATCCAGGCCCACGACATCCGCCTCGGCCTTCCCCCCGAGGCTGACGACTGCGACCTCGTCTTCTGCGACCCCCCCTATCACACCATGCTGGCCCGGCAATACGCCCGCGATAGCGTCGCCACCGCGCCGCTGTCCGAATGGATCGCTTTCCTCAACGACCTGGCCCGCCACGCCTTCGCCGCCCTCAAACCCGGCGGATACCTCGCCCTCCTCCTCGCCCCCCAGACCGAGAAGGACCTACCCGTCGGCTTTGGCTATCTCGACCACGCCTTTTTTGGCTACACAGCGGCGACCCAGGCCGGCTTCCTGCCCGAGCGTCGGATCAGTTGCCCGATGGACGGCGCATATCTCCCCCAGCATGTCCGCCGGGCCCGCGAAGAAGGTCGCCTCCTCGGACAGGTGCGAGACCTACTCGTCATGCGGAAGCCATCCCGTTTTCGGGATACGAGTCCCGAGGTACTTCGCCTACCGACAGAAATCCCCGGGCCGATCCCTGCGTAACCGGGATGACACCGCGATCCAGCGATGCCATTTTGGCACCTGCCATTCAGGCAGTCATTCCGACAAGAAAGGCTTCGATATCGCAGGATGACGTTTAAACGCCGACAGAGATGGAACTTGGAGCCTCAAACCAGATTGTCGGACGAGCAGATCCGACGGAAGCTGATGAAGCTTTGGTAGGATGCTCTGCGAGCACCGATCCCGGTCCTGTGCCGCCCCCTGGAAGTGTCACTTTGTCTCTCGCCTTAATATTCCGGTGGCCAATCAAAGCGAGATTCGACGGTTTGCACGGCTCGGAAGAACGAACGCGCAAACCAACCCGAAGCGTCAGCGAGCGAAATGCCGTCAGGACCTCACTGACGCTTCGGGTTGGTATCCGATGTGCGCAACGCCAACGCCTGGCGCTCGAGTCGCCAATGACCAACGACTAATGACCAGGCGAACCGCAGGCCAGTTCGTAGACCTTGGCGCGCACGAAGGGGTTGGAGAGGGTGGGATTGCGTCGAACAAGCGGTTCGGGGAGCTCGCGGACGGCCTGTTCGAGCAGGTCGGCGAGTTGCTCGGGGCTGAGTTGCTCGACCATGTAAGCCATTGCGGCTTGTTCGGCGGTCTGTTCTTCGACTTCGCGCGAATGCTGCTGCCGCGCGGCCAGTTTCCTCAACTGGTCCTCCAGCTCGCGACGACGGGTTTCCAGCCGGCTGGCGACTTGCGGCAAGAGGTCGTATCCGTCCTCGATGCCCGCCCTGATGTAGCCGGGGCCATTCTGGAGCTTGCCCTGACTCTGGAGATACAGGGCATTCAGCAGCACCTTGGCGACCGCTTCCGGGTCCTTCTGGGCGATCAGTCGTTGCGCCAGTTGACCGGGGATTCCCTCTTTCGTCAGCAGTTCCTGCAAATCCACAGCAACAAGAAGTCGTCCTTCGGCGGTCATCCGGAAGGGCGTTCCCGGAATCGGGATTGATGCTGTCTGGTCTTCTCTCGATGTTGGCTCTCGTTCGGGCCTGCTCTCGGGGCCTGTGGGGCCGAAGGCCTGGGCCGCGACCGGTCCAGTTTTTGGACCGCCGCGAGGGGGTACGTCTAAAGAATCTGGGACACTTTCGGGGGTCACCTCTAAAATTCTTGGACCGGTACCCGGCAGGGTTTCAGCCTGCTTCTCGGCCGCCCCGGACTTGGACTTTGTCGGACGCTGGGGTGCCTGGCGGATGATCTTGTAGGCCGTGGAACGCCCCTTCGCCTTGCTGGTGGCCAGGAGTCCCATCCGGGTCAATTGCTCGATGGATGCCAGCACGGTCTGCCGGCTCAGTCCGGCTTCCTTGGCGATCGTGCGAATGCTGGGATAGGCCCAGTCGGTCCCGAAGTCGGAATAGAGACCGATCACCAGATAGACCTTGATCGCCGAGCCCCCGAGCGCCTTGAACGCTTCGGAGCGGAGCAAGTCGTGCTCGACCCGGAAGAAATAGGAGTTCATGGGGTATTGGCCGCTGAATGGTGGCTAAGAGCCTGTCCCGGCAGGGTGGGCACCGCCCACCGAATCCCTGGCCTGGTGGGCTGACCCACCCCGGAGAAATCCGACTGAGACAGGTTCCGAATCGGTCCACGCAAAGGGGGGAAAGCAACGCGCCGGACGGGCCGGCTCTTCGCCACTGGAGACCTACTCTTCACCGATCACCGACCACTCGGGCCGCGCGGCCGGCGGGTCGGAGATGTAATACGTCTTGACCTTCCCGGGCTGGTGGGTGGTCGAGACGACCAGGCCGAGCTCTTCCAGGCGTGTCAGGCAGTCGATGACGGTGGGGCAGGACAACTGAGTGCGCCTCATGAGGCGATTGAGGCTGATCGTCACGCTCTGATCGGGTACACCGCCGCAGGCTTCGATCATGGCCAGATAGACCTTGATGGCCTCGCCACGGATCCGGGCCAGGTAGCCACGGTCGAAGAGGACCGTCTTGA
Organism: Isosphaeraceae bacterium; assembly: GCA_052148775.1. GTDB lineage: Bacteria > Planctomycetota > Planctomycetia > Isosphaerales > Isosphaeraceae > CAVZRC01. The sequence goes on along the minus strand of JBKQHM010000539.1, from coordinate 658 downwards.
CCCAATCATTCTGGGTACTCTGTGGCATGGTGGCGGTCATGATGGGGTGATCTCCCTGGAAGCGCCGTGGGAGGATGCGGATCTTGGCCTGCGAGCTGATGCGCAAGCCGAGGTCCGGGTGCCATTCCACGTACGCGTCCGCCCCGGTACGAGCTCGTCCGAACTCTTGAAGTTCTCGGGCTTCCTGTCGGTGCATCGTCTGCGATGACGCCCATACTCGAAATTTCATCGACGTTTCACGGCGTCGACTTCAGGCAAAGGGATCCGGCGGAAATCCTTATCATTTCATGGTTTCAGGCCGATAACAGGGACGACACCTCGCGTTGCTCGGCGGCCATTCCGAAGTTTTTTCCGACTGGGGAGTTGACCTCGGCGATTCCTGAGTTAGTATTGCCTTTGCCTCACGAACAAAACCAATGTTCGCAAGACGGCCGGGTTGGGTTGCAGACAAGCAACCTTACACCGGCCGATGCCATCGGTGGAAGTCGATAAGGTACGTCGATCTTGTGGAAGATAGGTCTGAACTCTCGATGAGGGATCAGGCGTATTGAAGAAGATCGGCATTTGCTCTTTGAAAATTCGGTTGATGGCATTCGTCAGCCAAACATAGAACGAGACGAAGGTAAGAATTCGTCGCGTCAAGAACCCTTGAGGGAAG
>JBKQHM010000538.1:0-8017 GCA_052148775.1 Isosphaeraceae bacterium | reverse complement strand
TCGGCGGCATCCCCGAATTGATCGCCGACGGCCGGACCGGTTTCTTGTTCCCGCCCGGCGATCCCAGGGAGCTGGCCGGCCGGATCCATCGCCTGATCCGCGATCAGCCGCTCCGCGGCCGGATGGGCCAGGAGGCGCGATCGGACGCCGTCGCGCGGTTCTCAACCCCAAGCCAGATCGACAACTATCTGAATCTCTACCAGGGTTCGACCACGCACCGCCCTGGTGTCATCAGCTCGAATCGATGATCGCCACTGACAGCGAGCGCCGACGTGATCGGAGAAGTTTCGATGCTAAAATCCCTGGCCCCATCGACAATTGCGACGAGGACTCAGACTCCGTTGCCCGACGAGACCGAGGGCGGCGTGCGCTTGCAGCGGGTCCTGTACGCTATCGCCATGAATCCCGACCGGTTTGCATCCATGGAGGAGCAGATCTTCCTGATCACCCGCGCCATCCAAGAGCGGGGGGGACTCTTCCTGCCGCTCTGGATCTGCGGTCACCGCACCGGCAATCCACCGGTCTACGAAGCTGCCGGGTTGCGGGCCGAGTGCCTGGACCTTCACCACTTTCGGCTTCGCACCCTGGTCCACCTCGTTCGGCTGATCCATCATCATCGCATCGAGCTGATCCACTGGAGTTTTACTCAGCCCACGACGAATCCTTACCTGTGGGCGCTCTCCGTCCTGACACCCCGGGTGAGGCATTATTTTACCGACCACACGTCACGCGGCTTGCCGCTGGCGCCTCCGGCCCGGGGGGTCAAGCGAGCGGTCAAAGAGCTGCTGTACCGGCGGTACGCCCGGGTCCTCGGGGTGAGTCGATACGTCACGGATCATCTCCGCGACCAGGGGTGTACGGCCGACCTGAGCACGTGTCGCTATTTCCTCAACACCGAGCGGTTCCAGCCCGATCCGGCGATGCGGGCCGCGGTACGCCAGGAGATTCTGCCTGGCGGTTCGGATCATTTCGTCGTGGTGGTGGTGGCCTACCTGGTCCCCGCCAAGGGGGTCGATGTCGCCATCAGGGCGATCGCGCAGCTCCCGGATCCGGTCAAGCTATGGATTGTGGGAGGCGGCCCGGAGTCCGCGCGCTTGCAGGAACTGTGCCGGGAACTGGGGGTGGCCGATCGGGTGCGCTTCTTCGGGCATCAGGCCGACGTCCAGCGCTATCTCCAAGGTGCCGACTGCTTCGTCTGCCCCTCGCGCTGGGGTGAGGCCGCGGGGATCGTCAACCTCGAGGCTCAAGCGTGCGCCCTGCCCGTCCTGGGGAGCCGGATCGGGGGAATCCCCGAGTACATCCAGGACGGCCGGACGGGCTTCCTCTTCTCGCCCGAGGACGACCGGGAGCTCGCCGGCAAGATCCGCCTCCTCTACGAAGATTCCGCCTTACGCCAGGAGATGCAGCGCGCGGCCCGGACGTGGACCGTCGAGGACTTCTCCCCGGAGAATCGTCTCGAGGCTTTCCTCGAGCTCTATCGCGTCCCCCGTTGACCACCGACTCGGAGAGCGCGCGAGCTCAGCCCGGTCGTCGCGGAAAAGCTTGGATCATGGGGATGAGTGTCTTGGTCGAACAGGCGAAGCCGTCCCGCTCGTTCACCCGAGCGGCCGACTCCGCGCGGTCGTCCCGCAACGTTCCGCTGGACGTGCTGCGCGGGCTGGCGATCCTATTGGTGCTGGGCAGGCATGCGATCATCGACCCCGATGCGGCGGGCTGGCTAATTACCCCGGCCACCGTGCTGCGGGAGTTCGGGTGGACCGGGGTCGACCTCTTCTTCGTACTGTCCGGCTTCCTGGTGGGCGGCCTGATCTTCGGCGAGATCCGGAAGCACGGTGATTTTCACGCGTGGCGATTCATCAAGCGGCGATGGTTCCGGACGCTCCCCCTCTACGTGGCCTATCTCCCCGTCATGTTCTTCCTCTGGCAGCACGAGAGCGGCTTGTTCTCGTGGGACGGTCTGCAGTCGAACATCCGCAACCTCCTGCCGTTCCTCACCTTCCTGCAGGGTTATGTCGGCGAGCGGCTGGATCACACGTGGCGCTTGGCCGTCGAGGAGCATTTCTATCTGACGCTGCCGATCCTCATCCTGCTGCTCGTCCGGTACGGCGGGCGCGGCCCCGGCCACGGGTTGCAGGCGATCCTCCGAATTGCGCTGGCCCTGATCGTCGCCTGCACCGGCTGGCGCTATCTCGCCCACTCCCAGGTTCCCTTCGAGTTCAAGACCCAGATGGCCCAAACCCATATCCGGATCGATGGGCTCTTCTTCGGAGTGGTCCTGGCGTACTTGTACCATTTCCACCGGGAGCGGATGGCTCGACTGGGCGAATATCGATGGAGCTTGACACTGCTGGGGCTGGGGCTCGTGCTCCCATTCTGCTTCCTCCGGATCTCGGAACCCTTCGTCCGGAGCTTCGGATTGACGATGCTTTACCTGGGCTACGGCTGCCTGCTCGTCGCGGCCGTCTTCGCGCCGACGGATCGCGGCCTCTCGGGATGGCTCATCCGCAACCCGATCACCCGGTTCGTGGCCTTCGTCGGCTTCTACTCCTACGGCATCTACGTCTGGCACTGGGAGCTGGCCGCGCGGCCTTTGAATTGGCTCAAGGCCCGTGGACTGCTGATTGGCGCCGATCCGACGCTGCAATGGATGTTCTTCCACGCAGCCTACGTGTGCCTGGCGTTGGGGGTCGCCTGGCTCTCTTATCGTTGGATCGAAGAGCCGATGCTGAGGGTCCGGGACCGCTCATGCCCATCGCGAGTCCCATCGGCTCTGGATGGGGACGCTCGCGAGGTGGTTGGGGTCGTCTTTCGGGAGAAGATCGAGGTTGTCGTCGGTCCTGTACGATGATCATTGTTACGGACCATGTTCGACCGGGGGGCAAGTACCACATCTCCGAGGACTGACTTTATTCCAGGTTTTCCGTATGGAAGAGGGGAAGCCGTGAAGCAGCAGATAAGAAAGGCGCTTAATCGTGTAGGATTCGACATAATCCGATACCGAGATCCTGAGCACTTACAAGACCATCGGCTTCCATCGAGGATCGATGTACTCGATCTGGTCATCCACAAAGTGTCTTCTAGTGTACCGGATTTCTTCTTTGTCCAGATTGGTGCCAACGACGGTGTTTGCGTTGACCCGATCCGGAAATATGTAATCAAATCGCATTGGCGGGGCCTTCTGGTTGAACCCGTGCCACATCTTTTCCGGAAGCTTGTGGAGAATTACCGAGACGAGACCGAATTGGTATTTGAGAATGTGGCTATCGCACCTCAAGACGGAGTGATGTCTCTATACACCGTGGATGGAGTTGCTCCGGACTTCTACATGTATGGCCTGGCGAGTTTCGACAAGAATCACTTGCGCAAGTATTTGCCCAAGAATTTCCCCATCAAGGAGCTGAAAGTACCGACACTCTCCCTGGCGACCCTGCTCTCCAAACACTCGGTAACGAAAATTGATTTGCTACAGATCGATGTTGAGGGATACGATTATGAGATCATCAAGATGATTGACTTCGAGACTATTAAGCCAAAAATTATTAATTTTGAAAACGAACACATAAATAAAATTGATTTATCTGAGTGCTATGGTCTCCTGGCCGCTCATGGCTATGATCTTGCGACATCCGGGGCGGACACCATCGCGTTCTTGCAAAGAGCCTTCGATTGTTGATTGAGGCGGATTCTATTGAGCTTCAGGTAAGTCGCTTCACCCTAAGACCAGCGTGACGGAAGAACGCGAGAATTAAATCAGGACGATGACGCAGGCGCGCAAATCCGCGATTCGCCTGCTTCTGAATTTGCCGCGTATCCTCCGGGGTCGCATTCAGGAGATGCCGCTTCACATCGCCATGACATCCCTCCTCGGGATTCAAGTCGGGGGCGTAGGTTGGCAACTCCTCCACTGTGATCTCGGGGTGCTGATTCCGATAGACTTTCACCTCGGCAGCTCGGTGGGCCTGCAAGCGATCCCAGATCACAATCAGCGGGCCGGGGAGGCATCTCTGGAGATGTCGCAGGAAGACAACGACATCGGGTCCGTGGACCGCATGATCGAAGTGCCGCTTGTAGATCCGCCCCGACAACGTCAGGGCGACCGCCGTCGATATTTCACGACGTTTGCTGACCCGTCGCAGGACAGGGGTCTGCCCCGTGGGAGCCCAGGTCGTTCCCGGCCGGCTGCGGAAGGAGAATCCCGTCTCATCGATGAAGGCGATGACCGCATGCTTTCGCCGGGCTTTTCCTCCGGATCCGCGGCCACTCCTGTTCGAGCCAGGCCCGGATCGTTTCCTCGTCTCGCTCTTTGGCGCGAATGGCCGGGATCTGAGGGCTCCAATCCGAAGCCCGCAGCCGAGCGGCCAGATAATTGGGATTGTACGCGACGCCGAATTGGCGCCGGATCAGATCACGAATCCGTCGCAGGGTCCAGCGATCGGTCTCGAATCCGGCCTTGAGGGCGCCCTTGCGTAGCACCCTCAAGACGCTGCGCCATTGCGAGGCGCACAACCACGGAGGTCGTCCCGACTTGGAGCGACGGCGAAGGGCTCTGAGTCCTGAGTGCGGATGCTTGCGCAGTCGCTCGGCCCAGTATTGAACGGCCCTGAGGCTGACACCCAGCCGTTGGGCGATCTCGGCATGGGTCAGGTGACCGACGCGGAGCAGCCGTCCGCCCTCGAGCCGCCGTTCTTCGATCTGGCCTTGAGTCAGTTTGCTAGGGCACCACATGGCAGATATCATGCCAAAACCCCAGCGGAAGAGGAAGTGACTTACCTGAAGCTCAATAGTCGGAGAAAGCTCTGTCGCCTGAGCATCACTGTCTCGCATCACTCCAACAAGTCTGCAACCTGGGTAGTCTCTCGCGGTCATTGAGAATCGCCGTGCTCGACTGCGACCCTCGTACACACACGCTCCCTCAGATAGAGATCGCTACATGGTCCCGATGTCGCTTCTGGAGCGGACGCTCCTGTTCTACGGCACCCGCTTGCCGAATCACCCTCGCAAGTGGTGGGTCCATCAGTGGCTCCGAGGACGGCTGAGTGTGGCCATCGATCGCGACATCGAAGTCGTCCGGAATGGACTGCGATGGTCGCTTAATCCGGCTGATTACGGTCACAGCAGCCTTTTCTGGCTGGGGACGAAAGACCCCTGGGATCTCTACCACCTGAAACGGTTCGTCCGTTCCGATGACGTCATTCTCGACGTCGGTGCCAATTACGGATATTATGCGGCGACTCTCGCGGCCGCTCTCGACCGTCGCTGCCGGATTCATGCCCTCGAACCGGCCCCCGCCAATTTCGATCGCCTGTGCCGTCATCTCTCAGGGAACAGCCTTGAGGGTGCTGTCTGGGCCCATCGCCTTGGCGTTTCGGACCGACTTGAGACCGTCGCGTTGACACGGCCCGCGGAGAACACAGGACATACGGCCGTGGCTCTGGACGGCGAGATCCCGGGGGTGACCCTGACGACCCTCGACGCCTTCGCCGATTCGCTCGCCCTCGAGCGACTTGACATGCTGATCCTCGATGTCGAAGGGTACGAGGAGAGGGCCTTGAGAGGGGCGGCAAGGACCCTCGCCCGCTTCAAGCCCCTGGTCTTCGTCGAATTCTTCCCCCCGGTCATGGACCGCCAGGGCTCGAGCCCGAAGGCGGCCGCGCGGATTTTGGCCGAGTTGGGATACGAGCTGTTCGCAGCCCGGCGGGACCAGTTTGAGCCCTTGACGGCGATGCCCACGGGTGACCACGGCGTCAACGTGTTCGGTCTCCACCCCGAGAACCCTCGGTTCGCCCAGCGAGCGGTCCCATCGTCGAGCGCATGACCTGACGACCAGGTAGGGTACCCATGGCCGAATTATCGCTGCTCGAGAGAACGCTGGTCTTCTACGGCACGCGCTTGCCCAACCATCCGCGCAAGTGGTGGGTCCACGACCACCTGCGACGGATCTGCGGGGTCGCCGTCGATCGTGACATCGAGGTTGTCCGTGACCGCCTGCGCTGGCTGCTCAACCCGTCCGACTTCGAGCATGCCGGGCTCTTCTGGCTGGGGAGCAAGGACCCCTGGGACCTCTACCACCTAAGGCGGATCCTCGGCCCGGGGAGCGTGTTCTTCGACATCGGGGCCAACTTCGGCTACTATTCCATGGCCCTGGCCACCGCGCTGGAGCGACAGTGCCGGATCTACGCCTTCGAGCCGAACCCGAAGACCCATGCCCGCCTCCTCCGCCATATCGAGTGGAACGGCCTGAATGGCATCGTCCTACCCTTCCCGCTGGCGCTATCCGATCGGGAAGGGACCGCGACCTTGATCGAGCGGTCCGACAACTCGGGCGCCTCGCGTATCGGTGACGACGCGCCGGGGATCGCGGTTGAGTTGACCCGCCTTGACGACTTTTGTGCCGACAAGGGCGTCGAGCGCATCGACGCCCTCAAGATTGACGTGGAGGGCCTGGAGGCGCGAGTCCTCACCGGGGGCCGGGAGACTCTCTCCCGGTTCAAGCCGGCCCTGATTGTCGAATTTTGGACGACCGGCCTGGAACGAGCACATTCGAGCGTGGACGAGGTTGCAGGGGCCCTCAACAGCCTGGGATACGAGCTATTTCAGCCGATCCGGGATCAACTCGTGCCGATTGCGAAGCCGCCTCGGTCTTCTGACCCAGTGAATGTGTTCTGCCTACACCCCGCTCGACCCTTCCCTACCCAGGGAGGGCAGCCGGTCCGTCCGTCTCTCTGAAGGAGGGGCGAGATGGACCGTATCAGGATCATCCGATCCCTCGGTATAATCGGTTTGGCGGCCAAGCGGCCCCCAAGGACTCCTCGGCTCGGCTGGTTCCTTTTCAACCAATTGGTAATTGCGGTGCCAATGTCAGGAATCACGAAACTTCGAATTCGATCCGTCGCTCGCTGGCTCATCCCTTACCTGCTCCAGGTCGGTCGCCGACTACGCCGTCCGCGCGGCCCCATTCATGTCCTGATCTGCATCGCCGACCACTTCGAACCCAAGATCGAGAACGTCTCCCAAGAGGTCGCTCGCGCGCGGGTCGAGAAATGGGTGCGCGATTATCCCGAGAACTTCGGGAATTGCTACGACAGCGACGGGCGGACACCCCGTCACACCTTCTTCTATCCGATCGAGGAATACGACCCGGAGCTCCTCGATGCCCTGGCCGGGCTCTGCCGGGCGGGCTTCGGCGAAGTCGAGCTCCAACTGCACCACGACAATGATACCTCCGAGAACCTCCGAAAGAGGCTACTGGAGGCCCGCGACTGCTTCCAATCCCGTCATGGCCTGCTCGCCCGTGACCGGAGCACGGGCCAGCCCGCCTTCGGATTCGTTCATGGAAACTGGTCGCTGGATAATTCACGGCCCGACGGCCGCTGGTGCGGGGTGAACAACGAGCTCGACGTGCTTCGCGAGGCGGGGTGTTATGCGGACTTTACCTTCCCCTCCGTCCCCAGTCCCACGCAGCCCTGGAAGGTCAACAGCATCTACTATGCGATCGATGATCCCCATGGGCCTCGCTCGCACGACTGGGGGATCGATGTCGGGAGAGGGAAGGCCCCTGCTGGGGGCCTGATGCTCGTCCAGGGCCCGCTCGCGCTGGACTGGAGTCGACGTCGTTGGGGCCTGTTTCCCCGACTGGAGAACGACTGCATCCAGGCCAGTCAGCCCCCCCATATCGATCGCCTTGCCCTCTGGCTCAAGGCGAGGGTCCAGGTCCCCGACCGCCCCGATTGGTTCTTCGTCAAGTTGCACTCCCATGGCGGCTATGAGTACAGCCACGAGGTCCTCCTCGGCGAACCGATGGCGCAGTTCCATCGAGACTTGGCGGATCGCGCCCGGCGCGACTCCGATTTCCATTACCACTACGTGACCGCGCGCGAGATGTACAACCTGGCAAAGGCCGCAGAGGACGGCTGGAGAGGCACGGTCGCCGAAGCCCTAGATTACCGCCTGGTCTGGGACGGCTCCCTGCCACCGTTCCACGATGTCGAGAGCGGTCGGGTTGTCGACATCCCCGCCC
>JBKQHM010000537.1:0-5422 GCA_052148775.1 Isosphaeraceae bacterium | reverse complement strand
GCCGCCCGGCCCCCGTCTTCCGAGGCAATCATGCCCAGCGCGTGATCCCACTGTCGGAGCCCGGCCGCCATACGATCCGTATGAGTTACCAAGCACCCGGCTTCGTCGTCGGCCGTGCGATGACGGCCCTTGCCGCCGCGGCCTGGGCGATGATTGCGGGATCGATCTTCGTCAAGTCTGGGAGGAGGCGAAATGACTTCGCCAGGGGCCAGGCACCCCGAGGTCAAATCTCGCGAGGTAGGGGGTCGAGCCTGGGTAATTGCTTGCCGTCGGATGGGATCGAAGGCCCCGGCGGTTGCTGGGCCGCTACGGACGTCGGGCGACCGTTGGCGGCCAGCCAGCCGACGAGGTTGGCGGCCGCCAGGAGCAGGGCCGAAGACTTGTCCGATCGGTTCACGGGATTTCTCCGCATCCCATTGTGATTATCGGGGAATTCATCGCGAGACGACGAGCGACCGATCGGGTCACTTCAACTCGACCGTCACCTTGTCGATCTTTCCCGTGAACGCGAACGGGAGCTTGTAGGTGAAATCCACGGCCGAACCCGTGTCCATCCCCACGTCGACGCCCTCGCCCAGGCTGATCAGGAGGGGGATGGTCCTGGGCAAGGTCCCCTCGCCGACTTTCCGGCCGTTGGCCGAGATCGTGATCCTGGCCGACTTGCCGAGCTCGCGAGGTTTGCCGTCGTAGGCCACATCCACCGACAGGGTGACTTTCCCCCTCGGTAGCACATCCGAGGCGACATCGAATCGCTCGATGGCCAGATTGTTATAAACAAAATGTGCCTTGCCCTGGCGGATGTAGATGCCGTATCCGCCCGTGAGGCCGCCGTGGGTGAAGACCATCCCCTCAGCTCCCGTCTCGGGGACCACGATGTCGGCCGTCACCGAGAACGACTTGTTCAGGACCCGCGGGGAGGCGCCGTCCGGGAGGGCGACCTGGCCGGGGTAGTAGGTATACGTGTTCCGCTTGCCCGCGAGGCTGGGCCGGCCCTGGAGTTCAGAGTTCAGCCGCTCCACCGCGCGCCAGTCGAGCGGCAAGACCTGATACTTCTCCGCCTCCCTCCAGAACAACGATTCGAGCTCCTTGACCTTCTCGGGATTCATGGCGGCGACGTCGTCGGCCTGGGTGAAATCCTTGTCGACGTGGTAAAGCTCCCACTTCGCGGTCAGGGGATCGAAGTCTCCGTGGAGAGGATTCCAGGGGACGAAGCTGCGGCTCGACGCCATCCAGCCGTCGTGGTAAATCCCCCGGTTGACCAGCATCTCGAAATACTGCGTCTCCCGCGTCTCCGGGGCCTTCGCATCGGCAAAGGTCTTCAGGAAGCTCACGCCCTCGATCGGCTTCTGTGGCACCCCGTTGAGCATGTCGGGCGGGGTGATCCCGATCGCCTCGTAGAGGGTCGGCACGATGTCGATGACGTGGAGGAACTGGGAACGCAACCCGCCGCGGTCCTTGATCTTCGCGGGCCAGGAAATGATCATCGGATTGCGCGTGCCGCCGAAGTGGCTGGCGACCTGCTTGGTCCACTGGAAGGGCGTGTTCATGGCGTGGGCCCAGGCGCTTGGGTAGTGATTGAACCACTTCGGCCCGCCGATCTCGTCGATGTGCTCCAGGTTGTCTTGCCACTTCTCGGAGACGCCGTTGAAGAAGAGGTTCTCGTTGAGGCTGCCCTCGAGCCCTCCCTCCGCGCTGGCGCCGTTGTCGCCGACGATGTACAGGAAGATGGTGTTCTCAGCGTTGGGCATGGCCTTGACCGCATCCACGATCCGACCCATGTGATGATCGACATGAGCGGCGTATCCGGCGAACACCTCCATCATTCGCGCGTAGACCTTCTTCTGGCCGTCGTTGAGGGAATCCCATGCGGGCAGTCCCTCACTGCGAGCCGTGAGCCTGGCGTCGGCGGGGACCACGCCGAGTTTCTTCTGGCGCTCGAGCGTGGCGACGCGGTAGGCGTCCCAACCGGCGTCGAACTGGCCCTTGAACTTGTCGATCCACGCCTTCGGGGCATGGTGCGGGGAATGGTTCGCCCCCGGCGCGACGTAGAGGAAAAACGGCTTGTCCGGGGAGATGCTCGTGACCTTGCGGGTCCAGGCGATCGCCTTGTCGGCCAGGTCCTCGGTCAGGTGATAATCGGGGTCGCCGCTCCTGGGCACGAGGTTGCGGTTCTCGAAGAGTAGGGGATCCCAGTGGTTCATGTCGCCGGAGTTGAACCCGTAGAAATAATCGAATCCCAGGCCATTGGCCCATCGGTCGAACGGCCCGGCGGCGCTCGTCTCCCAGGCGGGCGTGTTGTGGTTCTTGCCGACCCATGCGGTGGCGTATCCGTTCTGCCGGAGGACCTCGCCTACCGATCCGCAGCTCCTCGGCAAGATGCAGGTATAACCGTCGTAGCCGGTGGCGGCCTCGGTGATGACGCCCGTCGCGGCCGAGTGGTGGTTGCGGCCGGTGATCAGCGCGGCCCTGGTGGGGCTGCACAGGGCGGTCGTGTGGAAGCGATTGTATCTCAGACCTTCCGCCGCGAGCCGGTCCAGCGTGGGAGAGGGAATGCCGCCTCCGAACGTGGAATACTGGCCGAATCCGGTGTCATCGAGCAGGATCAGTACGACGTTGGGCGCGCCCTTGGGAGCACTGACCGGCTGAGGAAATTGCGGAAGGTCGGAATCCTTGTAGGTCTTGCCGACCTTGCCATTAAACCGGAAATCCGGTCGCGGAAGGATCTTGGGCGTGCCACCGGCCGGTGGGACATCCGATGTCGGCTGCTGGGCTGAGGCGGTGCTTGGTCCGACCGATGCGGCCCGCCATCCAAGTATCCCGCCAACGGTCATCATCGTGGCCATCAGAATCGTCGGACGGTTCATCGTGGATTCCCGGGTAGAAGGTCGCATGGGTCTGCCCGATGTCGACTCGATACGACCTCGAATCGAGGGTCGGCGATGGAACTCGGCTCGTTTCATCGGTCGTGTTCATCAGTCGATCCGACACCTTCATCGGTGCTCGCCGGCTCGAGAGATTCCGGATGGTCGCCAAAGCAGAAATTCACGGATCCATTAATCGTAGTAAACACGACGCCGTCTCAAAATAGAAGACGCGACGTTCCCCGGCCAACCTCGCGGGTCGGAGCGAGGAACGTCTTCTGGACCATCGACAAGATGCCGGAGGCGCGTCATCAGGCCGGCGCCTTGTCGCCACCCATGTCGAACGCGTTGAAGACCAGTGCGGCAACCGCACCGCCGAGGAAATCGGCGATGAGGTAGACGATCAGGTGGGTGACGTCGGCCAGCCCCATCACGGTGGCCCCGACACCGACGGCCGGGTTGAACGCCCCGCCGGAGACCGGCCCGATGGCGAAGGCCCCAACGACGACGGTGAACCCGATGGCCAGGCCGTAGAATGAGTTCCCCGAGGTCCCCTTGGCCGTGGCGGAGTTGAGGACCACGTAGACCAACGCAAAGGTGAAGAGGAACTCGCCGAGGAACCAGGCCGGGATGCCATAAGTTGCCGCCCCCGGCCCCGCGGGTGCACCGCCGGTCGCGGTCCCCTTGATGAACAGGACGCATGCGCCTGCCGCGACGGCGGCGAGGACCTGGGCCACCATGTAGGGGATGGCATCGGCCCAGGTGCACTTCCCTCTCAGGGTCACGCCCAGCGTCACCGCCGGGTTGTAATGGCCGCCTGAGAAGTGGCCGCCCGCGTAGACCATGACCATCAACGCCGACCCGATCGCCAGGGGCGCCAAGGCCGCCGCGTCAGGGCTCTTCACCGTCATTCCAACCGTGAAGACCAAGAAAAACGTGCCGATAAATTCAACGACCAACTTCGCAACAGGCATTGCATGCTCCTTGGATGTGGCTCTCAGGTTCAGAGTTCGACGCGGAAAAAGGAGAATGCTCTCGGATCAGGACCTTGAGGGTTCCGTCTCCGGGCATTCTCGGAGAATTCGGTTCCAGGGATTCCGGATTCATCGGGATCGGCGACGGCCGCCGGGAAGGCAACGACGTTCAGGTCAGCCCGGGCCGTGACGGCGGCGGTATTCATGCAAGAGTCGATGAAGACCAACCTCTTGGACGGTCGAAAACGTGCCGTTCGGCGTCGAACTTGTTCCCACCCGATATTGGGGTGGGCTAATATGGTGGCGTCACTAGAATACCATTTCAAGTCAGAAAACCGCAAAAACGTCGACCGATTCTTTTCCCGAGCGTGGTGACTGCCAGGCCCGGCGAGCGCGATGGCGCGTTGGGAAGTCGTCATGCGTCGGGTCCGGGAGGGCGATCGATTCCGCTTTTGCGGTTATCTGACTTGTGTCTGGTCCCCGAAGAGACCACCATGTTACGCGGCCCGTGACGCGATTGGAATCAGATGGGGATCCAATTCGCCTCCGGTGAAATCGGTTCGCCTGACGAGCGACCCACGAGGCCGATATCAGTCTCATCTTATGCCGTCGGCAACCGTGAAGCGGCCAATCCGTCCTCGGCGGGACGAGCGTGACCCGCGGCTTTGCGGGCGTCCGTCGCCAGGAACGACTTTTCGCGAGATATTCGGCTTTCTTGGTTGTAACATCCTTGTGAGATGGCAGATTCCTGATGACGGAAGCATCCGCGTTGCAATCTGGAATCCGTCATCTGGGATGACAGAAGATACCCCACGGACCAGAGATTCTCCGGGAATACCAGCATGACCAGATGCACGGTGGCAGCCTTCCTCATCGTTGCGCTCGCGCTGACATCCGCAGGCAGGGCGGAAACCAAACCGAACATCGTCTTCATGATGGCCGACGACCTCGGCAACGCCGACCTCGGCTACCGGGGCGGTGAGATCCGGACACCGAATATCGACCGGCTCGCCAGCACCGGGGTACGCTGCGAATCGTTCTACGGCATGCCCGTCTGTACGCCCTCGCGAGCCGCACTGATGACCGGGCGCTACCCGATCCGTCACGGACTCCAGACGCTGGTCATCTTCCCGAGCCATGGCTACGGCCTGCCGACCGACGAGCGCACGCTCCCCCAGGCCCTGAAGTCGGCCGGCTACCAGACCTACATGGTCGGCAAGTGGCATCTGGGCCACGCCGACCGCAAGTACTGGCCGCAGAACCGCGGCTTCGATCATTTCTACGGCAACCTCGTCGGCGAGGTGGACTACTTCACCAAGGAACGCGGCGGCCTGATCGACTGGCAGCGCGACGGCAAGTTCTTCAAGGAAGATGGGTACTTCACGACCCTCATCGGCAACGAGGCCGTCAAGCTGATCGATGCCCAGGATTCGAACAAGCCCTTTTTCCTGTATTTCGCCTCGCTGGCGCCGCACGCTCCTTACCAGGTACCCAAGGAATACAGTGACCGTTACGCCTCGATCCCGGACGAGAAGCGGCGGGCCTATGCCGGCATGATCACAGCGCTCGACGATCAGGTCGGCAGGG
>JBKQHM010000536.1:0-2988 GCA_052148775.1 Isosphaeraceae bacterium | reverse complement strand
ACACCATCATCCTGTTCGCCAGCGACAACGGCGGCGCGACCAACGCGCTGTTTGCCACGGGTGCCCGCTCGGCGGAAGACCGCAAGGAGAGCGGCGGCGTGGGCCTCGGCGAGAAGCCGCCGGCGTCCAACGGTCAGTTCCGCGCGGGGAAGGGCTCGCTCTATGAGGGCGGGGTCCGGGTCCCGGCGATCGTCAACTGGCCGGGGCGGCTCAAGCCGGTCGTCGTCGAGGCGCCCATCGGCATGGTGGACGTGATGCCCACGCTCCTCGCGCTGGCCGGGGGCCAAGGGAGCCCCGACCATCCCTTCGACGGCAAGGACATCTGGCCCACGATCGCCCGGGGTGCGCCCTCGCCCCACGAGGAGATCCTCATCAACGTCGAGGCCATCCGGGGGGCGATCCGCAAGGGCGACTGGAAGCTTGTGCGCATGGCCACATTCCCGGGGAAGACCGAGCTTTACAACCTCGCCGACGACCCGCAGGAGAAGACCAATGTCGCCGAGCAGCATCCCGAGATCGTCGGCGAACTGAACGCCAGGCTGGTCGCTTACGCCCGTCAGATGAAGCCGAGCGAATGGATCAAGGCGCAGCCGGCCTTCCTCGGGGCCCAGAGTGCCACGCTCTTCGACCCCGATTTCGACCTGGAAGATGGCGGAGTGCCGAACGAGAAGACGCGCCTTCCTGGGCGATGATTCCACGCAAATCGGACTGCCATGGGAAGACTGCCCGTGGAAGGCACGACTCCGACGATTGCTCATTGAGTCGGTGTAAGTCGTACGTTTACACTTCCGGTATGAATCCACGTCACGCCACGACAAGGACCCATACCGGCGGAGTTCGATCCGTTGAGATGCGATCCCGATACCTCGTTCTAGCGTTCCTGGCGGCGCTGGGACTGTGCGCCAAACGTCCGGCCTACGCGGACGATCGACCGCGACGGGTGCTGATCCTCGACTCCTTCTCGCGCGGTGTTTCGCCGTTCGGTGAATACATCGACGCCGTCTGAATGTGTCATAGACGATTAAATTATATCAATGCGCTTCCCGATACTCGAACCCTGGATGGAGTCCTTCTCGTGGACAAACCAACTCTCCGACGGTTGATGAAAACCCTGACCCTAGCCTTCGTGATGGCGCTTCCGGGATCGTCGATTGCATTCGGACGGCAGGGCTCCGCACCTGGCGGAGGGGATGGATCCATCTTGCCGTTCCCGCCAACGCCTTCGGCCAGCGTCGTCGGGCCGACCTTGCAGGAATCCATCATGAAGTGGCGGAAGGAACCCGAGCGACTCAAGCCGGGTGCGCCGAACGTCCTCGTCGTGTTGATCGACGACGTGGGCTTCGGAGTCCCGGACACATTCGGCGGGGAGGTTCATACCCCGACGCTGACCCGGTTGCGCGATGGGGGCATTTCGTACAATGCATTCCATACCACATCGATCTGCTCGCCGACCCGCGCCGCACTCCTGACCGGCCGGAACCACCATCGGGTCGGCAACGGCACGATCGCCGAGCGGGCCTCGGACTTCGACGGTTACACCGGGATCATCCCGAAGACCTCCGCCACGATCGCCGAGACGCTGCATCACTACGGCTACAAGTCGGCGGCGTTCGGCAAGTGGCACAATACCCCGGCGAACCAGACGACCGCCATGGGTCCATTCGACCGATGGCCCACAGGGCACGGGTTCGACTATTTCTACGGCTTCCTCGCTGGAGAGACATCCCAGTGGGAACCCCGGCTGTACGAGAACCTCAACGCGATCGAGCCGCCGCACGGCGAGAAATATCACCTGAGCGAGGACCTGGTCGATAAGGGGCTCGCCTGGATCAGGAGGCATCAGGCCTTCTCGCCGGACAAGCCGTTCCTCATGTACTGGGCGCCGGGCGGAGCCCACGGGCCGCACCATATCTTCCCACAGTGGGCGGACAAGTACAAAGGGAAGTTCGACGACGGCTGGGACAAGTATCGCGAACGGGTCTTCGCCCGGCAGAAGCAATACGGATGGATCCCCGCCGGCGCGGAATTGACGCCTCGGGCCGACACGATGGCGGCCTGGGAGAGCATCCCCGAGTCGGAGCGTCCGTTCCAGCGGCGACTGATGGAGGTCTTCGCCGGCTTCGTCGAGCACACGGATGCCCAGGTTGGGAAGCTCGTGGACGGTCTGGAGCAACTCGGAGTCCGCGAGAACACGATCGTCTTCTACATCTGGGGCGACAATGGCTCGAGCGCCGAGGGTCAGAAGGGAAGCGTCAGCGAATTGCTCGCCCAGAACAACGTCGCGAACACGATCGGGCAGCAGATCGAGGCCATGAACGCGATCGGCGGATTGCCGGTCCTCGGTGGGCCGAAGGTGGACAACATGTACCATGCCGGCTGGGCCTGGGCCGGCAGCACTCCCTTCCGGTCCACCAAGCTCGTCGCCGCGCACTTCGGGGGCACCCGCAACCCGATGGTCATCTGCTGGCCGAAGGGGATCAAGCCGGACAGGACGCCGCGATCGCAATTCCATCACGTCAACGACATCATGCCAACTCTCTACGAAGTGATCGGCATCAAGCACCCCGAGGAAGTGAACGGGTTCAAGCAGGACCCGATGGACGGCGTGAGCATGGCATATACGTTCGCGGACGCCCAGGCACCGGCCCGCAAGAAGACGCAATACTTCGAGAACAACGCGAGCCGTGGCATCTACCATGACGGCTGGTTCGCCTGCGCGTTCGGGCCGTTCGTGCCCTGGGACACGCCGAGTACCGCCGCGCGATTGAAAGGATGGGATGCCAACAAGGACGTCTGGGAGTTGTACGACCTCTCCAAGGACTTCTCCCAGGCCGACGACCTTGCGACGAGTGAGCCGGATCGGCTGGCGAGGATGAAGGAACTCTTCCTGACCGAGGCGAAGGCCAACAAGGTGCTCCCCATCGGCGGCGGACTCTGGACGCGGTGATTGGTCGGGGTCAGGATCTCCACGGCGTCGATGGTCGGGTC
>JBKQHM010000535.1:0-31441 GCA_052148775.1 Isosphaeraceae bacterium | reverse complement strand
GGAGACGACTCGCCCAGGCTGCTGTTGCGGTCCGGCTGGATTCCTGGCCGCCGGCCGCCATCGCCGAACCGAGGATCAACACCGAGCATCCGATTCCGAAGACGAGTCCGCTATGCAAATTCATGGTTCATCGGTTACAGGTAAGAGTTACTCGTTCGAGCGGAACGGCCATGGACGCCTGCGATTGGTCCATTGTTTGCAGAGGCTACCGGGCCAGGCCAGTCTCGGGTGATTTTTCGTCGGGTCGCGTGGCAGCGATGGGACACGTGCCCCTTCTGTCGTCAACGATTTGAGGCGGACGACCGAAATTGCCGATGAGAACGGTCGAGGCGATCGATATTGTCGTAAGGAATGGCGGGACTTTGGCGAATTGACAACGTCCGACCTGGCTTCCTGGTAAGAATGACAAGGGGATTCCAGCCAGCCGAGAGAATCCGGTTGACGTGTCCTGGAATCCGGAACCTGCAATCTGGAATCTGGAATCCGGAATCTGCAATCTGGAATCCGAATAGGTGCGAAAGGAGACGCCCATGCGGAGTCTTCGGTGCAGCGTGACCGTTTTCTGCTGGCTCCTGGCCCTGTCGCCCATGGCGGCCCTGGCCCAGTCGAGTAACCTGCCCGCCCCCAGTGCCCTGTTGAAGTTCCGCCCGACGCTCGCGGGCGTCGAGTACGACACGCCGGCCGACCCGGCGGCGATCGCCGCCTGCAAGGTCGAGACGGTCGTCGTCCAGAATCGCAGCATCGGCTACGCGTTGCGCGATGGCCAGGGGAAAATGATGCGCCGGTTCGTCGACAACGACGGCAACGGCAAGATGGATCACTGGAGCTACTATCAGGACGGATTCGAGGTCTATCGCGAGGTCGACCTCGATGGCGACCGGAGCCTGGACGAGTCGCGCTGGCTCAACTCCGGCGGCACGCGGATCGCGGTCGTGACCAAGGGGAAGGTCGCGAGCTGGAAGCAGATCTCGGCCGAGGAATCCTCGAAGGTCTTCGTCCAGGGACTGGTCCAGGCGCAGGCCAACGGCGACCTTTCGCTGCTCGAGACGGTCATGGCGACCCCGGCCGAGCTGCAAGCCGCCGGGCTCCCCAAGGACGTGACCGATCGCGTGGCCGCGGCATTCGCCTCGCGGGCCGAGAAGGTCGACGCCCTCATGAAGGGCCTGGTCGGCTGGAACGCCCAGACCGTCTGGAACCGGTTCGACGGGACATACCCCCACCTGATCCCCGCCGACCCGAGCAGCGGCCTGGAGAAGGACGTCACGGTCTACGAGAACGCCATGATCTTCCCCGGCCTGGCCAACGCACCGGCGAACGCCAACGCCGCCCCGCCCAGGCTCGCCTTCCTCCAGATCCCCGACATGATCAAGCTGGGTGCGACCTGGAAGTTCATCGAGCTCCCCGGCGCCATCGACCCCGAGAAGCCGGTCGTCGCGTCGGTGAGCGGCGTCCGGGCCATGCTCTTCGACCGGGCGAACAACGTCCAGCCGCGCGACGAGGCGGTTGACGCCGCCCTCAAGGCCCTGGTCGACTACGACACGAAGAACGCGGGGTTGCTCCAGGGCGGCCGGGCCGACATCGCGAAATACCACGTCGGCCGCATCCCCCGCCTCCGCGCCGTCGTCAAGGCGTCGAAGACCGCCGAGGAACAGCTCAGCTACAACAAGCAGGTCGTGGATAGCCTGGTCGCGGCCCTCCGCACCGAGACCTGGCCGGAAGGGCGCACGATGCTGGAGAAGCTGGTCGACGGCGGCGGCAAGCTCGGCTCCTATTCGGCCTATAGCCTGATCGGCGCCGACTTCGCCATCAAGAACGGCCAGCCCGGTGCCAACGTCCTGGCCAACCAGAAGACCTGGATGAAAGACCTCGAGGATTTCCTCGCCAAGTTCTCCAAGGCGGACGAGGCCCCCGAGGTCCTGCTCCAGCTCGCCAGCGCCAACGAGTTCAACGCCGAGGAGGAGCAGGCCCGCAAGCAATACGCCAAGGTGGTCGAGTCCTACTCCGGCACCGAAGCCGCCAAGAAGGCCGCCGGCTCGCTCCGACGCCTCGACATGGTCGGCAAGTCCTACGCCATCAAGGGCACCGGCCTCCAGGGCGAGCCGATCGATACCGCGAAGTATCGCGGCAAGACGGTCCTGGTCGTCTTCTGGGCCAGTTGGGCCACACCGGTCAAGGATACCCTGCCCGGCCTGATCAAGGCCCAGCAGAAGTATCAGGACCGCGGCCTGGAGATCATCGGCGTGAACCTCGACAACGAGCGGGCTGACGTCGAGGCCTTCCTCAAGGCCAATCCGCTCGCCTGGCCCCAGATCTTCGAGGGGGGCGGGATGGAGACGCGCCTGGCCATCGAGTACGGGATCACCTCGGTGCCGACGATGTTCCTGATCGACAGCCAGGGCAAGGTCGTCAGCCGCAACCTCCGGACCGCCACCGAGGTCGATGGCCAGCTCGAGAAGCTCCTGGCGGACCAGAAGCCGTCGGCCGGCGTTGCGCTCGATCAACGTTGAGGGTCACTCGAGAGGCCCTCTGAAACGATCGCGAGAACGAACGAGGCTCCGTCCGGGCCGCTCCATGGGTCAGGGCGGAGCCTTGCCTTTTCGGCGTTGCTGTCGTCACGCCTGGAGATGGGCCTCGAGGAACCAGAGATTCTTGTCGAGGCTGCGGGAGACCTCTGTGAAGACGTCCGCGGTGTCGGCATCTCCGGAGTTCGCGGCCAGGTCGATCCCGGCCCGGGTCGACTTGGCCAGTGCCGCGAATCGCTCCGCCAGCGCCGTGATGGCCTTCGGGCCGGGGAAAGCGTCGGCCGGATATTCCGGCAACCGCGATGCCGACGCCGCCATCCGTGCCGTCCCGAGGGCCGTCCCGCCCATGGCCGTCGCCCGCTCGGCGATCGTGTCCACGGAATCTTCCACGTCCTCGGCCAGCTTGTCGAACAGCTCGTGCAGCGCGATGAACTGCGGTCCCTTGACGTTCCAGTGCGCCTGCTTGATCTGGCTGAACAGGTCGAAGGTGTCGGCCAGTTGCTGGTTGAGCAGGCCGATCATCTTCTCACGCACCGGCGCGGGCAAGTCGATCCGGGTAGAGAAACTCTGCGCACTCGACATGGTGAGATCTCCCTTCATGGTGACGGTGATCCCGAGGTCGCATCTTCGGGTAGATCGTCCGCCGTTCGGTTTCAAGAGGCCACCATCATACCATAGCCAAGGGTCCGGCGCCGTCAACGCCCCGGCCTCGGCGCGGGCAGGCATCACCGGGCGATACGTCCGGCCGGTTGTTGTCATCCCATGCCGCGATCGATCAACCAGCGCGGCAAGAAGAAGCATGCGTAGATCGTTCTTTGACCGGCTCCAGGCCGACGCCCGCGATCGATCGAGTTCACCCTTATCGCCGGACTGCCATGATCTGGTAAGATGATCTCCGCGAACGGCCCCGACGATGCTGCGAGGCCCGGTGATTCCCCGTTCCGTGGCGCCGTTCCAGCCAAGGAATTCCGCCCGAGAGATCCAGTCGGAAGCCGAGGATGCCATGGAGACGGAACCCTTGATGGTCGTCGATGAGCCTGGCCCCGAGCCCGGAACGGCAAGCGCAAACGGGAGTTTATTGCTGCGTGTGACCTATGGTCTGGTCGCCGTGGCCGCGTCCCTGTACTTGCTGAATACACTGGGTGACGTCCTGCGGCCGGTCTTCATCGCCGTGCTGTTCTGCTACGCCATCATGCCGTTGCGAATCTGGCTCCATCGCTACTTCAGGCCCGGGATCGCCCTGCTGATCATCGGCTTGGGGCTGATCGTCGGCTCCTACGTGCTCGGCCGGATGGTGTACGTGAACGTGTCCGCCGTCTGGAAGGACATGCCGACCTACCAGGTGCGCGCCGAGCGTCTCGTCGAGCGTGTCACTCATCTCATTGACCAGTACCTTCCGGCCTCCTCCCGCCCCGATTCCACGGAACCGATCCGGATCTCTCTGAAGCGCGCCCAGCAATACCTCGGCCAATTCCTGACCCTGTTCGCCAACTTCGCGGCCGAGGCGATGATCGTCGGCCTCTACATGGTCTTCCTGCTCGAGGAGGCGGCCCGATTCCCCCGGCAGGTCCGCGCCGCGTTCCCGCCGGGCCGGGCGGCGCGCATCCTGGATGTCTCGCGATCGATCAATGACGGGGTCGTCGATTACCTGTCGGTGAAGGTCAAGGTGAACCTGCTGGTCGCCGTACCGGCGACGCTCTTGATGCTGGCCTTCGGCCTCGAGGGCGCCGTGCTCTGGGGCGTGCTGACGTTCTTCGGCCGTTTCGTCCCGTACCTCGGCAGCGTCGCCACCTGTGCCGTGCCGGTGGCCCTGGCGGCGCTCCAGTTCGAGTCGCCCGCGAAGGCGATCGCGTTCTCGCTCCTGCTGATCGCCATCCATGTCTTGATCGAGTACGTGATCGAGCCGGTGATGACGGGCAAGGCCGTCGGGCTCAGCCCCCTGGCCGTGATGCTGGCCCTGTCGTTCTGGGGACTCACCTGGGGGATCGTTGGGATGTGCCTGGCCGTCCCCCTGATGGTGATCCTCAAGATCGCCCTCGAACACATCCCGGCCACCCGCCCGGTCGCCCGCATGATCTCGCATGGCGAACGCTAAGGGAATAACTTCCTGGATTTCTCGTAATCAAGACCCCGTTGTGGCAAGGTCTCCCGACCTTGCCACCGAGCCGACCGAAGGTCTCCAATCCCATGGACGAAAGGAGACCTGCGGTCCCGCCCACGGCGGGGTCTTGAGGCCCGCGCCGAACCGCCCGCCCACGGCGGGGTCTTGAGACCCGCGCCGAACCGCCTCCAACGGGAAATCAGGGAGGTTATTCCCGGCTCGTTCCTAAACTATTACGCCGGCAAGGAAGAAGCTCACATACTAACCCGAAACGTCAGTGAGGGGCGAAAGCAGCGGATCCTCGCTGACGCTTCGGGTTAGTGTGAGCCAACGTGCGAATCTTCTTTGCCGAGGTAATAAGAAAAAACGATTGAGCGACGACGAGCGGGCAGTATAGATAATGAAGGGCTCGAGTCCGGCCGTCGGTGGAGGAAGGGAGGCGCGGGGCGATGAGGACGGGGCATCGATCCGGGATCGTGCTGGGTCAGATCCAGAGGCTCTTCGGCCATGGGACGGTCTCGGGGCTGTCGGAGGGCCAGCTCCTGGCCCGGTTCGTCGGCGATCGCGACGAGGTCGCCTTCGAGGCGATCGTGTCGCGGCATGGGCCGATGGTCCTGGGCATCTGCCGACGGTTGCTCGACGACCCTCACGACGTGGAAGACGCCTTCCAGGCGACGTTCCTCGTCCTGGTGAAGAAGGCCCGGATGCTCCGCGACCGAGACTTGCTGGCGAGCTGGCTCTACGGGGTCGCGCTCCGGGTCGCCACGCGATCGCGACGCGACCGGACGCGCCGCCGGTCGCGCGAGCGATCCGACATCGCAGCGGATGTATCGATGCCCGCCGACGATATCGAACGGCGCGAGCTCTGGTCGGTACTCGATGCGGAGGTCGCCCGGCTGCCGGCCCGGTTCCGGACGCCGATCGTGCTCTGCTACTTCGAGGGCCTGACTCACGACCAGGCGGCCGAGCGGATCGGCTGCCCGGTCGGCACCGTCCGCAGCCGGATGAGCAAGGGCCGCGAGCTCCTCCAGTCGCGACTGACGCGCCGCGGGCTCGCCCCTACTCCCACGTTGCTCGGCGCCGGCCCGATCTCGGGGCTCGCCCCCGCCGTCCCCCCTGCCCTCTTCTTCAAGACGCTCGCCGGGGCGAGCGTCGCCAACGGCCATCCGATCGTCGCGGGCATCGTCTCGACGTCCGCCATCACCCTGACACAAGGAGTCTTGCGAACGATGTCGATGATGAAATGGATGACGCTCGCGTCCGCGGTCATGGTCCTCGGGGCCCTCGGCGGGGGCATCGGGGTGGCGGCGCGACAACAGAGTCCCGAACCCGCCAGGAAAAAGGGCCCGGCTCAGGCGGCACAATCGCCGGCGAACCCGACGCGAAAAGTCAGCTCGAGCGGCGAGGTGGTCGCCGTCGCCGTCGGGCCGGATTCCTCGGCAAACCCGGTGAGGAAGGCCCTCAAGACGGCCGAGGACGGAATCAATGCGTACGAGAAGCAACTCAACGCCGCCCATCTCGAGATCGTCAGGCTGAACACCGAGATCGCGCTCCTGAAGACCTCGATCAAGACCCTCGAATCGCGACTCAATGCCCAGGGCCCCGGACGGACGACATCGAGCAACGGGGCCAATCCGACCCGCTCGGGTGGCGGCGGCGGAGCCGGAAGAGGAGTCCCCGGCGAAAAAGAACCTCCTCCCGACGCCATCACGATGACCAAGGAGGTGATCGTCTCCCGATCCGCCGCGCACGACCGGGTGTTGATCTATGTGAACAAGACCGGCGCCTCCAGCAGCTATCGCCCTCCTGCCGGTGCGAAGGTGAGTTCGACCTCGGTCCTGGGAAACTATGTCTCGATCTTCGCGGTCGGGCCCGGCAAGGCACAACTCGCCGTCTATGACTTCGGTTTCGACAACTGGTCGGTTCAAGATCTCCGGACGGGGAGCAACGTCGGCGACATCAGCTTCTATCTGTCCGACACGGTCCCGCCCGTCCTGGCCCCTCGCTTCCTTGACTCGGACCTGGTTCAGCTTGCTGTCTTCGATTTCAAACATAGCCGATGGGCGGTGCAGGATCTGGTCGAACCTTGGCATAAGAAGAACGTCTCGCCCATCGCAAGCGGGAATCAGGTCGTCTACGTACTCGGGCGGCACGTCTATGCCTACAGCGCCGAGGCCGGCAGATGGGATACGCTGACACTGGAGAAACCGCTCTTGACAGCGGCGAGGAACCTTCGCGACTCGGGGATGAACTTCAACGAAAGTTCCGTCGCCGTCTCCCAGGACGGCCGCCTCCACGTCTTCACGGCCAAGACGGGCCGCTGGCAGACGATCGACCCAAAGGATTGAGAAGCCGTACGAAGATCGTCGCGGGCGATGTCCCGGGGAACGAGCCTTGCATATGTCTTTCGCGAGCAAGGAAGGCACATACGAGCCCGAAGCGCCACCGAGTGGATTCCGACGGGATCATCGATCCCCTCGCTAGCCCGTCGGGTTGGTATCGGACGCGGCATCGGGCTCATGCCAGCCCCAGACGCCCACCCCCAATCCGGCGTCCTGGCTACGGACTCCGGACTATTGAGATGGGGGCCGGTCCCCCCGCCAGCGGACACTCGACAGGCCGCGATCGTCCCGGTCCCACCGATCCTCCGCGATAATCCATCCGGCAGCCGGCGCGGATCGTTCCGCCGGGTCGCCGGACGGCGGACCCGTTCTCATTCCGGATCGATACCCAGTTCACGGAGCCGCGCGGCCAGTCTCTCGGCGCGCTGGCGTTCGGCCTCGGCGCGTTGGCGTTCGGCCTCGGCGACTCGCGATTGCTCCGCGGCATGCTGGTGTTCGGCCTCGGCGCGTCGGTGTTCGGCCTCGGCGCGTCGGCGTTCGGCCTCGGCGACTCGCTGCTCGTTGGCGCTCTTCTGAATCCACTCGGAAGCCGTCCGGAACAGCACGCCATCGGGGCGAAAGATCCTCAGGCTGTCGGGGCCCTCTCCCGGCTCGAACCGAATCCCCAGTCGGGGGCTGACGAAGCCCTTCATGCGAGCGATCTTTTCCAGATGATCCCCCCGGCGCAGCCAGCCCTCCAGAGTCCCGTCGTCCGGGTCGTAGAGGTAATATTCCTCGACGCCATACCGCTCGTAGAATTGAAACTTGCCCTCGATTTCGTCGGGCCGGTTCCCGGGAGAGAGGATCTCGAAAACGACCTGCGGGGCCAGGTTTCCCTCTTCCCACTGCTTGTACGAGCCGCGGTATCCCTTGGGGCGACCGAACGCGATCAGGACGTCGGGGGCGATGCGGATCTTCGGTTGACCCTCGACGGGATACCACAATAAGTCGCCCGCCACGAACACGTCGGGCTTGGCGAGGAAGAGTGCGTCGACTCCCCACATGATCGTGCCGATCCACTGGAATTGCCGTGTGTTGTCCGCGATGGGAAGTCCGTCGCTATCGGGGTAATCAATCGCCGGAAGGTCGGGAGTCTGGATCGTGGTCGTCATGATCGTCAAGGGCCTCGTGGGACGATCGTTGGAATGAATCGACGAGTCGATTATCTCAGATGAAGGGACGGTAGGCCAGCCACGATTCGGCCACCCGCCGGTTCTCACCCGGCCTGCTGAAATAGGGCCTTGAACGCCAAGTGCTCGGCGGATTCCAGCCCGCGTTGGACGACCGCCAGCACGGTGGCCAGGTCCCCGCGCAGCAGAGCGGCCGCGTCGAGCCAGAGCCCGGGGAAGATCGTGCTCCGCAAGGTCCCGTCGGCCCGGACAGACAGTGGCTTGTATCGGTTCTTGCGCAGGACGAACCAGTCGATCTGCTCGTCGAGCACGCGCCAGACGATGTATTCCCGCACGCCGTTGCGCCGGTAAGCATCGTGCTTGTCGAACAGGTCGTAGCTGGCACTGCTGGCGGCGACCTCGGCGACCAGGTCGGGGGCGCCGACGATGATGTAGCCTTCCTCATCGAGTTTGATTTGCCCGCCATGCTCGGGCTGAATGAACAGGAGCCCATCCGGCTGAGGGGTATTGGTCAGATTGAGCTGCACGGTGCTGTTATCGCCCGCTTCGACTCCCGGCGTCCCCGCCTCGTAATGGCCTAACCAGGTCAGGAGGTGAGTGTGCGGCCTGCCGTGGTATTTCTGCCTGACCGGTGAAGGCAGGTGGACAACTCCTTCGATCAGCTCGGCTTTCTTCAAGCCCGGCATGGCCTCGTAGCGTCGCATGAACTCGTCCGCGGTCAGACGGTCGCCGTTCTCCAGCGGAGGGATCGCGCCGTTGCGATGGATTGGCTCGGTGGGTAGTTTGGACTTGGTTTGGAGGGTCGAGACGGGCATGGCATCAGCCGCATGAGCGTCCGGCTTATTGGCAGGAACCGTCCTTCATACTAACCGTTTCGAGCCGGCAGGGCCTTCGCTCGGCGCGGATCAAACCGGCGGTTCGCCCTTGGCACGTTGCAGTTGGGCCTGGAATGCGGCGTGCTCGGGCGTGTCGAAGCCACGCTGGCGACTTCCTGAGCGCCAGGGATGTCGGCGGTAAACGTCCTTCATCTTACCCGTTTCGAGCCGGCACGGACACCGCGCGACGAGCCACGATCTGCTCCGTTTTCCTTGGCTCCAACCTCGTTCAGAAGCGGTCAACCGACGGCATAATGCTGCCACTCCAAAAAAAATCAAAATCGGTGTCCCCGGTCGGGAACATTTCGGAAGGTTATCTCCAGAGGAGTCGCCGTCCCGACTCCAGGCTGACGTTTGAGCCGACCAGGAGGATGGAGTGTTTCCTATCGCTCAAAATCTCTGCCCTACGATTGAAACATCGAAGGCGATCCGCAACATCAAAGGAGCAACCCCATGCAGCCATTCTCGTGTCCGTCGCGCCTGATCCTGCGCGCCTTGCTTGGTTCGGCGCTTCTGCTTGCTGGAACTTCGAGTGCTCGTGCGGGGCTCCAAACGGGGCTTCAAGCCTACTATCATATGAATGGGAATGGTCTCGACTCGTCGGGCAATGGACTCAACCTGAACCTGGTCGGAAACCCGAGTTTCGGGACGGGTCTCTACGGCCAGGCGCTCAGCTTACACAACGATAGCAGTCAGTACGCGACGCTCTCCAGCGATCCATCGGCCTTCAATTTGGGATCGAGCAACTTCACAATTCAGGTATGGGTGAATTTCAACACATTCGGGAGCCGCGAGCAGACGCTCATCGAGAAATTCTCGGGCTCCGGCGGGCCGGGGTGGACGCTCACCACGCCCAACGACAATATCCAGTTCTATGCCTCTGGGGTGGGTGTGGTGAACTCGGCGCAGGTCTCCATGCCGACAGATGCGTGGAACCAGATCATTGTGGAACGAAATGGCAGCACGCTGAGTATCTATCTCGACGGGTCGCTTCTGGTTTCGGATACGAGTTTCGTCGGTTCAATCAACCCGAGCACCAATCCCCTACTCATCGGCACGCGCGACGCGCAAGACGGCCGCGACTTCGCCGTCGATGGGCGCATGGACGAGATCGCGATCTGGGACCGCGCGCTCACGACGAGCGAGATCGCGAGTCTCTGGAACAACGGTCAGGGAATGCTCATGAGCAGCGTCCCCGAGCCCTCCAGTCTCATGCTCGCCGGACTCGGCCTGCTCGTCGGCTGCTGTCATTGGCGATGTCGCAAGGCAAAAATGGGACAAAGGCGAAAATGGGACACGAAGGCGAAAATGGGACACAACGAATAAATTGACCTGCCCTGTGGTCTGTCCCCACGACGTGTCTGCTCGATTCATTCGTTATGTCCCACTTTGGTCTCCCCGTGATGTCCCACTTCGGTCTCCCCAGCTCGGGCGGGTCCGGACTCGGCGCGGGTTGGCGACGATTCCGGGGCTTGCCGCCGGCGCAGCGGGCCGGGTTCACGGCGCCTCCCAGATGCGGACCGTGGCGTCGATGCTCCCGGAGGCGAGCAATCGTCCGTCGGGGCTGAATGCCACCGAGAGCACGGCGGCGGTGTGGCCCCGCAGGGTGAAGACGCCCTGGCCCGTGGCGGTGTCCCAGAGCGTGACGGTGCGGTCCTCCCCGGCCGTGGCGATCCTCGTGCCGTCCGGGGAGAAGGTTACGGCGTTGATCTGTCCCGCGGCGCCGGACAGGGTGCGGACCGGGGCCCCGGTGGCGGCGTCCCAGAGCTGGACGGCGAACGGGCCGCGGGCGCCGTGCCCTATGCATCCGGCGAGGATCCGGCCGTCGGGACTGAAGACCAGGGTCCGCCGCTGCGTGGTCGATCCGTCGGGTAAGTCCGCCATCGTGAACCAGAGGTCTTGGCCGGTGCGAGAATCCCAGACGCGGACCGTCCGGTCGGCACCGGCCGAGGCGATCGCCCGGCCGTCGGGGGAGAACGCCACGCTCCAGACGATCCCCGGATGCCCACGGTAGATGAGCGGCTCCGCCGCGGAGGTGAGGTCCCGGACGATCACCCGCCAGTCCCACCCCGCGATGGCGAGCCTCGAGCCATCGGGGCTCAGGGCCACGTCGTTGATGGATGTCCCCCGATCTTTCAACCGCCGCGACCCGTCGTCGGGACTCGGGCCGAGGATTGTGCGAGGCGTCAACCCGGTCGCTTCAGTCCAGATCCGCACCGACGCATCCCAGGAGGCCGTGACGATCGAGGACCCGTCCGGCGTGAACTGGGCGGCTCGGACCGCGTCGGTCTGACCGTCGAGCGCCCGGAGGAGGGCTCCGGTCCGAACGTCCCAGATCTCCCCGACGCTCGCCGCGTCGGCCCCGACCAGGCGATCCCCCCCCGGACTGAAGGCGACCTGGTTGACCCATCCGCGGGAGTGGAGGACGCGCGGCGCCGTGCCGGTGAGGTCCCAGAGCCGGACCGTGCCATCCTGCGACGACGTCAGGAGAGACCGGCCGTCGGCCGAGAAGGCCAGCCCGGTGCCGAAGTGGCCCTCGCCGCGCATCGTCAGGAGCTCGCGCCCCGTGATCGCGTCCCAGATAGTCAGCGACTGGCCGCTGGACGCGGCGATCCGGTCGCCGTCGGGGGAGAAGGCCACGCTCTCCACGAATCCCGACCGGCAGGGGATCACCAGGGTCGTCGCGGCCCCGGCGACGTCCCGGACGCGGACGGTCTGGTCCCAGCCGGCCGTGGCGATCCGGCGGCCATCTCGCGAGAAAGCCACGTCGTAGACGTCCCGCTCATGGCCGAGGAAGTCCCGGATCAATGCCCCGGTCTGCGCGTCCCAGAGCCACACCCCGTCCCCGACGGCCGTCGTGACGACCCATCCCCCCTCGGGGTGAAACGACAGCGCGAAGCCGACTCCCGGACGCGCCGGGCCATCCATCAGCCGGGTCCGGTTCGCGACGTCCCAGACGGTCAGCCGATAAGTGGCTCGGTTGTTGCGGATCACCGCCAGCCGGCGGCCGTCCGGAGAGAATGCCAGATCGGGAAGCTCGTCCTGGTCATCGCCGGACCCCAGCTCTCCCACCAATCGACCGGTCGCCGCTTCCCGGACTTGAATCGGGTTACCCGACCCGACGAACCCGAGGGCGATCCGCAGGCCGTCCGGACTGATCGCCATCGTCCGGATACCCCGCGACCCGTCGGGGGCCAGGTCTCGCAGGCACCGGCCGGATACCGTGTCCCAGAGCTTCAAGACCCCGGCCTGGTGGGAGAAGTTGGTGTTCCCCGCCCCGGAGATCCACTTCGAGCCGTCGGGGGTGAACACGACCGGTAGCCGATCCACGCCGTCGGGCAGCTCGTGGACCCGCACCGCGTAGCGCTCCTGGTGGCAGAGACCCCGGACGAACCACCATTCCCAGTTTCTCAGCGGCTCGGGACAAGCGGCGAGCGTCGCCTCGGCCCGCGCCAGGTTGCCCGCCTGGTAATCGCCGTGCGCCTGATTGACCCGGCTGATGTAGAGTTCCCACTCCAGGGTCTGTGCCAGACCCTCGGCCTGGCGCGCTTTCTCGGCCGTTCGCGCCCGTTCACTGTCGACGGCGATGAGGGAAGCGGCCAACCCGATCAGGGCCAGGACCAATACCAATACCGCCGATGCGGCCAGCCCGGGATGTCGCCGGAGCCACTTCGCCGCAAGCTCGACGACACTGGGCCGCCGGGCCTTGATCGGCCGGTGCCCCAGGAACCGCCGCAGGTCGTCGGCCAGTTCCTGCGCCTTGGCGTATCGATCTTCCGGATCGCGGGCCAGAGACCTCAGCAAGATCGTCTCCAGGTCGCGCGGGATCGCCGGATCGATCCGCCGGGGCGGGATCGGCTCGTCCTGGGCGATCCGGCGGAGCACGTCCTGACGGTCGCCGCCGCCGACCACGGGGTTCAGGGTCAAGAGCTCGTAGAGCGTCGCCCCGAGCGAGTAGATATCAGTGCGGTGGTCGAGGACCATCCGCTTGCCCAGCGCCTGCTCGGGACTCATGTAGCGGAGCGTGCCGATGAGATCGCCGGTCAGCGTCAATCCGGTTTCATTGAGGAACCGGGCCAGGCCGAAGTCGGTGATCCAGAGGTTGCCGTGGAGATCGACCAGCAGGTTGGCCGGCTTGACGTCTCGGTGAATGATCCCCTGGCAGTGGGCGTGGTCGAGGGCCTCGGCCGCCTGGATGCCCAAGCGGGCCACGGATCGGACGTATTCCGGGTCGCGGAGTGGCACGGGCATCCTGCCCGTGGATGCCACGGGCACGGACTGGAAGCCCGTGCCACTTGACGTCAGGGCCACCCGCTCGCGTCGCTCTTGAATAACCGTGGCCAGGGTCCGGCCTTCGATGAACTGCATCGCGTAGAAATGGACCCCGCGCTCGCAGCCGACGGAGAACACCGGCACGATGTTGGTATGGTGCAGTTGGGCGGCGGCCTGGGCCTCGGTCTGGAATCGCCGGAGGTGGTGCGGGTCCAGCGCCACGGCGAACGGGAGGATCTTCAAGGCGACCCGGCGGTTGAGCGAGACCTGGATGGCTTCATAGACGATCCCCATGCCCCCTCGGCCGATGACGTGGTGAACATGGTAATCCCCCAGCTCGAACGGACCGGATTGGGGTGGGTCCAGGGAGACGGTCGTGTGGAAGTCGGCTCCCAGCGGCCTGAGGGACGTCCGCCCTACCTCCGCCATCATCTCGAGCGACGGCAGGAGCCGGCGGAGCCGATCCGCATGCTCGGGATGGCGGCGGGCGAGCTCATCGACGTCGATCGATTCGCCAGCCTGGAGCCGGTTGGTACATTCTTCGATGAGGTTTTCCAGGATCGAGTCGCCCTCGGTCGAGAGACTCGGCCGGCTGCTGCCGTTCTGAGGGATCAGCGACATGATTGGCGTATCTCCGCTCCTGATAACACTCACCCGGCCACTGGCCTCCTTCCTCCCGCGAGGACGAGGATCATGAGAGGCAACCTCGGCTTGGAGCGTGTTATGAACTTCCCCTCTTCTGTAGGTGGCCTCTGCGAGGCCGCGGGTCCGATCGCGGGGTTGCAGACCCCACCTACAGCACGAAATGCCGGAAGATGCGGGCCAGTCGTTCATACCACGCTCTACTCAGTCGTCGTCCGAATCCCACAGCGCGCGGAGGCGTTCCAGTGCCCGGAGGTGACGCTTCTTCACGGCCTCCACGCCGATCCCCAGCACCTCGGCGACCTCGCCCGTCGAGAGCTGCTCCAGGTGCCGCAGCACCAGGACTTCGCGGTCGCGCGGCGGCAGCTTCTCCAGCGCTTCCTGGACCCGAAGGCGCTGCTCCTCGCGCAAGACCTGTCGACTCGGGCTGGAGTCCCGGGCCAGCAGGCGGTCGACCAGGATCGCCGTCGATTCCTCGGGCAGGTTCCAATCGCCCGCCTCTTCGCGCCGGACGCTCCGCCTCTGGGTGCCGAGATGATGCCGGTGCAGCTTGCTCAGCCGCTGCCACACATATTGACGCAGCCAGGCATGGTACGGCAAGGGGCGATCGCGGAGATAATCGTCGAGATTCTGGGAGGCTTCGAGCAGCGCCTCCTGGACGATGTCGGCCGGGTCAACGCGCGCGGCCAGGCGACGATCCAGCCGCACCGCCACCATCCGGATCAACCTGTCGTGATGCCGGATCAAGAGCTGCTGGCGAGCCCGGTCGTCGCCCTCGACAGCCCGGGCGATCAAGGCTTCGGTATCCGGCTGGAGCTGGCTCATCATCGTTCGCCGTTGTCCCCTACCTTATTATCTTCCGAAACCGATCGACCCGGGGACACCCTTTTTCCTTGAACGAGCTCGCCCGGGATGGGCGACCCTATCGAGACGCCTCCCCGTCCGCCATCGACGGGCCCTCGCAGTCCCGAAAAGCCCCACGGGCCGGGTATCGCGGCGCGCACCTCGGAAATTTTTCCGATTTTTTTATCTCGCGATTCCGCAGAGACTTGTGAGCAGAAAACCGCCGAAACCGCCGTAGGTGCATTCATGAATTTGTAAAGTGGCGGCATTCTAAAGGTAAGGACGCGCGCGAAACCGTCCGCGGTCAAATTCCCGGCCGTGTCGCCTCAACGCTTTGCACGCCCCCTCTTTCGCTTCCGAATGACGATGCATCCATTCTTCCAGGACATGCCGGCGATCCAGGCTCAGGCCCCGGCCCGAAGCCACGCGAGGGATCCCCGATCCCCGCCGAAACGTTGCCAACGAGTGCAAACCAGCGCAATGCCCGGATCGACCGTCAACCGATGGAACTCGCCCCGATGCACCGTTGACTTGGCCTCCGTTCGACGTCAAACTCGGCCCATTGTTGGACAACCCTTCAACCTTTATTCAGCACCTTCGGAGTCCTCGCCCATGGGCCGCACCCCAGGGACCGATTCGTCCGGGTTGCCGATGACGCGGCGTGAGGTCCTCGCGACCGTCCCCGCGTCCCTGCTCGCCGGGTCTGCTCTCGGCCAGGATGCCTCTCCGAAGGCACGCCCACGGCTCGCCGCGATCGTCACCGAGTATCGCAAGATGTCGCACGGCCAGGGACTCGTCGATCGCCTGCTCGACGGTTACGGCTGGGACGGCCGGCATTATCACCCGGGCGTGGACGTCGTCTCGCTCTACGTGGACCAGAAACCCAATGGCGATCTGAGCGGCGAGCGCGTGCAAAGGCATCCGGGGCTCAAGGTCTATCCGACCGTCGCCGAGGCCCTCACCTGCGGCGGGAACCGGCTGGCCGTCGACGGCGTGCTCTCGATCGCCGAGCATGGGCGATATCCCCGGAACGCGAAAGGCCAGCACCTCTATCCGCGATACGAGTTCTTCAAGCAGATCGTGGAGGTCTTCCGCCGCAGCGGGCGATCGGTGCCGGTCTTCAACGATAAGCACCTGTCGTGGAACTGGGAGTGGGCCAAGGAGATGGTGGAAACCGCCCGAACGATGGGTTTTCCGTTCATGGCCGGCTCGTCGCTCCCGGTCACCTGGCGGATTCCCGCGGTGGACGTCCCCCACGGCGCCCCGGTGTCGGAAGTCGTGTGCGTCGGCTACGGCGGGCTGGATAGTTACGACTTCCACGGCCTGGAGACCCTCCAGTGCATGGCCGAGCGTCGCAAGGGTGGGGAGACCGGGGTCGTCGCGGTCCGGGCGCTCCGCGGCCCGGCCGTCTGGAAGGCCCTCGCCGCCGGCTCCTGGGATGCCGGCGGATGCGACCTCGAGCTCTTCGAAGCGTGCCTCTGCCGCAGCTTCACGCTCACCTCGCCGCGCAAGGGATACGGCAACGCCTATCCCGAGATCGCCCAGCTCCCGACGCTCGTCCCCGACCCGATGCTCTACCGGATCGAGTATGCCGACGGCCTGAAGGCCACCTTGCTGATGCTCTCCCGCCTCGTCATCGATTTCACCGTCGCCCTGCGGATCGCCGGAGAAAGCCGGCCGCTCTCGACGCAGATGTATCTGGCCGGCCTCGCGCCGGGGCAGACGCTGCCCAACTTCTTCAGCCCGCTGATGCATCACGTCGAGACCATGTTCCTGACGGGAAAGCCCACCTACCCCGTCGAGCGGACCCTGCTGACGACCGGAATCCTCGCGACGGCCGTCGAGTCGCTCCACCGCGGCCAGGAACGGATCGAGACCCCCGACCTGCGCCGCATCCAGTACGAAGCACCCCGGGAATCGCTGTTTGTCCGTGGTTAGTCGTCCTTGATCTGCGGTGCCCCCCAACGCGGGCACCAGGGACGGTTGAGGCGGATCGTGACGAACTGAGGACATGCAAATGGGCGCGTCGCTGCATACATCCGAAAACGGACAATCGACCACGGGGAAGCGGAAGAAGCTGGCCATCGTCACGACGGTCTGGTACTACCTCTCCCACGCCCAGCACATGGGCGACCGGTTCCTGGTCGGCTATCCCTGGGAAGGGCGATGGCACCGGCCGGCGATCGACGTCGTGGCCCTGTACGTCGACCAGAAGCCGGCCAACGATCAAAGCGCGGAGCGAGCCAAGAGCTTCGGTTTCTCGGTGTATCCGACGATCGGCGAGGCGTTGCGATGCGGCGGCTCGACGCTGGCCGTCGACGCCGTCCTGATCATCGGCGAGCACGGGAAATACCCGAAGAATGAGAAGGGCCAGATCCTCTACCCCCGCTACGAATTCTTCCGGGAAGTGGCCCAGGTCTTCGAGAAAGACGGCCGCGCCGTGCCGGTGTTCAACGACAAGCACCTGTCGTACAGCTTCACCAAGGCCAGGGAGATGGTCGAAACATCCCGTCGCCTGAAATTCCCGTTCCTGGCCGGGTCCTCGCTGCCGGTGACCTGGAGGCTCCCGGCCGTCGATTTGCCGTTGGGCTGCACGATCGATGACGCCCTGATGGTGGGCGTCGGCGGCTCGGACCCGATGGACTTCCACGCGCTCGAGGCCATGCAATGCATGGTCGAGCGTCGCAAAGGGGGCGAGACGGGGGTCAAGGCCGTGCAGCTCGTGACGGGCGAGGCCGTCTGGAAGGCCGGCGACGCGGGCCGATGGTCCCGCGAGCTGCTGGAGTCGGCCCTCTCACGCTCCCACTCGCTCCAGGGATTGAGCGCGACCGATGGACGCACCCAGAACCTCGCGGTCGGGGGCGAGCTCCGCAGGCTCACGCCAAACCCCGCCGCCTATTTCATCGAATACGCGGACGGCACCCGCGCGACCTTGCTCATGCTCAACGGGGCCGTCAACGACTACACCTTCGCCGCCAGGCTCCGCGATACACCCCGGATCATCTCCACCCAGTTCCTCCTCCCACCCAATCCCAACGTGGCCTATTCCGCCTGTCTCATGCAAAAAGTCGAGTCGATGATCGAATCGGGACAGGCGCCCTATCCGGTCGACCGGACGCTCCTCGTCAGCGGCATCCTCGAGAGCTGCCTCGAATCGCGGGTCCAGGCGGGCCGCCGGCTCGAAACCCCCCACCTCGACGTGCATTATCGCCCGCCCGCGGAATCCCAGTTCTGCCGGACCTGAAACGATCCGGCCGCTTCTTTTCCCTCAATTCGAACCCATTTGACAGCCGGTCCCCGCGACCTAGGTTAATCGTGTGGACACCCCACGGTGCCGACTCCGAACGTCTCGACCGTCCAAACAATCGCGATGACAGACCTCACGCGATCCGGAATCGACCAGCTATCAGGGAGTTCACGGGAATCTCCCGGCTCAAGTCCCAGATCCGTTCCGTCCCGGCCCGGTCCCCATCGGTCCAGGTTCGGTATCACCTGTGAAAACCATGGACGCGAAAGCAAGCACCCATATATGCGAAACACCAATCGCACAGGCATGCATCACGGAGAGGGCCACACTTTCGCCGTCGGCCTACCTGATCATAATTCGAGGTGGGATGCCGGGGACGATGCTCCGCGTGAGTGAGGAGAGGACGACCCTGGGCCGATCCTCGGAGAACACGTTTCTCTTCCACGACAATACCGTCTCGCGACACCACGCCACGGTGCATCTGGATAGCCGGGGTTCCGTCTCGATCGCCGACGAGCGGAGCACGAACGGGACGTTCGTCAACGGACAGCGGATCGAGCCGCATCGCGCGACGCGGCTGGGTGAGGGGGACCGGATTCAGCTCGGCACCGGGGTAATCTTAAAGCTCGTTTATCTCGACCCTTCCGATGAGCGATTCCAGCACGAGATGTTCGAGCGTACCGTGCGGGACGGCATGACCGGGCTGTACAACCGGGTTTACTTCCTCAATCAAATTGGCGGCCTCGCGACGCGACAGGCGGCGAACGGGATCGGGCTGGCGATCCTGATGCTGGACGTGGACCATTTCAAGCAGATCAATGACCGATACGGTCATCTCGCAGGCGACTGCGTGTTGCGGGAAGTGGCGCAGGTCATCCGCGAATCGACCCGGCCCGAAGACCTGGTCGCACGCTATGGCGGGGAAGAGTTCGTCGTGGCCCTGCCCGTCTCCGCGCCGGACCTCGCGACCGAGCGAGCCGAGCGGATCCGGTCGAGCGTGGAAGGACGGCTCATCCATGCCGCCGGAAATCAGGTCCGCGTCACGGTCAGCATCGGCCTGGCCTTCGGACAAGCCGGGCGTCCCTGCAGCGAACTGGTCTTGATCGACGCGGCCGACCAGGCGCTCTACAAGGCCAAGGCCGATGGGCGCAATTGCGTCGTCCTCGGCCGTTCCACACCCAGACCCGAAGCCCCGGTGACCGAATCGGTCGAGTTCTTGACCTCTCTGTAGCCGTCAATTCCCGCGGCATGGAGCCGTCGGGAGCCGCAGGTCGTGCCGCGGATCGACGGTCCGCGCGGAACACCGACCACTGACCACTTTCCAAGGACGGCCGGCGGCGAGTGTAATGTGAGGGTCATGACTCCGCGAAACATGCTCACAGTCGTGGCATGTGACGAGCGGCTCGTGATTCGTGAAGGAGGATGCATCGGCATTCTCTCGCCACTGGGCCCCGGCCACTCGCCGCTGTCCTCATCGCTACAAGGGATTGAAAGTGTCACAACCGTCAGCTTCGTCACTGTCTACCCAGTCCGGCGTGGTTCCCTGGTCGGTCGGCGTGTGCAGTTGGAGCCTCCAGGTCAAGAGTATCCCGGAGTTGAAGGGATTTCTCGAGCAGCTCGGCATCAACATCGTGCAGATTGCCTGCGGCGACCCGCACCACGCGAGCTGGGACGAAGGGGATTCCCTGCCGGAGGCGGCGCTGGACTCGGGGATCGTCATGACCGGCGCCATGCTGGGATTTCCCGGCGAGGATTACACGTCACCCCGGACGATCCAGGAGACCGGCGGGTTCGGCAATCCGGCGACGCGCGCCGAGCGCATCGATCGGCTCAAATGGGCGCTGGACCGCACCCTGGCCCTGGGGCTGAAGGACCTCACCCTGCACGCCGGCTTCCTGCCGCAGGTGGACGACCCCGAACGGAAGCCGATGCTCGACACCCTGGCCCATGCGGGGCAGCTCGCCGCCGAGAAGGGCGTCACGCTGGCCTTCGAGACCGGCCAGGAGACCGCCGAATTGCTGCGAAGGACGCTCGATGACCTGAAGGCGCCGAACCTCAAGGTGAACTTCGATCCGGCGAACATGATCCTCTACGACATGGGCGACCCGATCCGCGCCGTGGAGATCCTCGGCCCGGACATCCGCTCCGTTCACCTGAAGGATGCGCGTCGACCACGCGTGAGCGGTCAATGGGGTGAAGAGGTACCGCTCGGGGAGGGGGAAGTGAATTTCCCGATGTTCATCAGGGCATTGAAGGCGGTCGGCTACAATGGTCCACTCGCCATCGAGCGCGAGGTCGGGGACCAAGCCGGCCGCCTCCGCGACGTGGCCACGGGGCTGGCCCGTATCCGAGAATGGCTTGATTAGTCATTAGTCATTGGTCACTGGTCAATTGCAACAACTGGGTTTTCGGCCGGGCTCTTGAGGCTCGTGCCGGCGACCAAGGGCTGAATCCCGATCACCCCGGCGTAAGAGGCCATTCGCCGGGATTCTCCCGGCCAATGACTCATGACAATTGACAAATGACTAATGACCAGAAGATCAGTTCACGACGGAATTCACGACATGCGCCAGCTCGCGTCCCGCTTCGGTGAGGGCATAGAAGTTATGCTTCCCGGAACGACGGGGCTCGATCAGGCGGCCATGGCGCAAGAGGGCCAAGTGGTGGCTGACGGCCGGCTGGCTCTGGGTGCCGAGGTCGGCACAGAGCTCGGTGACGTTGCGCTCCTTCTCGCTGAGCAGCATCAAGACCTGCAAGCGGGTCGGATCCGAGACCTGCTTGAGCAGCTCGGCGACTCGACGGATCTCCGCCGTCGGACGGGTCCCCGCCGCAGCCGCGGACTTCGAACTCCTGGATGTCGACGATTTCGCCGAAGTGGGAGGCATAGGTTTCCCCAGGTGGCAAGGCTGTTTGGGTTTCAGTCAACCGGGCCGTCCCGTTCCCATTCCGGAAGGCCAGTTAAGGATCGCTACAGCTTATAATAGATTTATGCCTACAACGCGTCAAGCCCGCTTGTGGGTTTCATTCAATTGAATTCTCGGTTTCATGAGGCGTCTCCGACGGAAATCCTTGCCGGGTGTAGGGTCCGGGCCAACTTCCCGGGCGGATCGCGCCATCATCCAGGGACGCACTCCCCCCGAAGCACTGAGACTCCGCTGACGTAACAGTTATACGGAATGACCGGATACGTTCGGCATCGTGCCGAACCGGCCCGGCGCGGCCGGGTGGCAATCCGATTCTCGCTTGTCGCCCCCCGCCCGGGGCCGTTAGAGTGTGATGGAGATGTGGTGCGAGCCGGGGATGAGGGGGTCCGACCACGGCGGAAAGGGCACCCGCAGACCGATGATCCGCCGCTCCTGTGTCGAGGGAGTGTCGGGCGCGAGGACGATAGCGACCGATGTCCCAGCAAACCAGCCCAGTCCTGATCCGGCCCGGAACGACGACCAATGCCGCCTTCCAGCAGTGCATCAACC
Source organism: Isosphaeraceae bacterium (assembly GCA_052148775.1). GTDB lineage: Bacteria > Planctomycetota > Planctomycetia > Isosphaerales > Isosphaeraceae > CAVZRC01. Next base: position 9,955 of record JBKQHM010000535.1, on the reverse strand, counting down.
CGTCGTGCTCGGCCACGTTCGATGTCGACGAGACCCATTTCGCCTGCCCGGCTTGCGGCGACCTCATCGATGTCGTCTACGACTGGGACCGACTGCCGGTCCCCGGACGGCTCGACGAATTCGAGGCCCGATGGGCCGCACGGCACGACCCCCTGAACTTCTCCGGCGTCTGGCGGTTCCGCGAGCTCCTCTCCTTCGCCCCACCCGAGATGATCGTCACCATCGGCGAAGGACAGACCCTGCTCCAGCTCGCGGACAAAGTCGGCCGATACGTGGGCGTCGACCCCGGCTCCTTGTTCCTCCAGTACGAAGGGATGAATCCCTCCGGAAGCTTCAAAGATAATGGCATGACCGCCGCGTTTACCCATGCTCGCATGGTATCGGCGCGACGCGTGGCCTGTGCCAGCACGGGGAACACCTCGGCGGCACTGGCGGTCTATTGCTCGGCGACCGACCTGGGATTCCGGGCGATCATCTTCATCGGTACGGGAAAGATCGCCTATGGCAAGCTGGCCCAGGCGCTGGATCACGGCGCGTTGACGATCCAGATCGTGGGCGACTTCGACGACGCCATGCAACGCGTCCGCCAGGTCGCCGAACATCAAGGCATCTACTTGATGAATTCGATCAATCCCTTCCGACTCGAGGGGCAGAAGTCGATCATCTTCCGGATCCTCGAAGGACTGAGGTGGCAGGTCCCCGACTGGATCGTGGTCCCGGGCGGCAATCTCGGGAATTCGAGCGCCTTCGGCAAGGCCTTGATCGAGCTGAGCCATCTCGGGCTGATCGACCGGGTTCCCCGCCTGGCCGTGATCAATGCCGCCGGGGCCAGGACCCTGGACGAGCTGGTGGGACATCGCGAATTGCGATGGCGCAACGGCCTGCCGGAGATGACGACGGTCGACGCCTATTACAACCAGCTCGATGCCGATCGTATCAAGGCCTCTACGATCGCATCGGCCATCGAGATCAACCGGCCGGTCAACCTGAAGAAATGCTTGCGGGCCCTGGATTTCTGCAACGGGGTCGTCCAGATGGTCTCCGACCAGGAGATCATGGACGCCAAGGCGCGGGTCGGCGCGGGGGGCCTGGGATGCGAGCCGGCCAGCGCCGCCAGCGTCGCCGGTGCCAGGCGGCTGCGCGAGGACGGCGTGATCGCCCCCTCGGATCGCGTGGTCTGCGTCTTGACCGGCCACCAGCTCAAGGACCCGACCGCCACGGTCGCCTACCACAGCGGCGATCAGGCCCTCTTCGACCAGGTCCTGGGCAGTCGCGGCGTCCAGCGTGCGGGCTTCGCGAACCGCCCCGTCACCGTCGCCAACGACCTCGACGACATCATCCGGGCGATCGCCCTGTATGCCTCGGAGTCCGATTCGCCCCAGGCCGGCAAGACGCCCGAGTAAGTGTCCATCGATCTCGTAGAACGGAATCCATTCCGTTTCTTTCTCCCCGCGGAAAGGAACAATGACGTCGTGTCGCAGGCAAAGGTCTCGGTCGGAATTCACGGTGCACTGGGACGGATGGGGACGCGATTGATCCAGTTGATCGCCGGAGATCCCACGCTGGAGCTGGCCGCGGCGCTGGTCAAGGACGGTCATCAACATATCGGACGGGATGTCGGTCCATTCGTCGGGCTCATGCCCCTGGGAATCCCGCTGAGCCCGTCGGTCTCCCCCCCCGATACGGCGATCGACGTCATGATCGACTTCTCCACGCCGCAGGCGGCCCTGGCGATCGGCGATTGGTGTCAGCGGCGAGGCGTGCCCCTGCTGGTGGGGACCACCGGATTCGACCCGGCCCAGCGCAAGACGCTGGAGTCGGCCTCGGCCCGCATCCCGGTCCTGATCTCGCCGAATACCAGCCGGGCGGTCAACCTGCTGATGAAGCTCGTGGGCGAGGCCGCGCGGACGCTGGGCGAGACCGCCGACATCGAGATCATCGAACGGCATCATCGGACCAAGAAGGACGCGCCCAGCGGCACGGCCTTGCGCCTGTCGGAGTTCGCCGCGCGGGGGAGGGCCGCTTCGGGACGGCTCGTTTCGAGCCAGCCGGGCCAGCACGATCGCCGCGGCCAGGGCGAGATCGGCATCCATGCCCTGCGGATCGCCGACTGCCCGGGCGAGCATACGGTCGTGTTCGGGCTCATGGGGGAAACCCTCGAGTTGAGCCACCGCGCCCTGAATCGCGACGGCTTCGTGCGGGGTGCCCTCGACACCGCGAAGTATCTCGCCGGCAAGCCCCCGGGACTGTATACCATGGAGGATGTGCTCGCCTGACCGACGACCTCACCTCGATCAGGAGGAAACGCGCGTCGTTGCAGGTTACCGGCGCGAGTAGCGACCCCCCGGAGATGATCGATGGCGGCTTGCGAACGTGGTTATCTGTGCTCCGTTTGCGGTGGGGAGGTCGAGGAGATCACCGATTCGGACCTCTATCTGCGATATGTCCTCGGCGAGGTCCAGGGCGATTTCCTCCATCGATTGCCCGAGCGTCATATTCGATGCAACCCGGTGCTGGGCCAGTTCATCGTCGCCGAGGGTTTCGCGCCGATCGAGATCGAGGGTCCGTTCGCGAAGGCTCAACTCGACCCGGACTACGTGCTCAACGAACAGGAGCGTGTGACGAGGGGCTATCTCAGGCTCCGGGAGTTATCGGCGGCGAACCGGCCGATCTGGGAATATCCACTGCCGGAAGTGCTTGCGCGGCGACAGGATCGATGATTCGACCTATGATAGATAGAAGACAACGACTCCGACGCGACAGTGGCTCGGTCCGTTGGACGCACCCGGATTCTCATGGAACCCAAGATCGAGGCTCAGACCGACGATTCGACCCGGCGAAGCGCGCGCGGCTGGGCCTGGCTCGGTAGCCGATGGCTCGCGTTTTCCCGGTGGCTGACGATCGGTAGCCGATGGTGGAAAAGGCTCCGCCTCGCGCGGTCTCGAAGTCATCCCCGACCCACACTCACACGCTGTCAGCTATTCCTGGACGACGACCCCCTACGGGCCGAGATCTTTCTGAGGGCGAATCCCCAGGCCGTCTGGGTGAAGAACGTGGCCGAATGCCTGGCTCGCCTCGCGGAGCCCTGGGATGAGGTGCACCTGGACCACGACCTTGGGGGTAAGACCTTCGTCGACAGTAATGCTAAGGAGTGCGGGATGGAGGTCATCCGTTGGCTCTGCAAGGAGCCCCGTCAACACTTGAAAGAGACCCTCTTCTTCGTCCACACGCATCACGCCGCCGCGGGGTTGTTGATGGTCTTGGAAATGCGTCGATGCTGCTACAAGGCGGAGTTCCGCCCCTTCGGCTTCGACCTGGAACGGCTGCTCGCCCACAACGAGCCCCCTTCGGGTGGAGAGTGACCGGCGACGGGCGCGCCTGCGGGCGCCGACCCAGCCACCCGAGGGCCGGCCCGCCTCCGCAAGGGGGGGTGGCTGGGGTCGAGCCGGCTCCTGCCGGCGAGCCCCCAGAAGGGCCGCCCGCCACCCGCCACGAATTTTCAAAGGGATTCCGAGATCCAGCCGCCGCCCAGGACGAGGTCATCTTGATAGACGGTCACCACCTGACCGGGGGTGACGGCGGATTGGGGGGTCTCGAAGAGGACGCGAGCGGCTCCGTCCGGCAGTGCTTCGACGGTCGCCGGCACGGCGCGATGCTGGGCGCGGATCTGGGCCAGGCAGGCGACCGGGCCGGCCGGCTCCGGCCCTTGCCAGTTGAAACGGGATGCGGTCAGGCCGATCTTCTCGAGCGACTCGCGCCGGCCGACCGTGACGGTCCGGGTCATCGGCTCGATCTGGACCACGTAGCGCGGGGCGCCGAACGCGATGCCCAGCCCCCGTCGCTGGCCGATCGTGAACGCCTCGATGCCCGAGTGCTCGCCCAGGACGGTCCCCTGCTCATCGACGATCGGCCCCCGGGTTTCGCGGTCGGGACGCCGGTCGCGGACGAACGCCAGGTAATCGTCGTCGGGCACGAAGCAGATCTCCTGGCTATCCGGCTTGTCGTGGACCGGCAGGCCGTGCTCGCGGGCAATCGCCCGGATCTCCGACTTGGTGAACTCTCCGACCGGCAACAAGACATGCGGCAACAATTCCGGCCTGAGCCCGAACAGGACATACGACTGGTCCTTCGCCCGATCGACGGCCCTGGCCACGCGTGGCGACCCGTCGTCGGAGGGCAGGATCCGCGCATAATGACCGGTCGCCACGAAATCGGCCCCGACCTGCTTGCCGTAGGCCCAGAGCTTGCCAAACTTCAGCCAGATGTTGCAGACCACGCACGGGTTGGGCGTCCGACCGGCGAGGTACTCGTCGCTGAAATAGTCCTTGATCCGCGCGAAGTCGCGCTCGAAATCCAGGACATAGAACGGGATGTCGAGGCGATCCGCCACGTTTCGAGCATCGAGCGCGTCGGCGACGCTGCAACACGTCCGGGAGCGACGCTCCTCATCCACCGCGGTCGCCCCGGTGCGCATGAAGAGGCCGAGGACGTCATAACCCTGTTCCTTCAACAGCGCAGCGGCGACCGAGCTGTCCACGCCGCCGCTCATCGCCAAGACCACTCGCTTGCTCATGAGTTCCTGCTTACCGAACCCTGACAGAATCGAAAACAGTCACAATAATCAGGATAACGTCCCGACCCGGGTCTGGGGAAGCCGCGGCATGACCGACGAATCGATCGAATATGAACTGGGAGTTCCCATTCCCGGGCGGATCCTGCCCGAGTCGGAGTGGGCCCGGACCGCCGTCAAGCGGCTCCCCGAGAGCGGCCCCCTCGACTGGGCGGCGATCTTCGGCCGGACCGCCCCGGTTATCCTCGACCTCGGCTGCGGCAACGGCCGCTTCACCCTGCTCAGCGCCCTGAGCCGGCCCGAGTTCGACCACTTCGCCATCGACCTCCTGCCGGTAGTGATCCGCTATGCAACCCGACGCGCCAATCAGAGGGGGCTGCATCACGTCCGATTCGCGGTCAAGGACGCCGAGACGTTCCTCCGGCAATACGTGGGGTCGTCCGGGATCGCCGAGATCCATCTCTACCATCCCCAGCCGTATCACGACCGACGCCAGGCCGATCGCCGCGTCCTCACGCCGAGGATGCTGGCCGACGTCCATCGGGTATTGGTCCCGGGCGGCCTGTTCATCGTGCAGACCGACAATCCCGACTACTGGGCCTACATGACCCGCGTCCTCCCCGAGTTCTTCGACTTCCGGCAACATCCTCAACCCTGGCCCGACGCCCCCGAAGGTCGGACGCGGCGGGAGATCCTCTCCCGCCAGCGCGGGCTGAGAATCTTCCGAGGCGAGGCGATCCGCCGCGATGACCTGGCCCCAGAAGCCATCGCGACCCTGACCGAGTCACTCCCCCTGCCGACCTTCCGCAGCCGAGGCCCCTGGTACGATCTCGACCGGCAGGATTCGCGCGTACGCGAGGAGTGACGAGCTAACTGCTCGCGCTGCGGTACGATCGCAGTGCGTACTGGAAGAAACGACGGCTGAACCAGAGCAGCAGCCCGGTCGCGGCCACCGTCATCGCGACCATCATGGGGTCGAGGGCGCGGACCATCGCGTTGGCCGGGACATTCACGACAATCAGGATCGGGACGAAATAGGTGAAGAAGACGCCCAGCGGTGCCGCCCAGGGCCCGGCGAAGATCTCCTTGGGGTAGCGGGCGAGGCTCGAGAACAGCCACCACATCTCCATCAAGCTCTGATTCCTCACCATCCACACCGAGAGCGAGGTCAGCATCAGCATGAACGCGTACGCGATCGCCGTGCCGCATGCGAACGTCAGCAAGAAGGTCAGCACCCGCACGAGCTCGAAATGCCAGCCCATCTGGTAGAGGGCGAAACCCATCACGGCGGACCCCATCAGTACGTTCGGGCCCGTGCCCCAATCCATCCGTCGGCATGTGATCAGGAATTGCTCGTCGATCGGCTTGAGCAATAGCCCGTCGAGGTCGCCGGTCCGCACCAGCTCCGAGAATTCGTTGCAGTTGTCCAGGAAGAACATCTCGATCAGCCCATTGAGCGCGAAGAAACACCCGACGAAGAACAGGTACTGCGGCTCGTCCCAGCCCGCCACCAGCCGGGTCCGCGCGAAGATCACGCGATAGAACGCCAGCATGATCCCCAGCCAGAGGACTTCAACCGACACCTTCACCAGGAAATTCCCACGGAACGCCATCTCCCGGTTCAGCGTGTATACGGCCAGACTGCCGACAAGCCGGGTATATTTCCGCAACCTCGCCATGATGGACACCGTCTCAACCTCCAGCGCGCCATAACGCACCAAGTTTCTTCCTGACCAATGACCAATGACTGATGACTAATGACCAATGAGTCTCAACCCCCGAACGCGCTATAACGCCGCAACCCCAGCCGATACAACCCCCGCGCCAGCAGCATGAAGAACACCGCCCAGAGAATCTCAAAGAACAGGTGGAGCAATAGCGTCGTACCCTTCACCTTCCCCAGGAACACCACGGCCGGGAAATACGCCATGTACTGGAAGGGCATCGCCTTGAGCAATCCGGCCCAGGGCTCGGGGAGCAAATCGAGCGGCAGCATGTGCCCCGAGATGAAGAAATTCAGCGTCATCACGATGTACAGCAGCGACGTGACCTCGAGGAACCAGAACCCGACCATCCCGACGCAGGCCTCGAAGAAGAAGCCGACCAGGAAGCCCAGGATCAGCGAGACGGCGAAGGCCAGCAGCGTCGGCGCGTCCGGGAACCCCTCGAAATACTCGTGGCAGATCGAGAATAGCAAGACATAAGGTATAAACGAAGTCACGATATAGGCGGCTTTATGGGCGATGCGGTAAGTCAGCAGGTATCCGATCATATCCATGGGCTGGATCAGGTAGCGCTTGAGGGTGCCCTCGCGGATCTCCTTGGCGATGCCGCCGGCCAGGCCGGGCATGCTGGAGAACAGCCGGCTGATCTGGGTCAGGAGCAGATAGGCGATCATCTCATGGTAAGTGAACGTGATCGAAGATCCTCCGAGGACTGCTTTGCTGGGTCCGGCGGTCTCGTCGGCGCCCTTGTAGATGGCCTTCCAGAGGAGGATGGTCGTCACCATCGGCAGGAAGCGGAGGATCGTGCCCAGCAGGAAATCGCCCCGGTAGGTCATCCGCTCGGAGAGCGAGACGCGGAAGATCGCCAGGTACTTGAGCAGGACCGTGCGCCTGGGACGAAGGACCGGAGGCGGTCGGTGTGCCGTCGGAGCATCCAGGGGATCGAGGGCTGGCCGGGACGGGTCCGGCTGGATTGCGAGCGTATCAGGCGGCGTCATGACCGGTACGGGCCTCCTCGAAGACTCGGGAGATGATTTCCTCGAGCGGCGGTTCCGCCACGTTCACGTCGGCGACGGCGTGCCGGTCGAGGATCGCCGCCAGGACCGCGGCGACCTGCGTGCGCTCGACCTTGATGTCGGCCCACGGCCCCTCCCTGCGGACCACCTCCCCGAACCGGTCCAGGTCCTCGGGCGCATCGGCTTCGAACTGGAGCTTCACCAGCTTCGACTCGCTGAACCGCTCGACGATCCGGGACAGCGGGCCGTCGTAGATCAGGCTCCCGTGGTTGATCACCAGCACCCGGTCGCACAGGGCCTCGACGTCGCGCATGTAATGGCTGGTCAGCAGCGTCGTCACGCCCCGCTGGTTGTGATAATCGCGCAGGCAACGCTGGATCGTGCCCTGGGCCACCACGTCCAGGCCGATCGTCGGCTCGTCGAGCAGCAGCAGCCGAGGGCTGTGCAACAGCGCGGCGATCAGCTCCATCTTCATCCGCTCGCCCAGCGACAGCTCGCGGACCGCCTGCTTGGTCAGCTTCTCCACACCCAGGAGGTTGGTCAGCTCGTCCAGGGTGTCCCGGAACTGGGCCGGCGGGATCGCGTAGATCTCTCGGAGGAGCTGAAAGCTATCGGCGGCCGGCAGGTCCCACCAGAGCTGATTCTTCTGGCCCATCACCAGCGCGAACTGGCGGCGAAACGCGTCGGCCCGCTGCCAGGGGACGAAACCCAGCACCCGGGCCTCGCCGGCCGTCGGATAGATGAGCCCCGACAGCATCTTCAAGGTTGTGGTCTTCCCGGCCCCGTTCGGGCCCAGGAACGCGACCATCTCGCCCGGCTCGATCGTGAAGCTGATCGGCTCGACGGCGCGGACCTCCCGGTACTCGCGATGGTAGAGCCCGCGCAAGGCGCCCTTCAGCCCCTCCTGCTTCTGGACGACGCGATACGTCTTAGACAGCCCTACCACCTCGATCATGCTCATGCCAAATACCTCTCGATAGCGGCTCGTCTATTTGTGGACTCGAATATAGTGATCGGTCAGGGTCGTGTGGAGGGTGGGAACCGGGATCTTGGGCATATGGCAACCGAGGCAGTCCCTGGCCGGATTGACCGGGCACACGGCTCTTCGAACGCCCGCCGCCGCGAAGGTCTGACGCGAGTGGCACGACAGGCATTTCGTCTCGTAGAAGACGGCGGAATGCTCGGCCTCGCGGTGGGGGTCGTGGCAGGTCAAGCAGCTCATGCCGCCGGCGCTCTCGGTGTAGCAGCGGCTCACGGCCATGGTCACCGCCGTGGAACGCACATATTTCGGATCCTCCGGCGCGCTCTCGATCTGGCTCCGGAGTCCGACGATGTGGCAGTCGGCGCACTGGGCGTTGATCGTCGCGGCCGGGGCGCCGGACACGTTCACGATGGCCCGGTCGTTGAAATCGTACTTCATGGCCGCGACGTGGTTCCCGCCCGGTCCATGACACCGCTCGCACCCGATCCCGGGGTCGGCCGCCGCTGGAGTCGGCCCTCCTTCCGGCGGAGGGTCGCGGTAATCGCGAGACCGGGTCGTGTGGCAGTACAGGCATCGGACGACCCCGTCGCGCACGTCGATCTTCTGCCCACGAAAGTCCTCGACCGTATCGGAGTGGCCGACGTCGCCCGCGGTCCGGCCCCAGCCCGAGCCTTCGGGCGAATGGTAATGCGAGAGCCTCAGCGCGCGATAGTTCTGCTCCGCATCCTTACCGATCATCGTGACATAACGCTCTTTCGTCCCGTATGCGTAGTCGACGACCATCCGGAAAACCTGTCCCGCGGCGCGGGTCTCGACCTCGATCTTCCGATCCTTCCGCGCGATGGTGTGGGTGACCTTGGGATCGTCGGGATCGGCCAGAGGCCGGTCGGGCACATCCAGTTCGAGGAGCCCGGGTCCGTAGTGCGCGGACCGGGTGTGCCGCGTCCCCTGGTAGGCCCGATCCTCATCACGATGGCAAGGGGCGCAGGCCGCGGAGCCGATGAAGGGGCTCGGCTCGGGCGTCAGCCGGTGGTCGGCGCGGTAGGAGCCGGAACGGGTCAGGGCGTCCGTGGCCTCCAGGATCCGACCCTCCTGGAGGTACGCCCGACTGAGCAGCCAGTCCGCTTCGGGATCCGATTTCGACCCGGACTTCGCGACCCCCGGCGCCTCCAACTGGGCCCGGGCCTCCGCCGGACGGCCGAGCCGTAGCAGGTTCCGCGCCACGAGCTTGCGAAAGTGGGACGCGTCCGTAACGGCACCCTTGGCCGTCGGCTCGCGATCGAGGGCCGAGCGGCCCGCCTCGACGACTCCGGGGGGATTGTCGACGAACTCCTGGATATCGGCGAGCAAGAAGTTGCCCCTGGCCTCCCAGCCGGGCTGACGCGCCAGCCGGCGAGCCGCCTCGGCCGCCTCGTCCATCCGCTGCATGCCGATCGAGAGCCGCGCCAGGCTTTCGAGCAACTCGGGATGATTGACGCCGCGTCGCTCTTCTTCCTTCCAGAGGTTGAAGGCGAGATCCACCCGGTTGGCACGCCCGTGGATCAGCCCCATCAAGAACCGATCCTCGGTCTCCAGGTCGGAGGCGTCCAGCCGCTTGTTGTAGATCGCCAGGGCGGCCTCGTCGCGCTCGAGACGGGCCAGGCTCCGCGCGTAGATCCGCAGT
>JBKQHM010000534.1:0-29142 GCA_052148775.1 Isosphaeraceae bacterium | reverse complement strand
TGCCCGTGCCGGTCGAGCCGGAGCTGCCCGTGCCGGTCGAGCCGGAGCTGCCCGTGCTCGTCGAGCCAGAGTTGCCCGTGCCGGTCGAGCCGGAGGTACCGCTCGGATCGCCATTCGACGAGGTGTTGGGCATGCGATAGGACAGCGGGGCGGTCATCGGGATGTCGCCCGTCTGGCCGAGGGTGGCGAGGGTCGTCAACTGCCCGGCCTGGGTCCCCTCGATGAACTGACCGGTGGTGGGCCGGTAGACGACCGCCTGATCCGAGCCGATGCCCAGGTAGTCGGCCGGGGCCGGGATGTCGCCCGGCAGGAACCCGGAGACCGTATAAGCACCGCCGGGACCCAGGATGAGGTACTCGGCTTGAACCGGGTCGTACACGGCCGCCTCGGTCTTCCCGAAGATCGGGGTCGTCGAAGGCGGCACGGGGGTCGCGTTGTTGTACTGGTCGGGGACGGGGACCAGCTTGCTCGCGTCGGCGGCGAGGCCGAACTGCGCCAGGTACTGGCCGATGTTGAACGTCTCGGTGCTGTAGGTCACGGTGCCGGTCGAGCTGCTGTAGTTCTGCTGGAGGACGATGAACTCGGCGGGGTTGCTGCTGGTGGCGGGCCGATAGACGGCGAGCTGGTCGTAGCCGACGCCGTCATAGTCGCCGGGCACGGGGATGTCGCCGGCCTGGCCGGGCATGGAGACGGTATAGGTGCCCTGGGTTGAGCTGGCGATCGTCCAGACATCCTGCCCGTTGGCGTAGGTCATGACCGCGACCTCTTCGGACTGGGCGGTCAAGGGCTGCTGGGTCAACTGGCCGCCGTTGGGCGAGAAGTACCCGACCACCGGGATGCTCAGGTTGGGCGTCCCCAGGGTGAAGGTCTCGGGGCCCTGGACGGCGTAGTTGGACGACTCGTCGATGGTCCAGGTCGCCGTGCTGAGGTTGTAGAAGGCGAGGTCGGTGAGACCATCGCCGTCGAAGTCGCCCTGGAAGGGGACTTCCTCGTTGGCCGGGTCGGTGGAGGTCAGGGTGGCGGAGCCGCTGGCCGTGGCCTTCGCCGAGAGCGTGATGGATGAGGAGGTGCCGTTGACGGTCAGGATCGTCGTCCCGGCCGGGATGCCGGTACCCGTGATGTTCTGGCCGGGGACCAGGGCCTTGATGCTGTTGGCGGGGATGCCCGTGACCAGGATCGATCCGCTGGTGATGACGCCGGTGAAGACATTGGAGGGCGTGTAGGGCGTCCCGCTGGGCCCGAACCACGGCGGGGACGATCCGGCCGGGGTCTGGGCGATCACCTGGATCTGATTGGTCGTCGTGTTGCGGTCGAACACCGACGGGTCGGAGGCGGGGCCTCCGTTGTAATCGGACTCGATCGAGGTGATCGCTACCCCCACGGAATTGCTGGCGTTGGAGACGTTGCCGGCCTGGTCCACGACCTCGACATAGACCGAGGTCTCGCCGTCGTTGAGGTTGAAGGGGAGCTGGATCAGGAAGTTATACGGCTTGCCATTCGCATCGGTCTGGGTCGTCCCGGCGATCGCCGTGTTCTCGACGGCGGCCTGGCCGTTGACGAACAGCTCGACGGTATAACCCGGGGTGGTCGTGCCGATGAAGTACGGCGTGCGGTCGGTGGTGACGTCGTCGCCCGAGATCCCGGTGTCGTCGACCGGGTTGAGGCGAAGGTCGGTCACCGGGGCCGGCGTCGTATTGTCGATCTCGAAGGTGATGATGTTGCTCGTGGCCGACGGCCCCACGTTATTGGGATCACTCGTATAAGTCGCCGTGGCGGATACGGTGAAGGTCCCGTTGATGACGGGGTTGCCGGACGAGTCCGTGAAATCCTGGAATACGAAGTTGAACGAGCCGTCGGAGGCGACGTCGGAGGCCGGGATGGTCTGGACGATGGTGGGGTCGTTGGCGCTGTTGGCGCCGGTGTATTCCAGCCAGGTCTCGGTGACCGTGACGTACGTGCCGGCGACGGTCGTGCCGGAGAATCCCAGGTCGGTGAGGTGCGTCACCGGGACGCCGCCGACGGAGATCACCGAGGAGGCGATCGAGAGGGTCGGGGCGGCCGGGGGCGCCGTGGGCGGGGGCACGACGATGTTCGTGGCCTGGAGGGTGAACGTGATCGTGACCTTGTTGCTCTCGGCCCCGGCATCGTCGGTGGTGTAGACCTCGATCGTCTTCCGGGTGTTGGACCCGAAGGCGGTCGTGACCGGGATGGCGAAGTTGCCCAGGGAATTCGTCGTGTTGCTCGAGTTGGGCGTGATCGATTGACCGGAGTGGAAGGTCTGCGGGTTGAACCCGCCGATGACCTGGCCGTAGTTCGCGTCGCCCGGCGTATCATCGACGATCGTGACCCAGGTCGAGCTGCCGAAGCCGGAGATCTCGCTGGTGCCGTCGATGGTGGGCGTCGCGGTCGTGACGAGGGTGGTCCCATCGGAGGCGGTCCCCGACGTATCGCTCGCGTCCACCTGGACCGGGTCGGTGGTCGTGTTGAACAGCATCGGGGCCAGGTTGATGGCGAAGGAGCCCTGGCCGTAGGTCGAGGCCATCAACAGGTCGGGGTCCGCGGCGGCCGAGGGATTGCTCGCGGTGAGGGTCTGCGGGCCGGTGGCCTTCGCGGCACTCGAGAGCGTGATGGAGTCGGCCGCCGTGTTGATGGAGAGGATCGACGTACCGGCCGGGATACCCGTCCCGGCGATGTAGTCGCCGGCGGCCAGCTCCGAGATGTCGGTGAGGCCGATGACCGTGGATGATCCGCTGGTCAGCGTGCCGGCGAGGGTGAAGGTCTGGTAGGGGCCGGCCAGCGCGGGCATCCCGGTGGCGACCGCGACGTTGCCCTGCGACAGGCTCAGGTCGGTGACGTTGACGTGGGGCAGGTTGCCGCCCTGCGCCACGGCTCCGAACGTCGTGCTGGGGTAGAGGCTCCAGGTCGTGCCATTGTCGGTGGACATGTACACGCCCGAGTTGCCGGCGACGTAGAGGACCGGGTGATATCCGTCCGCCAGGTTGCTCGGGTTATTGGGGATTGTGTAGTTCCAGTTGGCCGAAATCGAGTTGAGGACCGTGGCCAGATCGTACGGACTGGAGTTCGGGTCGGTCGCCGGGTTGTAGCTCTGGCCGAAGATCATGTAGGCCAGGGTCTTGAGGTTGCCGGTGATGTTGACCCAGGTCGGGGTGGGATTGGTGGCCGAGACGATCGAGTTGGCCAGGTAGTAGACGCCTTCGTCGGTGACGGCGTAGGCGTCGTGGCTGCCGCGGGCGGGGTCGGTGATGATCTGATTGACGGCCGATCCGTCCAGCCCGGTGGAGATGCTGGTCCAGTGGCCTCCGGCGTCCTGGGAGACGTAGATGGCGCCCTTCTGGGTGCCGACGTAGAGGAAGTTGCCGAGGTTGCCGACGCCCGAGGGGGCGGTCGGATCGGGGGCACCGAAGGCCAGGGCAAAGCTGGTGAATCCGGGGCTGTTGAAGGTCGAAGGGCTGCCGATATCGAACCAGGTCTCGCCCTGGTTGGTGGTCTCGAAGACGTTGCCGGTGGTGGAGCTGATCAGGTCGTCATTGCTGTCGACCGGATTGACGACGATGTTCGCGTAGCTGGGATACGGCCACTGCGAGTCGGGCGTGGGCGAGCCGTTGCTGGCCTGGATCAGCCCGTAAGTCCGGCCGACGCCGTTGACGTCCACGAACTCGGTATAGCCCACACCCTGGCCCGGCGACCAGTACTGGAAGAGGGTGCCGGTGCCTTGCTGGTCGACCGCCGTGCCGGAGGCGATGAGGAACGTGCCGCCGGCGGTGTCGAACTCGTTGGCGGGCGTGAAGGTGGAGATGCTCGGCCCCAGGGGGTTCTCGTAGTTGGTCCCGAGGGCACTCCACTGGATGTCGCCGTTGGTGAGGAGGTTCGGGTCGGAGGCCTGTCCGCCGATGTTCTGGTTGCCGCTGTAGAACAGGGCCCCGGCGATCTGGGCCGCCGCGGTGCTCGGCTGGACCGCACCATAGTACGTCTGGGCGAGGGCGAGGTTGCCGTTGCGATTGATCCCGGGCGTGGCGTCCGAGTCGCCGAGGCCGGTCTCGAACGTCCCGTTGTTGTCCAGGCCGCTGTAGACGCCGGTGAGACTGCCGACGATCAGCCGGGGCAGGCCGGTGGCCGGGTCGATCTCCGCGACGGCCGTCTGGTAGCCGGTGCCCGAGATCTCGGGGTTGATGTACTCGGTGCCGGTGCTCGTCGCGGCCGCCGAGATCGTGATGGAGGTCGCACTGTTGATGCTCTCGATGAACGCCCCGGACGGGATGCCCGAGCCGAAGATGGGATACCCGGCGAACAGCCCGCTGGTGCTGCTGATGCCCGTGATGGTGGACGATCCGACCGCCAGCGTGCCCAGGAACGATCCCGAGGGGACAAACGCGCTGGTCACGGGCACGTCGAACGGGGTCCAGGTGGCGCCCAGGCCGGTGTTGCTGAAGGAGGCGTAGTTCTCGACGTACAGGGTCGAATCTTCCAGGAACGGATCGTACGGGTTGCGGATGAAATTCAGATAGGGGGTCGGGTCCAGTTCATCGGTTGCCGGGTTGATCCACACCGGATCGCCATACTCGATGTTGTTGTAAGTGGTCGCCCCCTGGGGCTCGAGCGAGAAGTCGAAATTGGGCGTCTGGTCGAGGCCGTTGACCAACGCGTGGGCATCATTGAGGTCGGTGGCGTCGACGCGGATCAGGCCGGTGTCGCTGTTGTACCCGTTGCCGCCGAAGCCTCCCAGGTAGGTGATGTTCGGGTCCGCCGGGTCGACGGTCAGGGCGAGGTCCAGGTTGCCCTCGATATCGTCGGTGATCGCGTATTGAGGGTCGGCGGGATTGTTGGTCGGGACGGCCTGGTTGTAGGGCGCGGCGCCGAACGGGGGCAGGCTGTTCAACTGGATGTGGGTCCAGTTCTCACCGAAGTCCTTGGTCATGAACAGGCCGTCGAAGCCGCCGGAGGCGGTGGCGACGGCGGCGTAGAGCCAGCCCGAGTAGATCTCGCTCTCGGCGTAATTCTGCGAGGACATGGCCGCGGGGGTGGCCAGGACGATCCGCCCTTCGGCGCCGTTGGGGTTCGGGGCCTGGCCCGGGTTGACGTTCTTTCCGGTCACCTCGTCGAAGATCTGGGGGTTGCCGTTGGTGCCCTGCATCAGGTTCCAGTTTTGACCCTGATTGGTGCTCATGTAGACGCCGGTGCCCTCGATGCCGGCGTAGACGATCTGGAGGTTGCCCTGGATGGTGGGGGTGCCGGGTTGATTGGGGTTCGACGGGTCGCCGCCGCTGATCGGGTCCAGGGGCAGGCCGCTATTCGGGTCGAGGACGA
Source organism: Isosphaeraceae bacterium (assembly GCA_052148775.1). Lineage (GTDB taxonomy): Bacteria > Planctomycetota > Planctomycetia > Isosphaerales > Isosphaeraceae > CAVZRC01. Next base: position 23,817 of record JBKQHM010000534.1, on the reverse strand, counting down.
CCGCAGTGGCGTTGCCGGCGAGGACCTGGGTCCAGGTCTGGCCGGTGTTCTCGCTCCGCCAGATACCGCCGTTGGTGCCGCTGAGGGCGGCGTAGATGATCACCTGGCCGCTGGGGGTGAGCTCGGGGTCGACCGTGACCTGGTAGGCCGTGGTGCCGACGAACTCGCGATCGCGGGCGGTGGAGTCGATGGGCAGGATGTTGCTGGTATCGTCGATGTTCTCGCTGACGGTGGAGACGTTATCGGTGCTGTCGTAGAGGTTCCAGGTCACGCCGCCGTTGGTCGAGATCAGGAAGCCGACGCCCGGTGCGTCCGAGGCGAACTCGCCGCTGTTGCTGCCGCCGGTGGCGGCGATGATGATCGACTGGTTCGGATCCTGATTCCTGGGGAAGATGGTGATGCTGCCGATGTTGATGGCGGCGGAGGGGCCGTAGTTCGTCAGGGGGATCCAGGTCGGCCCGGCGGGGTTGGTCGTCAGGAAGTCGGTCGTCTTCCAGATGCCGCCGCTGGCACCGCCCGCGTAGACCGTGTTGCCGGAGGGGTCGGAGGGATCCACGGCGATGGCGTTGACCTGGCCGGCCTCGTTGGTACTCGAGGCCTCGCCGACCGACGTCCACTCCTGGCTCGACAGGGCGTTGGACGTGGCCAGGGTGAAGAGCTGGAAGCTGACGGTCGCGTTGTCGCTGCCCGTGACGCCCAGCCCGCTGGTGGGGAGCGACTTCTGGAAGGTCAGCGACCATCCGTTGAGGGTGCCGGTCGTCCCGCCGGTCGCGTTGTTCTGGACGACCAGGGTCCACGTCCCCTGGACGGTCATGCCATCCTGGCCGTTGCCGGTCGGGGCGAAGACGGTGGCCAGGGACTCCTGGGGATTATAGATGGCGGAGAACGGCGCGCTCCCCTCCTGGATGGGCGTGGGGGCATTGTCGTCGAAGACCGTCTGGTCGAAATTGGCCGTATGATTCCCGCTGCCCACGCCGCCGAACAGCGTCACCTCGCCCATGAGGGTGCCTGTGGCGCTGTAGTGATAGAGCGTAGCGGTCAGGTTGGGATCGTCGGGATAGGCCAGGTCGAGCCGGACCTGCATGACGCTGAGGCCGGCGGCCGTCTTGTCCCCGGCGATGATGAAGTTGTCGGGCACGACGATGCTCGAGGACACGCTGCCCGGCGTGGACTGGCCCGACGTCGAGCCGGCCGTGCCCGAGGGGATCGTCAGGGGCAGGTCGCTGGCGGTGTACTGCATCGTGGTCGACGGCGCGTTCTGCTCGTAGTCGCGGAGGACGCTCAGGCCGGCGTCGCCGGTGACGTCCATCTGGTTGCCGTACTCGTCCTCGATGTTCGGGCCGAGCTGGATCGTGTAGGTGCCGCTGGATTGCTGCTGCGGGAAGAGGATGCCGTACTCGGTGGCCACCGTCTCCGAGACCCCGTTGATCGTCGTGGTCGTGGGGTTCAGCGGCTTGACCGTGATCTGCGGCGTGATGTTGAGCGACCACGAGTCGAGCGTGCTGGCGACGCCGGTCCGGGTGTTGGTGACCACGAGTTGCCAGGTGCCGTCGGCGACCAGGCCCTGGAGTGCGGCGAGCGTGCCGTTGCCGCTGTCCTCGGGCTTGAAGGTCCCCGTGAACGGCGCCGTGCCGGCGGCGATGGAGGTCGTCGCCGAGTCGTCGAAGACCGTGTTGACGAAGTTCTGGCCGGAGGGACCGCCCACGCCGGAGAAGAGCTTGATGGTCGTCCCGTTCGGCGCAACCAGGGTTGCGGAGAGGGTGGAATCGGACGTGGACGCGATGCTGAGCGAGACGGTGATATCCTGGATGACAAGCGTGCCGCCGGTGTTGATGGTCAGGTCCGAGGGGAGAGAGCCGGAGCCCGAGGAGGTCGCGGCGGGGATCTGCTGATCGATCGAGTTGGAGGCGTAGGATTCCGCGGAGGTGATCGGGCCGAACGGGCCCATGATCGACACCACCTGGCTGGCCGGGAAGCTGCTGGTCTGGACCGGCCGGTCGAAGCTCACATTGAACTGGCTGGTCGTGCTGTCGACCAGCTCGTCCGAGCTGCCGTAACCGCCGCCGGAGGTCTGGCCGGTGGTCGCGACGGCCTGGGTGGAAAGCACCTGGGGGCCGGGAACAATCAGCGGCAGGGTGTTCTGGTCGAACGGGGGGCTGAGGATGCTCTGGGCGGTCGTGAACGTCATCGGCGCCGTGAGCTGAGGCGTGGGCATCGCGAAGACGTCGCCCGGGGTCAGGCCCGTGTAGCCGCCCGGCATCGTCAGGGGGTTCTCGTCGGGCGTGCCGTTGGCATTCTGGTCGTCCGGCGCCCCGAGCTGCAACGTGACGCCCGGCGTCTCCGCGTTGAGCGTGACCGACCAACTGACGAGCGTGCCGCGATCGTTGACCGCGAGGTCGTCGATGGTCAGCGTGTAGCCGCCGTCGACCAGGCCGCCGGCCAGGCCCCCGAGCGGGAACGCGAAATTGTTGAGGTTCACCGAGCCGTCGGGGGCGGTGGCGACCACGGGCACCGTCGCGGTCTGGCCGTCGGGCGCGGTAAGGGTGACGAAGATGTCGTCGGCGACGCTGGCCGTCAGGGTCAGGTTGAGCGTGACCCCGGTGAGGACCTGGTTATTGTAGCCATTGACGGCGATCGTACTGGTGGTGATGTCGTCCCCTGTACCGGTGCCACCGCCTCCCTTCGTGCTCGGGATCGGCAGGTTGATGGTGCCCGAGGAGAACGGGCCGAGCGCCTTGGTATCCGGCGTATAGCCGAGGATATACGAGGTAACCGCCGCCTGGATGGGGCTGCCGTTCTCGTCGTCCGGCGTGATCAGGTAGCTATAGGTCCCGGTATAATTCCCCTGCGGGACGGCGGCCGTGCTGAATGTGACCGTGAACTGGGTATAGCCGAACTTGTTGTCGGGGCCGACGCCGCTGGCGATGACCGGGACGACGCTCAACACCTGGAGGACGACGGACGGGTCGCCGTAGATGGTATCCTGATAGAAGACCTGGACGTCGGCGGCGGTGAAGGATGCGGAGAGTCCGGGCGGATTGATCGGCCGGTCGAAGGAGACCGTGAAGCTGACCTGGCCGCTGGCGGCCTCGGCGTAGCTGACCACCGGCCCCTGGGTGCTGGTGACGATCCGCGGGCCGGCCGCGATCACCATCGGCCGGTAGTAGACCGACAGGGAATTGCCGTCGAGGGTGCCGTTGTTGTCGTAGGCCCCATCGAAGTTGCCGGCCCAGATCGGGTAGACCTGGCCGGCGTAGACGGCCAGGCCCATCGAGGTGCCGTAGCCGAAGGTCCCGTTGATACCCGCGGCCACCGCGTTGTCCGACTCCGGTCCCAGGACATCGGTCGAGCCGCTGATCGCGTCAATCGCGGTGGACTGGGGGTTTGCGTAGACCTGGGCGCTGAAGGTGTTGCCGCCGTCGATGCTCGAGGCGATGTAGGTCGCGACCAGGGTGTTCGCGGGGTCGTTGCGGGCGTCGCGCCAGGTCATGACCACGGTGCCGGTCGTCTGGTCCACGGCGATCGCCGGCTGGTACTGGCTCTCGCCGTCGAAGTAGTCGTTGAAATTCGTGTCGTTGGCGGTGCTGAGCCCATCCGACTGGGCCGAGTCATTATTGACCTGGGTCGGGTCGCTCCAGGTCCGTCCGCCGTTGTCGGAGTACGTCAGGAAGATCTCGGTGTCGGCCGCGGGGTTCTTGAAGCCGTCGACCGTGACGTTGTAATAGCCGACGAACGCCAGGTAGATCCGCCCCTCGTAGGGGCTGTACGAGCCCAGCGTGTTGTCCTCGGCCATGACCACGTCGGAGCCGACCTCCACCGGCGAGGACGGCACCGGGACCGAACCCAGCACGGTCGACGTGCCGATCACGCCGACCGCGGCGTTGACCGGCGTGATCGCCAGGCCGGTGGCGTCATTGAGATTCGGGATCACAATGGCGTTGTCCGCCACCAGGCCCTTGCCGAAGCTCAGCGACCAGTTGATGATGTAATTCGGGGTCGCCGGTGGCGAGGTCGGCGGCGTGTTGGTGTCGTTGAGCTCGAGCTTCCAGGTGCCGTTGACATCGTTCTTGGCCAGCTCCTCCGCGAGGAAGGTATCCAGCGACATGAATTCCTCGGGCCGGTACTGGCCGATCGCCGGGGCCGAGACCCCGTTCGTCCCGGCGCCGGTGGGATCGAAGATGTCGCGGGTCGCGTTGTCGTCGAAGGTCGTCCCCATCGCGTACTCGGCGATGTTGTTATCGGTATAAGTCACGACCCCCAGGTTGGCGCCGCTGATCCCGATGCCGGTGTCGGCCGTGGCCCCGATGAAGGGGACCTGGTTCAGGAGCAGGGTGTACGTATCGCCGCTGGGGGCGATCAGGTACAGGCCCAGGTCTGCATCGCTGGAGTCGACGATGTTGACCGTGACGTCGAGGGTATTCAGGCCGGTGGTGTTGGCGATCGACACGGCGAGCGGCAGATCCGTCGCCTGGCCCTCGGGGATATCAAGGCCGCCGAAGAATCCGCTGCCGTACTCGTCGCCGAACGAGTAGTCCCGGCCCGGCGAGATCGTGTTGGCCATGAGCTGGCTCTCGTTCGCGCCGAAGTCGTCCCAGCCGACCGTGATCTGACCGCCGGGGATCCCCAGGTCATTGGCCTGCCCGTTCTCGCTGGCGAGTCGGCCCTGGCTGACCGTGAGCGCCGGCGAGCCGTCGCGCTGGTTCGTCGGGCCGTTGCCATCGAGGACCGGCGACCCATTGCTGAGGTTGGCGATCGTCAGGGGGCTGAAGTTGTTCCCGCCGTCCGACGAGACTTCCACCTTGATCCGGTTGGGGTTGAAATCCGGGATCGGGACCGCCCTGTTGACGTCCTGGCCGGCCCACGCGACGTAGATGTTGCCCGTGTAGGCATCCGTCTGCGTCGTCACGTTGGTCGGGCTGGTCGACTGGTTGTCGTCCACCGTCATCGTGGGCTCGAGCGCCTGGTCGTCCGCGCCGTCCCACTCGTAGATGACCTTCAGGTCGTTGAACTCGAAGCCGTAGGGGTTGGGCGTCTGCACATTGGAGTTGAGCGTGACCGCGGTCGGGAAGGACCCGTTGAAGTTGTACTTCTGCAGCGTGATGGCGCCGCTGCCGTCGCCGGAACCGGTGAATTCCGACAGGATGTAGAAGTTGCCGCTGTCGTCGAACCCGAGGCTGGGAGCGGTCTCGTTGAGGAATTGATGCGTCGGGCCGGACGTGGCGGGGTCGTACAAGCCGGGTGAGACCAGGACGCCGGGCGTCGCCAGGCTGAGCCCGGTGGTCGGCTCGACCAGCATCGGCAGCCAGCTCTGGCCCCCGTTGATCGAGTAGGCCGACTCGACCACGGACTGGATATAGCCGTCCGTGTCGGCCAGCATCGTCGTGTCGTAGTCCACCCAGGTCGCCACCAGCTTCGACGGATCGTTCGGGTCGACCGCGACCTGCGTGCTGCTCTCGCTGGCGTTGTTGCCGCCGGCATTGGCGACCAGCGATGAGAGGTTCAGCGGTCCGGCCGTCGCCGTGGCCGCCGGGATCGTGGTCAGTAGCGTTCGGCTCTCCAAGCTCTCGAGCTCGACCCACTGGGGACGACCCTTGCGGGCCCCCTTGGGCCGTGCCTTCGACCGAATCCCACCGTGGTGCCCCTGAAGCTGATTGTCCCACGTTCCCTTACGCATGACCATGTCCCCCACTCTCGCCCTGGTCGCCTCGATAAGCACCGCGTGATAACTTGCGGCGGAGATTCCGTTTGTGCGGCCTGCGTCGAACGCCGAGGCCAGATAAGCTTCGAGGAATCGAGAAAACATGCAGGCTCAACCCGGCGGTGTCAAATTTCTCGATCCGACTCTGACGGTTTTCGTTTCGTCCCGAAATTCCGCCAATTTCCGCCCGGCTTGCCCGGACTAACCAATCGTCAGCAACCTCAGCTCAACCGCGAGACCGCACAGATTGTTGCTATCATGCACGCTAGACATCAGCCATGTCAATGGGCGGTCGTCAAAAATTTCCCGATGCCTATCGGATTGACCCAGACAGCCTGATTCCCCGGGGCGAGGCGCGGGTGCGACCGGGGTGCGTACGGGGAGGCGTCGCGGTCCTATCTCATCCGGGGGAGCCGTCCATGCGGGTGATCGGGCCGATCTACCGCTAACCCCCCTGCCCTTCAAAGCGACCCATACGTCGCCAGGTCTGCGCGGGCTTTCTCGCGGCTTCCTTGCGCCGTCCCCTGCCCTCCCGGAGACCATCGCTGTTGCGATTCCGGCCGGATGGCCGCGATCGGAGACTCTTGGCTTGCTCGACGACGACCTCCAAGCTTCCAAGGTGCCTATTGTACCAATGAAACAAGCCATCTTGGGACAAGCAGAGACCCGGATTCAAGGCCCATCGGGCAGCAATATGGCTGTTGCGCCCATGCCGCCAGCGACCGGGGAATGTCGGCACCAAGGACCATTGTGACCCAGTCATCCTGATGTGTCGCTCCCTCGGTCTCGAGCGATCGAGGCTACGTGGCATGTCGGCACCAAGGACCCATTGCGGCCCGGACACCTTGGCCGCTCGATTCCTTGGCCTCGAGCGACCAAGGTCATGCATGAAAGCCGGGCGCACAGGTCGCCAGGGATCATGGTTCATCGAGCCTGTCAGCAACTTGCTCTTACAGGAATGTTGGCACCCGGGTCGCCCACAATGCCATGGCAAGCAGGTATCGCGAAGCCCTGGTTCCTCGGTCCCAACCTTGTCGATGTCGCCCGGAGTCAATGTTCCACATGCCCCGCAGAAACCTTGGTACCATGGGCGTCCCATCGAGCTTGATACCCGGAGCAGCTTGTCACCAAGGTCTCAAGGCCCTCGAGTCGCCTTGGAAATCCTCGTTGCTTGGAAACTCCGAAGGCTTGATCGAGGTGCCCCCTCGGCATCAAGGCCGATTGAAGTCATGGCGCCAGGGGAAATGCAAGACTTTGAGGGTGTTGCCCGATCGACGACATGGATTCCCAGGATCCTGGGTCGATGGGACGATCCAGGTATCATGCCAACCGCGGGACCAGGGGCTCCTCTCCCAAGATGCGCCAGGCGCCTTGGTACCAACGTCGTTCCAGGTATCATGCCAACCGCGGGACCAGGGGCTCCAGCTCCCAAGATGCGCCAGGCGCCTTGGTACCAAGTCATTCCAGGTATCGATGTCTCGATCTCTCAAGACAACCTGGGCGACGATCGGGCATCGATCGACTGGGAACCAAGGTCCCGCGGGAATCGAGCTGTATCCATCGCCTTGAAGATCCATGCGGGTTGGGACCCTGTTCCGACATGAGAAGTTGGTGAACCAGGGGAATTGGAACCTGGGTCGTCGATCGGCCTATCGAGACGATGAACCCAGTCTCCGAGGCACCGATCAAGCCCATGAACCATGGTGGTCGATGGAATGAGAAGACCAAGTTGGCTGGGGCCGCTTGCCGGCTCAGGGACCTTGGCATTGATGCGACCAAGTTGTCCGCGACAACTCGATGGCGCGGGGACCTTGGTGTCGACGGGACCTTTCTCGCTGGATGGCCAGGCACCTTGGTTTGCGGGTCTTACCATCAGCTTGGGATCAATATTTCCGAGGCGAGATTGGACCCAAGTTGCAGAAGCCTGCTTGGTCGCCGTTGCAACAAGTAACCTTGGCAATGGGGGTCCAAGGGACGTGGGTCCGCGAGCGACCAGGGCCTCAAGTCATCCTGATGACCATGGTTCCCGGAGACTCATGGGGCAATGGACCAAGCCCCCAATGCGCCTTGCGACCTGGCAAGACATGGTCCGATGGTTTCCGTGTGCCAGTGTACCGAGTTGTTGGTCCGGACTGGGTCCGATGGTCCCTGTCTTTATTGAGGCCTCGATAACGAGGGAGCAGGGGGCCAGGACACCGATAGATCGAGCACACTTGGGACGTGGGAAAGTCGGCCCCGAGCCGCCAAGTCCAGCGGGTTTCATGGGACCGAGGTGGCTGTGAAGCGAGGCGACTGGGTATGCCGGAACCTTGATTCCGAGAGATCGACTCATCGAGGGACCATGGTCGCACCGATAACACGTGGTGAGTTCATGGTTTGGGTCCGGTAGCGGCTTTACGCCGCGGGACGGGGAAGGGGGGTGCTCGTGCGAAGCGTCGCGGTGACCAATGCGAAAGGGGGCGTGGGCAAGAGCACGACGTCGATCAATCTCGCGGCGGCGATGGTGGAGCTCGGCCGTCGCGTGCTTCTGATCGATGCGGACCCTTCGGGGAATGCCGCGCTCGGATTTTTCTCCCGGGGAGTGCCGGCGGTCGGACTGGCCGACGCGCTGCTCGACGGGCTACGGCTGGAGGATGTGGCGGTGGCGACGACCGAATCGGGGCTGGAGGTGGTGACCCCCGGCGACCGGCTGAGCCTCTGCTCGGAGCAGATGGGCAGCGCCCAGGGCCTGGGGCAGGGGCGTGAGTTCCGCATCCGTCGGTTGCTCAAGGGGCTCAACGAATACGACGTCGTGGTGGTGGACACCAGCCCGGTCCTGACGCCGTTGAACGTAGCGATCCTGTACGCGGTCGCGGAGCTCTTGATCCCGATCGATCCCTGCATCGCGGCCCTGGCCGGCGTCCGGGCGCTCGAGGATCTGATCCGGACCGTGAGCGAGTTCCGCATGGAGTTCACCGACGCCGGCCCGCTCACGATCGCCGGGGTGCTGATCACGAGGGCCGACCGGACCCTGGTCTCCAAGCAGATCGAGTCGGAGGTCCGGAACTACTTCGGTCCGCTCGTCTACGAGCGCGTGATCCCGGCCTCGGTGAAATTCCGGGAGGCCTATGCGCGGGGGACCCCGCTGATCCATTACGACCGATCCGGCGCGGGGGCCGAGGGGTATCGTGCGGCGGCCCGGGAATACCTCGCCGGTCCCGCACGCGACAACGCCGCCGGCGCGCCGGCGCACGATGCGACGGAGACGGGGGTCCTGTTGAAGGCATCCTGACTTCCTTGGTCATGGGTCACTGGTCATTGGTCCTTGGTCATCGGTCGGGTCTGCCCGACGGTAGAGCGGGGTCGCCCGGTCGAGATCCGGCACCGGGCGACGACCGACCGAGGACCGGGCACCGAGCACACAGGACCAATGACCAGTGACCCATGACCGGTGACCAGTGACCCATGACCAAGGGCCAAAGCGATGAGCAGTACGATGCGACGTGGCGGGATACCGGGTCCCGAGAGCCGGACCGGGTTGACTCGACCCAGCATGACCGAGGCCGAGTTCGAGCGACGGCTCGGCGCCCAGGCGACCCCGCCGGAGCCCCCGGGCGCCGTCGAGCCGATCGAGGCCACACCCACCATCGAGCTCGAGGCGGCCCCTCGGACCATGGCGGCCTCATCATCCCGGGCCCGGGCCACGCGCAGCAAGCCGGCCAAGCCCAAGCGGGTCCAGCGGATGTTCGCCATCGAGGAAGACCTCGACAAGAAACTCTGGCTCTACGCCATCCACCTGGGCAAGGATCGCTCGGAAGTCGTCAACGACTTGCTGCGCCCCATCGTCGCCTCGATGGTGCTCTACGACTCCAGGGACCGCCGCGGCGGTCGCAACGCCGAACCCGCGGCCGATCGGGGCGAAGCCGACGGCGATGCGGCCTGATGGGCCGTGGGCGATCCGCATCGGGACGTATCGGCGCTCCTCCCCGCCACGTTTACTTCGCGGGCGCGACGTCGGGGAAGAGGAGTCGTTGCGCGGCGGCGGATTCGCTCATCCGGGCTTCGAGCACGGCCAGGCAAAGGGGCTCGAGCATGTTCTTCCAACGGCCCAGGCCGGGGTTCTCGGCCTTGACGGCGGCCTGGATCGCCTCGCGATCCGCCTCGGGCAACCGCTCCCATGCGGCGCGGAGCCTGGTCTCGCGGGCCTTGTCGTCCTGAGCCTGGACTTCTTCGCTGGCGCGGCGTTGCGCCTTCTCGGCGGCCGCGAGTTGCTTGGCCTTCTCGGCGGCCGGCTTGGCCCCGTCCGATCGCGCCTGATAATCGCCCGGGGCCTGGTAATCGGACCGGATCGAGGCCACCAGGTAGCCCGCGGGATTCTTGCCGACGCGCCGATCCTCATTGCGCAGTAGCCAGTCGAAGACGTCGATCTTGGTACGGATGCGGCCGTGGGGATGCGCCTCGACCAGCTCCTGGGCCGCCTTGGCGGTGACCCCTCGCGCCTTGAGGGCCTCGACCAGTTCATTGGGCTGCGACCGGTCTTGTCCGGCGGGATCCTGGGCCGTGGCCGTCGGGCTGTTGCGCAGGAAGATGATCCGCCAGCAGCCCCGCTTGACGTACGAGTATCGCTCCTCGGGACACAGCGGCTCCAGGAATCCGAGCTGCTCCAGTTCCTCGAGCGCCGGCTTGAGCCGCCGCTTCAGTTCGGTCGGCGCGTACGAGCGGCTCAGGCCGACATGCTCGCAGGCCAGGGTCCGCAGGTCGAAGTCCAGGCGCGACCGGCGGTAAAACCGCTTGTCCAGGAACCGATACATCCGCTTGGTCGTCGGCAATCGCAGCTTCAGGTAGAACTCCAGGTCGAGCTGCTTGAGGTTACCGCTCTGGAAGCTCTGGAAGATCACCTCATTCCATCGGAAGCTCGACAAGGGCAGGGGGGGTTTGTCGGCCTTCGAGCCCCCGCGATCGCCCTTGCCCGACTTCCCCGAGCGCGTCGAGGTCCGCCAACGCTCCCGGTCGTAGAGCGTCACATTGTCGAGGACGTGGAACTGCTCGTCGACCCAGCTCTTGGCCGCGTTGTCCCACCACGCGTTCTCGTACATCAGCACCACGCCGACCCATCGGTGCAACGCTTCCTCGATCCGACGGTAGCTCTGTCCGCTCTGGGGCCACCCCAGCAACTCGATCAGCTCGTAGCGCGAGAACTGGACCCGAGGGTCGGTGAAGTTGCTCCGACGCTTGGTCAACTGGATCAGGCCGACCAGCACCTCGTCATCCAGCGAGGTCGGCAGGCCATGCTTGTGCGTCCCCATGATCGTGAGTCGGCGGATGATCGGCGCGCTGTTGTGCCGCTCCATCCGATCCTCGAACACCATGGTCGTCTGGCCGTCGGGGATGCGGTCCGTCAAGGCGGCAATCGGGAACTCCGCCAGGTTGAGCTCATCCTTCCAGCCCGCGTCCGCCGGGGAGATCCCCTCGTCACTCGGCTGGTTGAACTCACCGGTCTCTTCCAGAGGCACGTCCCACTCGTCCATCCCGCTGCCCCTTCGCAAGGAGTCATCAGGGCGATCGCATTGTTCCGGCCTCCCTTGCCCCCCGTCTTCCTGGTTCAGAAAAAGAAAAACACCAACAAACCGCCGGCGGCGGTGTTGTTGTCTTTCTTTCTTAACAAGAGTCTATAACAAATTCTCCGCGACGCAAGGGGTTAGTAAACAATAACTTAGAATCCGTAACTATGTCCCGTTAATCGGTACGGGTATGCTCGGGATATCGTGGGTGCACTGCCAGAGTATGTCCGGACTATCGTGAAAAGTATGCCCGGTTAATCGCCAAACGGCCTCCGTTTCATGCTCGGTTAATCGGTAGGAACGGAAGTCAACTATGGTCGGGATATCGCTAGTGTACATCTGGTTGAGGTGGCGTGAATCGGCCTCCATGTCCGGTTAATCGTGGTGTACGAAAAATCAGATGGCTTTGGTCCCTCGCGGTGAAGATTGAGGATCGGGGTGGAGGGTTGGGTCCGTGATCTCGAGGAGAGTGTGCCGTCGTGGTGAGGGCGAAGAAAAAGTATGTCCGGTTAATCGGTAGGGTGGTCGTCCGGGAGACCGGCGAGGAGGGTGAGCATGGGGAGTGTGTCCGGTTAATCGGTATTGCCCGAGTCCGATATTTCGGACGGGCTGTAACTGGTCCATCGATGCGGAAGTATGTCCGGTTAATCGGTAGTCGTTCCGGCCGGGACCGTGATATGGCTTGGTCGCGGATTCGATCGCCGATGCGGCAGGCCGATTCGCGACGGATGTATGCTCGGGATATCGTTAGTGGACTGAAGGGCATACCGGTGGTGGGGAAAGATGATCGCCCAATAAATGAAGAGCTGCTTGTTGTCGGCGATCAACACCAAGACGGGAATCGTCCGGCGAAGGGCACCTGGCGAAGAAGTTCCGCTCGCTGCCGGTTGATGTTCGAGGGGGTGGATCGTAAGCTGGATAGTAGTCGGTCGAGTTGATCGCCGGGTAATCGATGGCGGCCACTCTGGGCGAAGACCGCCATGTTCGATGAAGGGAACGAGGTTATGAGGGCGAAGACCGTCAAGCGTCTGGGGATCCTGATCGCTGTCTTTATCTTGGCGGGCGGGAGCGCCTACGCGATCTGGAAGTTCCAGGTCGAGAAGATGGCGAAGGGGGTGGTCGATCAGGCCGATCGTGCCCTGGAAGAGAAGGAATTCGACAAGGCGGTGGACCTCTTCCGGCAGCATCTCCTCGTTTTCCCCGATGACGAGGCGGTGAAACTGAAATATGCGGATACCATTCTGAAGCAGCCGACGCCGAAGCATCAGGCGGATGCGATGGCGATCTATAACGAGGTCCTGAATCGAGAGCCCGCGCGTACGGAGGTGCGTCGGCGGGCCGCCGAGCTGGCCTTCCAGATGGACCGGTTCGAGTCGGCGCGCGTGCACTTGTCGATCCTGTTGAAATCCGCCAAGGAGGATGGCCACCTCGAGTACATGATGGGTCGGTGCTCCGAGGCGGATAAGGACCGCGAGAACGCCGCGCAGCACTACCGGGCCGCGATCGCGTACGGTGGGCCGGATCGGATCGAGGCCGCCCGGCAGCTCGCGAAGCTGATCCGCGAGGGCCAGAAACTCGGGACGCCCGAGGATGCCGACAAGGTCATCGAGGCCATGGTCGAGGCCGACCCGAAGAACTATCGGGTCTATCTGGCTCGCGGGCGCTACCGCAACGAATTCAACCTCAAGGGCGCCGAGGATGATTTCCGGAGGTCGCTCGAGCTCGCCCCCGATCATCCCGAGACCTATGTGGAGGTCTCGGAGTTGGCCGAGCGGAGCAAGGCGTTGGAGGATGCCCGCCGAGTGCTGGAACCGCATCGGCCATTCACCTTCTTGTTGCCGACGGCGACTGACGTGGCCTCGGGGATTCTGGATAAAGGCCTGGCGGCGATCCCGGACTCGGCCATGCTCTATCAGGCACGGGCCGAGATTGAGAGGAAAGCCGGTCGGTTCGATCGGTATATCGAGTACCTGGAGCGCGGCGTCAAGACGGTACCGCAAAACATCGCGTTGCGGCTGCAACTCGCCGTGAGCCTGGCGGCGCGGGGCGACACCGGCAAACTGCAACTGCAAATCGACGAGATGAAGGGGCTCGGGGTCTCCCAGATCCTCCTCGATTATTTCACCGCATATTATCATTTTAATAAAAAAGAGTTTGAAAGGTCGAAGGAGATCCTCGCCGCGATCCAGGCCGGGGTGGCCCAGAGCCCCGAGCTCAAGGGCCGGGTCAACATGCTCCTGTCGCGGTGCTACGCCCAGCTCCACGAGCCGCAGTTGCAATGGGAGGCCAACCAGCGGGCCTACAACGCCAACCCGAATGACATGCAGGCGCTCTCGGGGTGGCTCATCGGATATGTCAATCGGCTCGTTGGCCGGGGCGAGATCGACGAGGCGATCAGGGAGTATCGGCGGCAGATCGAGCGGGCGCCCCAACTGGACCGGATGCCGTTGGTGGACCTGATGCGGGAGCGGAACCGGCGGCTGCCGCAGGCCCAACGCAACTGGCGAGAGGTGGAGGAGCTGGTCAACGACATCGAGAAGGCGTCGCCGAGGTCCGTCCACCTGCTCGTCTTGCGGGCGATCCTCCGCGCGGATCAGGACCAGGATGCGAAGGTATGGGAGGCCCTGGAGGCGGCCCGCTCGGAGTTCCCCAAGGCCGTCGAGCCCTGGACCGCCGAGGCCGATCTGCTGGTCCGGCAGAAGAAGTTCGACGAGGCCCTGGGCCGGTTGGACGACGCCCGGAAAGCGCTCGGCGACCGGGTCGAGTTGCGGCTGGCCCGCGCCGTGATCTGGGTGGGCAGGGGGGTGCCAAAGGAGGAACTCGTCGAGGTCTTGAAGGACCTGGCCAAGGATCTCGATCCCTTCCCGAAGGAGAAACGCCGAAACCTCCTGGCGTACCTGGCGACCCAACTGGCTGTCCTTGAGGATGCCAAGGATGCTCGGGCGCTCTGGTCGCGACTGGCCGAGGATGATCCCGAGAATGTCAATCCCCACCTCCAACTCTTCGAGCTGGCCATGCAGGCCGCCGGCAAGGCGGGGACCGATAAGCAGGAGGGAATGAAGGCGGAGGCAGATATCGCCGCGCGTCTCAAGGCGATCGATGCGATCGATGCGACTTATGGCCGCTTTTGTCGGGCCAGATACCTGACGTTGCAGGCGAGCCGCTCCAAGGACGACGCCGAGCGGAAGCGGCTACGGGCCGAGGCGCGGGCTCTGCTGTCCGACCTGAAAGCTCGGCGCGACGAGTGGGAAATGATCCCCACCGCCGAGGCCGCCCTTCAGGAGCAGGAGTTGGCGGAGACGGGGTCCGACGAGGCCCTGAAGCGAGAGAAGCGGGAGGCCCTCATCGCCACGTATCGCGGCGCCATCGAGCTGGGCTCGCGCAATCCCGATCTGGTGCGACGGACCGTCGCGTTGCTCCTGGCCAGCGGCCGGAGCCTCGAGGCCGTCCAGCTCATGGGCCAGGTCCCGGTGGCCCCCCAGCTCGGTAATGACCTGATGCGGCTGGCCGCGAGCGCCGCCGGATCCCAGGACGATCAGCAGGCCGCGCAGGTCGCGCGCAAGGCGGAGGAGATCGCTCGGCAGGCGATAGCCGCCAATCCCGATGGCCTCCAGGAGCGGCTCTGGCTGGTCAATATCCTCGCGAACGGCAGGCGCGTTGAAGAGGCCGAGGCCGAGCTCCGACAGGCCGTCGCGCGGGCCGATGGCGATCCCGTTCGGTGGCTGACCCTGGTCAACTTCCTGATCCAGAACAAGCAACTCCCGAAGGCCGAGCAGGCCATTCGCGACGCCGAAAAGAAGCTGCCCCAGGCGCCGCAGGCGCTGGCGGAATGCTGCGAGCTGATGTGGCGGGCCATGGCGGGGCCGAATGGCGGCCTCCCGGCGAAGAGATGGCATGATGAGTCGCGGCGATGGTTCGAGAAGGCACTGGCTGCCCGGAAGGACCCCAAGGACCTGACGGTCACGCGCCAGTTCGTGAGGTTCCTCCTCGATGCCAAGCATGCCATCGATGCCGAGGATCTGCTCAAGGCGACCCTCGATCAGGGGACCATCGCCAAGGATGCCACGGGCGTCGCCTGGGCCCGGCGCACCCTCGCCTTGGTGTACATCAGCGAGTCTACGCGCAAGCCGGCCGAGGCCTTGGCCCTCCTCGATGCGGCGGGAGCCCAGGGGGCCGGCGCCGATCCGGAAGATAGGCGGGTCCGGGTTCGAGTGCTCGAGGCGCAAGGAACGCCGGAGCGTCTCCGCGAGGCCATCCGTGTCCTGGAGTCCCTGGTGGATGAGAAGCTCGCCACGCTCGAAGACGTGCAGCGGCTGGCCCGGTTCGAAGAGGCCGCGGGCGAATGGCCCAAGGCCCGCGATCGGTATCGCAAGCTGATCGAACGCGTCGCCAACAATGCGGGGGATCGGGAGAGCCGCAATCGAGAAATCTTCTACGTCGCCGATTTTGCCGAAAGGTTGCTCCAGTCTCGCCAATCCGGAGACGACCGGGACAAGGACCTCGCCGAGGCCCGGGAGCAGATCGAAAGGCTCAAACGGCTCCAGCCCGATCAGATTCGAGCCCTCAATCTCGAAGTGGCCCTCTTCGCGGCCCGGAACGATTTCCAGGGGGCGGCGGCCCTGATCCGGTCCACTGCCGAGCGTCCCGACCTGAACCCGAATGTCTTGCCGGAACTGGCCCGCATGGCCGAGAGGATCGGACAGTCCGATCAGTTCAAGCTGGCCGAGGAACTCTACCGCAAGTTCGCGTTCGCTCCCGGGGCCCCCTTCGCCCCGAATAAGGTGGGATGGATCCAGTTCCTCACGCGCCGCCGACGCTTTCCCGAGATCCTCGAGCTCTGCGAATCCCTCCGCAAGAATCCCGCCGATCGCGGATCGGTGGACTTGCTCTGCATAACGATCTTCGCCGATCCCGGCATCCCGGCCCAGGCCGAGCAGGTCAACCGCGTGATCGGCTGGTTGGAGGAAGAGCGTCGGAACGGTCAGCGGTCGTTGATGTATCAGCTTGGCCTGGGCAACCTCTACGAGCGAGCGGGCCAGGATGGCAAGGCCGAGGCGTATTACCGCGCCATCGTCAACAGCAACGCTCAGCAGGATGTTGCATCCAACAATCTCGCCTGGCTGATGACGCTGAATGGAAATCGGTGGACTGATGCCCTCCCGCTCATCAATCACGCGATCGAGATCAAGGGGCCGATTCCCGACTACCTTGACACCCGTGCCGTCGTCTACCTGGCCGCCGGCGACTACACACGCGCCATCGAAGACCTGAAGGCAGCTATCAATGAGCAGCCCACGGCCTCCAAGTATTTCCACCTGGCTCAGGCGTATCTCGCCGGGAAGGACAAGGCGAACGCCCGGAAGAACCTGGAACTGGCCCTGGGCAAGGGATTGCCCAACGGCCTACATCGGCTGGAGCAGGACAAGTATAAGCAGGTGCGCAACGAATTGGAAATACCTTGAGGAGACGGGCGGCAAGCCCGGCCGCCCGGGCCATTCTCCCCAGGGCCATCGACCAAGGTCGGGCCCGTGCAAGACCTCTTCACGACGTGGGCGAATTCCGGTCTTGGCGATCTTGGGCGTCGTCCGTACCGATGACGGCCGTTCCGTGTCGATCCCGCAGCATACGAACCGTGCAGGCTCGACTGACCTACCGTTGGAATATCCCCACCGGTCGGCGGCGTGTCGTCCACGGCGACGGAATGGGCCGGCAACGTTGTGTCATTGCGACTGGACGCCATTACACATTGCCAAGAAGATGGCAGGGAATACCTCGAAGCCCGGGTCTCCGTTTCACATCGTGACGGCGGGCAGATCCCCTCAGAGCTTGCAATCATGTTGGTTCTCGTCGACAGGAGCGCGGTTCGCGCCCATCCCTGACCGGGGAGGGATTCGACCGCGGCGAACTCTATGAAATCCTTCCTGAACGCCTGCGGGATCAAGGACTCGCTCCGGCTCGTGGTCGAAGGTCCGGAGGGGGTCGACTCGCGGTGGTTCCCCCAGCCGTTCGTCGTGATCGGCCGCGACCCTCGGGCCGACTTGCTCCTCGATGATCCGCAAATCAGCCGGCGGCACGCCTATCTCCAGGCGGTCGGGGGCTGGCTCTTCTGGGTCGACCTGGAGAGTCGGACGGGTACGCGGACCGAAGCCGGACTGCAGAAATCCGGCTGGCTGACAGGGAACGGTTTCCTCGCCATCGGGCCCTATCGAATCCGTCGCCGCCCCTCCGCTACTGATCCGGTCGGCGGCGAGCCGGTACCGGGCGAACCACCGGGGGATCTACCCTTGGCCGCCCAGGCTTATAGCCGTGAGCCGTTGCCTGAGGTCGCCCTGGAGTTTCTCAATGGCCCTTCCAAATCGACCCTCTGGCCCATGCATCGGCTTATGTCGATGATTGGGTCGGCCAAGGGTTGCAAGTTTCGGCTGACGGATCGGAGTGTCTCGGCGATCCACGCGAGCTTGCTGCGGACGCCGTCGGGGCTGTGGGTCGTCGACTTGCGGGGGGAGAATAGCATCAGCGTTAATGGCATGCCGAGCCGATCGAGCGAGCTGGTCGACGGAGACGTGCTGAGCATCGGGCGCTATCAGATCCGCATGCGGTGTCGATATCCCATGCGGGGTCTAGCGGACGGGACGTCCGATCCGGCTCGTGAGCCGATAGGCCGCCCGAAGTGGCAACTCAGCCGCGGGTCCATGCCTTCGGGTTTGTCGATCCCCGCTGGCGCGGCCGATACAATCGGGCCCCTGCCGGCGCCGGGTACGGCTCCTTCCTTTCCCAGCCTCATCTCTCAGATCGAGACCGCGACTTCGGGTGCGGCCCTCTCCGTCATGATGTCCCAATCCGAGGTGGTCGGAACGGCACTGGTACCGCTGGTCAATCAGTTCAATATGATGCAGCAGCAGATGTTCGACCAGTTCCAGCAAGCCATGGGCATGCTAGTCCAGATGTTCGGCACGATGCACCGCGAGCAGATGGAGGTGATCCGTGAGGAACTCGACCGTTTACACCAGCTCTCGCAGGAACTCCAGGAGTTGAAAGATCAACTGGCTAATCCGTCCCGTCAGCCGGTCGCACCCTCAGGCGTCCTCGACCCTGGAGCCGCCTCGCCAGGCTCGCCCCTCCCACCCGCATCGATCGCACCCGGACCTCGAGCAATGATCGCCCATGCGGTCCCGCCCCCGATCGCGCCGTCGCCCGGCCGTACCCCGCCCCAGTCGATTCCGACGGTTGCCGCGCCCACCGATCAACTCCGGGCCGAGCCGGCTTTCTCGGGCACGCCCGGAGTCCAGACATCGGCTAATCCAGATCGTGATGCCGTCGCCTGGATTCATCAGCGGATCATGACTCTTCAGAGCGAGCGCGAGACCCGTTGGCAGAAAATCCTCAAGCTCATTCCAGGGGTATCCTGACCCGCCTTCTCCGATGGATCAACGACTTAAACAAGAAGGCGGCGACTCATCCCACGGAATTGGGGACGAGTCGCCGCCCTCTTGCAGTCAAGTCGGATAGGCGTATGGCGCCCGTAAGAATCACATCCCTTCCGGGAGGGATTCAATAAGCACCGATGCGGAACAGTACGACGAAAAAGGTCTTGCAGATGATCAGCAGGTCTCGGCCCAACGACCAGTTATTGACGTAGTCGAGATCGAGCTGAACCATACGCTCATGGTTCAGATCGCTACGGCCACCGACCTGCCAGGGGCCAGTCACTCCGGGCCACACGTCAAGGCGACGCTTGTAGCCCTCGGGATCGGTCTGCAGAAGTAAGTCGCTGTCGCGAAGTTGGAGGGGGCGGGGGCCCACCAGGCTCATCTGGCCGAACAAGACGTTGAGCAACTGAGGGAGCTCGTCGAGGCTGCTCCGACGCAGGAAGGAACCGAGGCGGGTCACACGAGGGTCTTGGCGGAGCTTGAAGAGGACACCGCCATGCGATTCATTGCTGCTTTCCAGGTCGGTGAGGCGCTCCTCGGCGTCGACGGTCATCGTCCGGAACTTGAGTACCCAGAAGGGCTGGCCGCGGTATCCACGCCGGACTTGCCGGAAGAGGACGGGCCCCGGAGAATCCATCCGGATCAAGAGTGCAACGATCCCTAGCACTGGGGAAAGGAGGATGAGACCAAACAGAGCCCCGGTTACGTCGATCGCTCGCTTGATCAGTAACCGAAGCCCTTCCTCTGTGACGACGTTTCGCCACCCAAAGGGACTCGACGACGGTACATCATCTGAGATCGCCGCAGTGTCAATTGTCGCGGAATTCAAGGGAGACATCGGCGATGGAGACAGGGTACTCATCGATGCAGATTCTCCGTGGAACGCACTTCCTGGCTCTTTGACAGTTCGGACGAACCAAGATCGTTTTTTCGATGACGAGAGCACGACAATTAAATTTGGATAGCGGAATCGACTACGTCGAAATCCGATCTCCTGAGATTTCCTGATGACCAGCCGTCAGTAGACCAGAGTAAACCACCGTTTGATTGGATCGAGTCTCAGCTTAACATCGGGTTTTCAACCAGTCAATCAACGTGCATCTGTAGGAAGCTGTGTGTTGATTTTCGGAATCAAACGTCGCCTTGAACTGAGATCACGGTCTAAACAAAGCGTATTTTCGGTCTTATTGTGCGGGTCGCGTGGGGTAATCGAATTGGGTCGTGTCCGAGCTAAGAAATGTCGAGGATTGCGAGGAGCGGGTTCTTGTTCGATTCTCCCCACCTTTGCACTTCGATCAAAGAAGGGGGGCCTTTCGGGACCCGATGGATCGACCGTCGGAAGGTGAGACTCCCGGGACGGTTTTCCGTGAGATGTCGATGATGGAAATGCGTCGACGGCGATGATGGGATGGAACGCGGCGGGCTTCCAGCGTGAATGGACGGCAGCCAACCGACCGGGCCGAGCAGGCCGAGTCGTGCTCGGTATGGCATCACGGCTACCACCCGTCGTCTCCTCGGGGATCCAGAAGACCCTGCCGCCCTCGAACGGAAAAACCCCGGAGATACTCGAGCCATCGATCTCGGCGGCTGGCTGCGGCGGTTGTGAATGGTCCGGAGGCTCTGACCGGACCGAGGCCCCGAGTGCTCTCGGGACCGACTCGCCGAACGGGCCTGAGGCGCCCCTCGATCTGACATCACCCCTGACCGCCGTCCACGGGCACTCGGCCGGAGGTCCCCGACATCCCTCGCGGTCCTGAACTCATGACAATTCCATCTTGTGGTACTTAGTTTTTCTTCACTCGCTTGTAATCTCGCTTCCGGCCCATTAAAATCAGCCCGCTTTCACGTAAATCAAATCCTTTTAAGATGATTCATTGATGGTTCTGTGTTGCCACCCTTGGATGGATCAGTTGGAGGACGATCGCGTGGAGGATGACGGTGCGTCGCCGCTCCTACAGGGGCTTCCCGTCGGAGGCAGGATGCGGCCCGCCCGGATCGATGACGATTATTTGACGTGAGAGTCGCCGGAGAGACTCGACGCCATGATCAACGCAAACTCGATACAAGGGGAAGATAGGAGACTGGTCGAGGGCGACTCATTCGAGGGGTTCGACGGTCATGGCCGGCGACACGCGGGCATCCGGTGTTGTACCAGGGACCATCGAACGCGATATGATTCATATATTTGTATATTCAAAATATATTATATGAATGTTTTCGGCACGGCCGGGCCGTGCGGCCGGCACTTTGGGGGCCGTCCCGACGCGACACGAGCTACGTGATCGGCCGCGCGTCCCCTCTCGACGCATACGAGAATTCAGCCTTTCAATTCCGCGGGGACCGGGCGCAATGGTTTGGCGCCTGGGCCGATCGGACCCCGCGCACCCTGATCGACATCACATGAGAGAGACAACCATGAGAAAGCCGAAGCGATTGCGACAGAGGACCTTCGTTCCCCGGGCCGAGCACCTCGAGTCCCGGATCGCCC
Source organism: Isosphaeraceae bacterium (assembly GCA_052148775.1). Classification (GTDB taxonomy): domain Bacteria; phylum Planctomycetota; class Planctomycetia; order Isosphaerales; family Isosphaeraceae; genus CAVZRC01. Next base: position 2,661 of record JBKQHM010000534.1, on the reverse strand, counting down.
TGAGCGCCCAAATCGGCGTCAGTCTCGACTCCAACAACGGCAACAACGGGGACCCGATCTGGACCGACCTGCACAACGTGGCCTTCGATTGGGTGGCGCTGTCTACATCGGGCAGCACCACCGTCCCCCTGACCGCCGATGGCTATCCGCTCGTCAATGCCTTGATCGGCATCGACACGACCAACTACCCCGCGGGGGACTACGAGTTCAGCTATACCGGCGCCGGGACTGTGACGTTTTCCGGAACCGGCCAACTGGCCGCCGCCCCCACAGTCTCCGACGGCGTAACGACGGGCACGGTCGTGCTCAACCCGGGGGCCGCGGGAACCTACTTGCTGACAATGACGGTCACCGGCGTCAATCCGTCGGATCCGATGGACAACTTCCACCTCATGATGCCTGGCTACGGGAATGGGACCACCCCCGAGCCGATGTTCACGCCCGCATTCCTCAAGTCTCTCGAGCCGTTCTCGGACATTCGGTTCGTGAACTGGGACATGTCCGGCGGTTCGACGGTCTCCAACTGGTCGGATCGTGTGCCCCCCACCGCCATGAGCATCAGCGGCACGGGCACCGTGCCCTACGAGGACATGATCGAGCTGTGCAACGAGGCGCAGAAGGACATGTGGATCAACGTCCCCACTCTGGCCACGCCCGCCTTCGTCCAGGACCTGGCCCAGCTCATCGACACCGATCTGGATCCGAACCTCAATGTCTACGTGGAGTATAGTAACGAGACCTGGAATAATGCGTCCCCCGTGTTCGGGCAGGTGCTCACCGCTGCGAAGGTCAATCCGCTGGTGACCCAGAACGGGAATCAATCCGAGATGGTGGCCCAGCAGAGCGCCTACGAAGAGGTGCTGATCGCCAAGACCTTCGACCAGGTCTTCGGTTCGGGGAGCTCTCGGGTCCGGCCGATCATGGCGGCGCAGGCGGCCTGGTCGCAGATCGCGAGTTGGCAGCTCCAGTTCATCCAGCAGAATTACGGGCCACCCTCGCAGTTCATCTACGCGTCGGCCGTGGCACCATACGTGGCACTCCCCAGCGGCGTCAACGTCGCCGGGCTGACGATCAATCAAATCTTCACCGGCTTGAACCAGTATCTGAAGAGCGACGTCGTCCCATGGATTCAGTCCGACGCGGCGGTGGCCAGGCAATACGGCGTGCCCCTGGTCGCGTATGAAGGTGGACAGGCAATGCAACCGCAAGCCAACGACCTGAATTTCAGCGTCCTGCAACAGGCGCAGAACGACCCCCGCATGTATCAGCTCTACGTCGCCTTGATCGAGGACTGGCAGGCGGCCGGCGGCGGCCTCTTCGACGCCTACCAGCTCACCGGCCAGGGCAGCCAGTTCGGCTTCTGGGGGATGCTCCCGACCGTGCTCTCGGCCGGCAGCCAGAAGTACGACGCCCTGTTGTCGATGATCTTGCCGGCCGGCGATGCCAATCTCGATGGGAGAGTCGACTACGCCGATTTCCAGACAGTGGAAGCCAACTACGGCACTACGGGCGATTACTGGGAGCAGGGCGACTTCAATGGCGACGGGACGGTGAGCTGGCAAGACCTCAATATCTTGCGGCAGAACCTGGATCCCGACGGGTTCACGCTCGGCCAGTTCGCCCAGCAAGCCCTCTTCGGCCAGCTCAGCACCGTCGACGCCCCGACGGCGCTCGAATATGACGGGTACGGCGTGACCTATGCGAGCAGCATGTCGTTCTCCGCATCATCCGGGACGGTCAAGCTCAACCAGAACAGCCGAGGCCAGGCGATCGTCCTGGGCGGGGTGAGTTACTCCGAGGGGTTGGGGGTCCTCGCCAATTCTTCGGTCTCGCTGGCCCTGGACGGCCAGTACACCCGATTCGAGAGCACCATCGGCGTCGACGGCACCGCGAATTCCGGCTCTTCGGTGATCTACGACGTCTATGGGGACGGCCAGCTCCTCTATCAATCACCGACGCTGACCTACGCATCGGGGGCGATCCCCATCGATGTGAATGTCAGCGGTGTGACGAAGCTCACCCTGGAGGTCCTGCCCGCACCGGGCAGCAACCCCGGGGTCGACAACGCGGTCTGGGCCGATGCCCGGCTGGTTTCGACGGCGAATTTCGGTTCCACGCTGCCTTATACCCTGACCTGGCAGGTTTCCCAGAACGGTACGGTCCTATCCACGCAGACCACCGATTCCTTCGTCTTCGACGCCGTCATCGGGACCTATACGATCGCATTGACCGTCACCGACGCAGAAGGTGACACGGCCACGGCGAGCACCAGCGTCTCCGTGGTACCCGCCGTCGCCTCGGCTTCGCACTTCATGCTCGATCACAGTACGGAGGGGAACTGGGTCGGGTCCTACGGTGCGCAGGGCTACGACGTCATCGGCGACGCGGCCAGCCTGCCCGGCTACGCGACCGTGACGCCCTCGGGCGCGACGACCTACGTCGCGGCCGCGAGCACGACCGCCCCGCAGGCCCTCGATAATCCGAGCGACACCTTCGGCGTTGCCGCATGCTGGTACGCGACGACCAGCTTCACGGTGGACGTGGACCTGACCGACGGCCAGGCGCACGACCTGGAGCTGTATTTCCTCGACTGGTCCAATTCCGGCCGGAGCGAGCAGGTGCAGGTCTCGAACGCGGCGACGGGGGCGTTGCTGGATACCG
>JBKQHM010000533.1:0-26180 GCA_052148775.1 Isosphaeraceae bacterium | reverse complement strand
ACATGGTCGATCAACGCCTGGACCAGCAGCGGGACCGGCAGGTTGAACAGGCACGCCAGCGCCGTCAGGACCATCGCCAGGATCATCCGCCCCGATAGGGGGCCAGCCAGCCTCAGTTCGAGCGCATCGAAGGTTCAGGCCCCCTCGCGGGGGCCAGGTCCTTACGGACTCCGGAAGAACATGAGTCCGTCGACCGGTTATCGGAACGCAGGGGTACACTCGTATCGATGACTATGGTAAGAATGGGGAGGATCGCGCCTTGTCTCATTCGGTAGGTGGAAACACGACCAGAGACCGTGACGGTGGAGCATGGCGAAGGAGCCGATCGAGCAAAGGTTCATGGAGGCGCTCCAGGCGCTCCTCGAGCAGGTGAAACAGGACCGCTCCATCCTGGCGGCGATCCTCTGTGGAAGCCTGTCCCACGACAAGGTGTGGGCCAAGTCCGACATCGACCTGATCCTCGTGACCATCGACGACAAGAATGTGGAGCAAGGAGACCTGGCGCTCTACGCGGACGGGCTCAACGTCCATGCCATTCTCCTTCCTCGGGCGCAGTTCCGCAAGGCGATGGAAGGGTCGATCCGCAACTCGTTCATGCACTCCCTTCTCACCAAGGGTAAGATCCTCTACACCCATGATGAGACAATCACAGACTTCTACTCACGGCTGCCAGAGATCGGCGAGCGTGACACACAGGTTCAGCTCCTCCAGGCGGCGACGCTCGCGCTGGCGCCGATGTACAAGGCCCAGAAATGGCTCCTGACCCGCGGCGACCTGGACTACACGGCGCTCTGGATCCTCTACGCCGCAACCCCGCTGGCCCGGATCGAGGTCATCGGCCGCAAGCTGCTCGCCGACCGGGAGGTGATCCCCCAGGCATTGACGTTGAACCCCTCATTCTTCAAGACGATCTATGCCGACCTCCTCAACGGCAAGAAGACGCGGAAGAACGTCCAGGCGGCGCTGGATGCCGTCGACGACTACCTGGCCCGGCGTGCCGCGACGCTATTTGCCCCGTTGATCGATCACCTCCGGGAGGTCGGCGAGGCGCGGTCTTGTTCCGAGATCGAGTCCTATTTCCGAAGGAACCTCGATGTCAGCGGGGTCACGACGGCCTGCGAGTACCTGGCCGACCGAGGACTCATCGGCAAGGCCGCGACGCCGGTGCACCTCACCAAGAGGAGCAACATCGCCGTGCAAGAGTTGGCTTTCTTCTACCTCGAGGGACGATCGGATGGCTTCTAGGTCGATCCCCCGGCGCGATACACGCAGATCCTCGGTGCGCACGACCATCGCCGTGCAGGGCGCGCGCGTGCACAACCTCAAGAACATCTCGGTCGAGATCCCGCGCGACAAGCTCATCGTGGTCACCGGGCTCTCGGGCTCGGGCAAGTCGAGCCTGGCATTCGACACCATCTACGCCGAGGGGCAGCGTCGGTACATGGAGTCGCTGTCCAGCTTCGCGAAGCGGTTCGTTGCTCAGGTCGCCAAGCCGGACGTCGATTTCGTGTTCGGCCTGTCCCCGGTCATCTCCATCGAGCAGAAGACCATCGCCAGCAACCCGCGCTCGACCGTCGGCACCATGACCGACATCGCGAGCTATCTGAACCTGCTGTTCGCGACGATCGGCGAGCCGCGATGCCCTCGCACCGGCGAGCCGACACCCGGCCGAACGGCGAGCCAGATCCTGGAAGCGATCCTGGCGCTGCCGGAGGGGGCGGAGATCGAGCTCCGCGCGCCCGTATTCAAGGTGTACGGTGAGGAGCTGGACTTCGTCCTGACCGAGGTGAGGAAGAAGGGTTGTCGGCGGCTGATCATCGACGGCAAGCCGGTGGACATCTCCGAAGAGGTCGAACTCGACGATTCGAAGGTCCGTCACATGGACGCTGTGGTGGACCGGCTGGTGGTCGGCCCCAAGCATGAGAAGGCCATCAAGGCGGCGATCGCCGCGACCCTGCTCGTGGGCGATGGGCTGCTCCGGGTGCAGGTCGTCAAGGGGGCGAACAAGTCGGAGAGCGAGCGGTTCTATAAGGGGCTGTGCAGCGCGACGCACCACCTCGTCTATGGGGACATCCAACCCGAGTACTTCATGTTCAACAACCCGGAGAGCGCCTGCCGGACGTGCGGCGGCCTGGGGGTCCACAAGCTGACGCACCCGGAGCTCCTGGTGCCCGATCCCAGGCGGAGTATCCGCGGCGGTTGCTTCGTGCGCGAGGCTTTCAAGTACAACCCCGACACCTGGGATGGTCGGATTATGTACAGCCTGGCCAGGACGCTGCAATTCTCCCTCGATACGCCGTGGGACCAGCTCTCCGATTCGGCGCGCCAGGCGATCCTCAACGGCATCGACACGAAGATCGTGCTCTCCCCGCCGCCGGATGCGAAGGGAGGCCGCGAGGACTGGGAGGGCAAGGAGGTCGGCTTCGGCGGGATCGCCCGGCGGATCGAGCGGCGATACCGTCGATATCGGCAGCAAGGCGAAGCCAACTCCGGGATGGAAGCCTGGCTCGATAACGTGATGGTCGAGCACACCTGCCCGGACTGCAACGGCGCACGGCTCCGCGCCACGCGACTCTGCTTCACCATCGAGGGCAAGACCATCCACGATCTCGGCCAGCTCAACTTCGACGAGCTCCATGCGTTCCTGGGCACCGTCAAGCCGGTCGGCCGCGGCGCCGACGCCGGAGGACAGGTGCTCAAGGAGATTCGCGGCCGCCTCGAACTGCTCCTGGGCATCGGACTGGACTACCTCAATCTGAACCGCCGCTCCGGCACGCTCTCCGGCGGCGAGTCGCAGCGGATTCGACTCTCCACGCAAATCGGATCGGGGCTGATGGGGATGCTCTATGTGCTCGACGAGCCGAGCATCGGCCTGCACCCGAAGGACAACGTGAAGATGATCGCCACGCTGGAGAGCTTGCGCGACATCGGGAACACGGTCATCGTCGTGGAGCACGACGAGGACACGATCCGGGCCGCCGACCACCTGGTGGAGATGGGTCCCGGACCGGGGGTCCACGGAGGCACGGTCGTGGTCCAAGGAACGCTCGTTGACGTGCTCGCGTGCGAGGCGTCGCCAACCGGGCAGTTCCTCTCGGGGAAACGATCGATCGACACCCCCAGGCAGCGGCGAAAGGGGACCGGCAAATCGCTTGTCGTGCGCGGGGCCCGGGAAAACAACCTCAAAGCCGTGGACGTGACGTTCCCACTCGGCAAGCTGGTGGCGATCACAGGCGCCTCGGGTTCGGGCAAGAGCACGCTGGTCAACGAGGTGCTCTACAAGGCGCTCTGGAAGCGGCTTGTCGACACCCGCACCCTGCCGGGCGAGCACGAGGGCGTAGACGGGCTCGAGCACGTGCACAAGGTCGTCAACATCGACCAATCGCCGATCGGGCGGAACAGCCGGTCGAATCCCGCGACCTACATCGGCTTCTATGACGCGATCCGCGACCTGTTCACCCAGGCGCCGCTGTCGGTGGAGCGCGGCTACAAGGCGGGGCGGTTCAGTTTCAACGTCAAGGGAGGCCGGTGCGAGGAGTGCCAGGGCGAGGGGGTGATCACCACCCAGCTCTACTTCATGCCCGACGTCGAGGTGACATGCGGCGCGTGCAAGGGGGCGCGTTTCAACAGCGAGACCCTGGAAGTCACGCTGCGCGGCAAGACCATCGACGACGTGCTGAACATGTCCGTCGAGGAGGGGGCGGTGTTCTTCGAGGCCGAGCCGGTGGTGGGCAAGAAGATCGAGGTCCTGGACGAACTCGGGCTCGGATACCTGACCTTGGGCCAGTCGGCGACCACGCTTTCCGGAGGCGAGGCGCAGAGGATCAAGATCGCCACGGAGCTGAGCAAGCTCCAGCGATCGAAGCACACGGTCTACATCCTCGACGAGCCGACGACGGGACTGCACCTGGCGGACGTGCAGCGGCTGCTCGAGTCCTTGAATCGGCTGGTAGACTCAGGGCACACGGTGCTCTTGATCGAGCATCACCTGGACGTGATCAAGACGGCGGACCACGTGATCGACCTCGGGCCGGAGGGCGGGCATGGGGGCGGCGAGCTGGTGGTGTCGGGCACGCCCGAGGAGGTCGCCGCGTGCAAAGCGTCGCACACGGGGGCGTTCCTGAAGGCACATCTTCGAGCCTGACACCCCTCGCGCCGGTTCACCAGGCTCTGCGAGATGCAAGTCGCGTCGAGCGATTCGCAATTCGCGGCTTCCCTTTCGACCGAGGGCCAATTCACGCAAGCGACAAGACCATGACAGCTCACGGCGAAGACCCTGCTTCCGGCATCCGGAAGGCGTTGTCATCGCCGGCGGGACGAGGGCAGTCCTTCGGCAGACGTTGCTGCGAGGGCCCTGGCGATCCCCGCATGAGGCGGTCGAAGACCTTTCCTGCCGGCGGATTCCCGCTCCCTCGCACCGGGAGCGGCTCTCGTGTCCGACCGGGAAGGACAACGTCCGGCAGGGATCCGGACCGGTGACTTCGGGAAGTGGGTCGACGAACCGCGGCGCACCGGCTAGTCTCTGAAATAGGGGGCGACGGGCGACGGCCACGTTGGATTCGTCGGCTCTCAGCCCCGGGAGCGTCCGTTCACACCGAAGCCCCCCAGGTCCATGGTGAGCAGCAATATGAAACCGATCCCACGCCGGAGCTTTCTGAGAGGTTCAATGACGGCCGGTCTGGCGCTGGGGATGCCGCGGCTGATGCTCGGCGCCGAGCCCCGGTCGGGCAGCCCCAACGACGCGGTGAATGTCGCTGTCATCGGGCTGGGGTCGACCACGGCGGTCGGGGGAGTGGGCGGGCGTGGCCACCAGCTCATCGGCCGGCTCCGCGAGATGCCCGGCGTCAAGATCGTCGCGCTCTGCGACGCCGACCAGGCGCACCTCGATCGCGAAGTCGAGGCGGCCCGGGACCACGGGGGGAAAGTCGCCGCGTATCACGACCCCCGCGAAGTCTTCGACGACAAGGGCGTCGACGCGGTGATCATCGCGTTGCCGAACCACTGGCATGCCCTGGCGACGGTCTGGGCCTGCCAGGCGGGCAAGGACGTCTACGTCGAGAAGCCGTTCTCATACGACCTGTGGGAAGGGCAGCAGATGGTGGCGGCGGCCCGCAAGTACGGCCGGATGGTCCAGGTCGGCACCCAGAACCGGTCGAGCGCGTTCCTTCGCGGGGTGTTCGATCGCCTCCGCGGGGGCGAGTTCGGGGCCATCCGCTTCGCCCACGCGCTGGTGTACCGAGCCCGCGACGGTATCGGGTCGGTCGACGCGCCCACGACGCCACCGCGCACGTTGGATTACGACCTGTGGTGCGGCCCGGCCCCCAAGAAGCCGCTGATGCGCAAGCAGTTGCACTACGAGTGGCACTGGTTCTGGGACACGGGCAACGGCGAGATGGGGAACAACGGCATCCACGTCATCGATGTGTGCCGATGGGCCCTGGGGCAGGACCGGACGCCCCCGCGCGCCATGAGCATCGGCGGCCGACTCGGTTTCCACGACTGCGGCGAGACGGCCAACACCCACATCGCGCTGCTGGATTTCTGGCCGGCCCCGCTCATTTGCGAGGTCCGCAACGTGAGCGCCGGCAAGGGCGCGGGCTCGATGGGGAAGTTCCGGGGTCAGAACAAGGGCGTCGTGATCGACTGCGAAGGGGGCTACTTCGCGGGCGACGCCTCCGGCGGGGCGATCTGCGATCGTCATGGGAAGAAGGTCCACGACCTCGGGAAGGGCGACAGCCCCAAGGCGCTGGAACTGGCCCACCTCTCCGCCTTCCTCGCCGGCGTCCGCAGTCGGAAGGCCGGTGACCTGGCGGCCGAGGCGTTCGAGGGACATCGCTCGACGGCCTGCTGCCACATGGCGAACGTGTCTCACCGGCTTGGGAAACAATCATCCCCCGAGGCCATCCGAGCCGCGATCACGGGCAACGCCGAGATGGCCGATGCCTTCGAGCGCTGCCGCGAGTATCTGCGCGGGAACGGCGTGGACCTCGACGCCACCCCGGCCACGCTCGGCCCCTGGGTGAACTTCGACGAGAAGCAGGGCCGCTTCGTCGCCGACTTCGCCGACGCCGCCAATGAGCTGTCGCGGCGTGACTACCGCGCGCCGTTCGTGGTGCCCGAGGTCACTGCGGGATGAGTCGCGCGCTTCCGTCTGATCGGCTACATCAACTGGCGTCGGCGAACCGCCTCCGGCAGCACGGGCGGTGTTCGAGAACCAGGATGACAGGCAACCATGAAGAACCAAGACCATGGCGGAGCGTATCCGCTCCCGATATTCCGACGCGTGGTCTTCGCGTTCCTGATGGCCGCAGGTTTCATCGCGGGCAACACCTCCCAGGCCCAGGAGGTTCCGAGGCGAGCAACCCGGCCGAACGTCCTCCTTCTCTTCGCCGACGACCAACGGGCCGACACCATCGCCGCGCTGGGCAACGCGCGAATCCGGACCCCAAACCTCGACCGGCTCGCGAGCCAGGGGACGGCGTTCACGCGCACCTACTGCATGGGGTCGATGCAAGGGGCGGTCTGCGTCCCATCGCGTGCCATGCTCCTCACCGGGCGCACGCTCTTCCACATCAAGGACGACCTCGAAGGCCAGCCGACCTGGCCCGAAGCCTTCGCCAGGCAGGGATACGCCACCTTCCTGACCGGCAAATGGCATAACAAGGGTGAGTCGGCCCTGCGCGTTTTCCAGCAAGGTAAGGCGGTTTTCCTGGGGGGAATGGGCGATCCCTACAAGCTCAAGATCCAGGATATCTCGTCCGAACATACATTCATCAACGAGCGGACGAGCGGCGAGCATTCGGTGAAGCTCTTCGCCGACGCCGCGGCGGCGTTCATCCGGGGCCGGACGGGGGAAACGCCATTCCTCTGCTATGTCCCGTTCAACCTGCCGCACGACCCACGCGTGGCGCCACCGGAGTATCATCGTCGATACGACGTCGATCGACCGCCTCTGCCCGCGAACTTCCTGCCGCAGCATCCGTTCAACAACGGCGAGCTGGTCATCCGGGACGAAGAGCTCGCCCCATGGCCGCGAACGCCCGAGGTCGTCCGCCGACACCTCGCCGACTACTACGCCGCGATCGAGTTCCTCGACGCCCAGATCGGCCGCATCCTCGAGGCCCTGAAGGCGAGCGGCCGGTATGAGAACACCCTGATCGTCTTCGCCGCCGACCATGGCCTGGCCATCGGCAGTCATGGGTTGTTCGGCAAGCAGAACCTCTACGAGCATTCCATGCGGGCACCGCTGATCATCGCCGGCCCGGGCGTCCCGCGGGGGCGCCGGGCGAACGCGTTGTGTTACTTGCTCGACATCTTCCCGACGCTCGGCGACCTGGCCGGCATACCGGCCCCCGAGGGGAGCGAGGGCTTGAGCCTCGCCCCGGTCCTCGCCGGGGAGCGGCGGACGCGCCGCGACTCGATCTTCACCGCCTATCGCGACGTCCAGCGCGCCGTGCGCGACGACGATTGGAAACTCATCGTCTATCCGCAGGTCAACAAGACCCAGCTCTTCAACCTCCGGGACGACCCGGACGAGTTGCACGACCTCGCCGATGATCCCGGCCGGGCCGGCGAGATCCTGCGCCTGACCGGCCTGCTCCGGCGATGGCAGAAGCAATCGGACGACGAACAACCGCTTTCGACGTCGAAGCCTCTCCCACTCGAATTCCCATTCCCCGAGGCCGATGCGAAGAAAGCCTCGGCCACACGATGAAGGGTTGACATTGATGCGTTCACGTCGCAACTCAGATGGCTCGTCCCCGCCGGAATTCACTCGCTGGCGCTTCGGGCTCGTATGGATTCGCTGCGGTTATTCTGGAGGCGACCCGATCGTGAAGCGCTCTACTCCCCCTGTTGCAGGCCGACACTCTCGATTCCCTCGATCGCATTGAGTTCCATCACCAGCTCGGCCGGCGAGCAACCTGGTCGGAGGAAGACGCGATACGTCAGCTCCAGGGAGGACCCCTGGCGTGCCGTACCGACCGAGGTGAGCGTGAATTGTCGCGCCGACCCGGCGAGGAGTTGCTCGGCCGCCGGCCGGACCCCCGACGACAGCGCGATGCGGAGCGTGAGCGTACATTCGACCTTGTGCCAGCCGTCGGCGCGGTGGGGCCAGAGGGCCAGCGATGCGGCGACGATGAGCCCCAGGCCCACGATCCCGACCACCAGGTGATTCGCGCCCGAAGCCATGCCCACCACGACCGCCAGAATGACGAAGGCCGTGTCCTGGGTGTCCTTGACCACCGTCCGGAACCGGACCACCGACAGCGCCCCGACCAGGCTGAACGCTCGCGCGACGTTGTCGCCGATGACCTGCGTCGCCATGGCGATCACCGTGGCCAGTAACACCAGCGTCGTGACGAACGTCCATCGCACGGCCTCACCCCGCCGCGCCCATCGATAGATCAGCGCGACCGCCGCACCCAGAACCAGGGCCATCCCGATCCGCCAGATGAGGATCGCCGGTGCCGGGTCCGAGCCGTTCGCCAGCGACGTATGTAACCATTCAGGCATCGCGTTCCCCCGACGGATGTTTCGTTTCGAAGCGTCTTATTTGATTCCATGCGTGGCACCTGGAGACCTGCGGTCCGGTCGTGGGCGGGGTCTGGAGACCCGCGCCCAGCGCTCGGCCTGGGCGGGGTCTGGAGACCCGCGCCTAGCACTCGGCCGTCGCCATGGCCAGGGTCGGGAGACCTGCGCCCGATGCCTCCAACGGCCATCACGGGGCCGCCTTCCGGATTGCCGGGTGGTTCAGGAGGTACTTGCGCCGCTGATCGGCGAAGGATCGAAGGCCCGATCCCGGCCGCCGGTTCGAGGCCGCCGCGGGTTCCTCCGCCACGTCAGACACAGCCTTCTGGAACGCGGCCAGCGATGTCAGCTTGCGGGTGTCCTGCTCGATCTCCTTCTCGATCATCGCCCGGTAGCGGGCCACGACCGGCCCAAGCGTGTTCCAGTCCAGCGATTGCTCGGCGATGGTGCGGACGTGGTCCAGATATCGGGCCTTCAAGCTGGGGACAGCTAACAGCCGGCTCCGTAATGGCTTGCGCGCGTCATCCAGGCCGACCAGCGGGTCGATCTCGATCCCCGACGACCTCGCCCCCCCACCTGGCCCCCGACCATCTGGTCCACCGGGCCCGCCCGGTCCGCCGGGGCCACCGCCCGGACCGCCCGGTCCGAAGCCACCCCGATTACCGGGTCCACCGGGTCCACCACGTCCTCGTCCGCCGAAGCCCGGTCCGCCGCCGGGTCCGCCCGGTCCGAAGCCCATCGACGGCTGGAGGGTCTCGTTCGCGTCGTGGGGGATGACGTGGAATTTGCCCTTGGAATCCATGAAGATGCTGTAATCGCTAGCGCGAATCCAGTAGCCATCGCTGTTGATCAGGGCGTTATCGATCGCCAGGAACCAGAGGGCGCCGTCGATGTCGAGGATCGGCTCCAAGGCCGCTTCCTGGCGGTCCAGCGGCGTCTGGTTGAGGACCCGGCAAAGGTTGATCAGGGCCTTCCAGTCCTTCGGGTCGTCGCCGGTCTTGATCTGGTAGCGGCGCTTGTATTCCTCGACATTCTCGCCGGGATAGCCCAGTCCGCCGTCGGCGCCGGGGTTGCCGGGCACTTTCCAGCGCGCGCCCTTGCTGCTCGGGTAGTTCTCCGTGAGGAAGATCTTGTCGAACTGCTGTGCGTTGACGTACAGGCCCCAACTCTCGCCGTTGATGACCACCCGGACGAAGTTGGCCTTCGGCGCCGGGATGTACTTCCGGGCGATCTCGAAGTACAGCACCGAATGCAGGAAGGTCGGGTCTTCGTGCGAGTTGAGCAGGTTGAGCGTCTTGTATCCGAGGAGCCGCTGGTTGGGGTCGACGAAGTCGAGGGATAGGTTCAACGACCGCTTCTGGCCCTCGCGCACCCCGAAGAACGACGACATCCCGCGGAAATGCACGCCGACGTTGGGATAGGTCTTGCCGTCCACGACCAGCGTGGCGGGGAGTTCGACGTCGGAGCGATTGAAGTCGGCGAGCTCGGCCTCCCAGTCCTTGTCCGGGAAGTCGAGGAAGAGGGTTCGAATGATGGTCGAGTCGTAGAGCGGCTTGCCGGGGAAGGTTTCCACGTCGCCCGGCTGGAGACGGCGGCCGGGCTTCGAAGGCGTCGCTTCCCCCCGGCCGAAGCCGCCGGGAGGACCGAAGCCTCGACCGCCCCGGCCACCGGAGGCGCGTTCCTTCTTGATCGATTCGCGCGCCGCCACGCGCTCGGTCCGGTTCAGCCGGCCATCGGCGTCCTTGTCGAACTGCTTGACCAGCTTGCGTTCCCCGCCCATGGGACCACCCGGTCCGCCGAAGCCGGGGGGTGGCCCCATCCGCCGGTTCATGGCCGAGGCCAGGCCGCCGGCGTCGAGCGAGCCTTTCTTGTCGCCGTCGGCGTCGCGGATGAACTGGTCGGCGGCCCTGGCCGCCTCCTCGGGGGTCAGTCGGCTATCTTTGTTGGTGTCGGCGAGTTCCATCACCTGGGGGGCCAGGAACATCCCGGGGCCGAAGCCGGGGGGCGGTCCCGGGCGGGGCTCGTCGTCTTCAACGCCCGGCGGCGGCCCGATCCGTCGGTTGATCGCGTCGCGGAGCGTGCCGACGTCGACCGAGCCCTTCTTGTCCTTGTCAGCATCGCGGACGAACCGCTCGGCGGCCCTGGCCGCCTCCTCGGGCGAGAGCCGGCTATCCTTGTCCGTGTCGGCCGCCTCCAGGATCTGGGGGGCCAGGAACATCCCGGGGCCGAAGCCACCCGGCGGTCCGCCCGGTCCGAAGCCGCCCGGTCCGAAGCCGCCCGGCGGCGGCCCGCCTTGAGCCTTACCGGCCGGTTCCTGGGGCCGACTCTGCCCTTGGGTGGCCATCGCGCCCAGAACGACGACGGAGATCATCGCGACGCCGACCGTGATGCGCAACGCCGCGCCGTTGATTCTTGACATGAGGGCTCCCAGCTAGGTTGTTCGAGAGGGATACGGTCCCGGGTCGTCCGAAGAGACAATCCTCGCAGCGGCCCCGTCCGTCATGCCGTCGGGATGGCCATGATTCTATCGTTTCTTCACGAGACTTTCACGATTCCCACACCATCAAGGAACGGATAGGGGAGTGATCCGGAGACAGCTCGGACCAAGAAATCGGGATGAGGAGGTCAGCCGGAGGCACTCCCAGGCTCGTCGGCGGAGTCGTCATCGATCCTGCCGTCCGGGATCGGTTGTGGATGGAATCCGATGTCGTACCGCCCCTTCTGACGGAACCAGGCGAACCGATCGGCTCGCCACTCCCTCCCCAGCCGCCGGGATTTGTGTTAGGTTCGGGACCGGACGACCGGACGGATTCCGATTCGTGTAACCTCGGACATATTCAGGAGATTGATTCTCGATGACGACCACAATCACGTCGTTGCGCTCGACCTTCTTGACCGCGATGGCCGTTGCGGTCCTGTTCTCCCCGATCGCGTGGACCGCGGCGCATGCCGCGGATCCCGGCCAGGCGGAGACGGAGCAGGCGAAGGGCAAGGACAAGACAGTGACGAAAACCAAGAGCGGCCTCCAGTACCACGACGTAGAGGAAGGGAAAGGGAAGGCGCCAGAAGCCGGCCAGACCTGCGCGGTCCATTACACCGGCTGGCTATGGGAGGGCGGTGCCAAGGGCAAGAAGTTCGATAGCTCGAAGGACCGTGGCGTCCCGTTCTATTTCCCCGTCGGCAAGCGCAAGGTGATCGCCGGCTGGGATGAGGGGGTCTCCACCATGAAGGTCGGCGGCAAGCGCGAGCTGATCATCCCGTCCGATCTGGCCTACGGGGCACGCGGCGCCGGCGGGGTCATTCCCCCCAATGCCACCCTGTTCTTCGAAATCGAGTTGCTGGGCAAATTCGAGAAGACCAGCACCGGGCTCGAGTATCGCGACGTCAAGGTGGGGACCGGCGAGAAGCCGAAAACCGGCCAGACCTGCGTGATGGATTACACCGGCTGGCTCTGGTCGGGGTACGGGAAAGGCAAGAAGTTCGACAGTTCCAAGGACCACGGCCAGCCGTTCGCATTCAAGCTAGGCGTGGGTCAGGTGATCGCGGGCTGGGATGAGGGCGTCGCCACCATGAAGGCCGGCGGCAAGCGCGAGCTGATCATCCCCTCCGAGCTGGGCTACGGGCGACGCGGCGCCGGCGGCGAGATCCCGCCCAATGCGACCCTGTTCTTCGAAGTCGAGCTCGAGGAAGTGAAGTGAAGTGAAGATCGTGGCGGGTGGCGAGTGAATGCCGGGGCGATCGTCATGTCCCGCGGCTCGTCGGGCCTCTCAAAAAGGCTACCGTGGAAAGGCCGAGGCAGGGCCCCATCTCCTGCAGCGGCCTGTCCTGGCACGCCACCCGCCCCTCGCCACCACGCGAGACCGAGCCATCCGCCACGAGCGACTACCATTGACCGTTATCGGGAACTCGGTATACATAGCCCCTCGACTTGAGCAAATCTCCGCCTCAGATCTCGAATATTTTCCCGATTGATTTCGTTCCTCCTCCCCGCTCTGGGAGCCGTTGGCCCTGTCCGGCGGTCGGGGACGACGGATTCGATAATCCAAGTCGCTCGGTTGATTCCAAGGAAGGGCGCCGCGATGGCACGAAACCGTGTTCGTATTGGGGTTTTCCGGTACTCCGCACCGCGAGGAGCCTGGCGTCGGGCCGCGGTGGCGGTTCTCGGGCTCGTGACGAGCCTCGCCTCGCGAGGTGAGGCGGCCGGGATCGCCAGGTATCTCACGGCGCAAGATCGCTCGAATGCCGTCTTCATCTCGGAAACCGGGCTGCCGATCTCCGCTCGATCGTCGACATCCTCCGGGAGCACGCCGGCTTATTTCGCGTATCCCCTCTCCGGCGGCGAGCATCTGCCCGCCGGCATTCCGACGGTGACGACCACCTCCGAGGCCGTCGGGAACCCGGTCGGCCCGCTGGATCTCACCCCGATCGTCCAGGCGAGTCTCAACGCGGATCTCGATACGGCACGGATGGCCATCGTGCAGACACCGACTCAGGGCTATGCCGTCGAGTACCTACCGCGCTATGGCCGATCTCAGGAACGCACGGCGAAGGCCGGTTCCGCGACCGGCGCCGGCGATCCGGGACAGACCACGTCGTCATCGAGCACGGCTTCGTCGACCTCGAACCCACTCTCGGCCCTGGCGTCGAACCTGTCGATCGCGGGCATCCCGGCCAGCGAGCTCTCGAAATGGACGTCGACCGGCCTCAACGACCTGGAGAACGCGCTGCATCTCAACGGCGGCAAGAAGGCGACGGCCAAGAAACCCAGCACAAACGTCGAGGCGCAGTATCTGAACCCGCCCCTGGCGGAGTCTTCCTCGACCCCGCTGCCGACCCCGGCCCCCGAGCCGAGTACCTGGCTCGTCTTCGGCCTGCTCCTGGGTGCGGCCGGATGGCGGCATCGGGCCGGCAAGATCGGTTGAAGCCCCGAGCGAGATGCGTCAGGGGGACGGGCATGCGAGGGACATCGCGGCGACCGCCCAGCCGGTGGCGGCCACCGAGATGAATTGGTCCGGCCCGTGGGGGAATCCGCTCTCGAAATAGGGCTGAAACGGCTTGCTCCGCGACTTGATGAACCACGATCCGTCGTCGCGCTGGGTCTTGATCAGGAAGGCGAGGCCGCGTCGGTAGGCGGGCAGGTCGGTGGAAACGCCGCCGGCCAGGTGCAGCGCGACCAGGGTCGAGCCGGTGGCATACGCGTCGCTGGAAGACGCACCGACAGGAAGCCGTCCCTGGTCTTTCGGGTTCGCGGACGGTCCGGCCGGAACGGCGGCGTCGAGCTGGCTCCAGCCGCCGTCGGGCCGTTGCGTGCGGATCAGGTCGGCGACCGCAGCTTCGAGGTCTTTGGCGTCGGCGCCGGCGTACTTCAGGCCCCAGAGGCGAAAGACGCGATCCTCGGTCTCACGCGGCCGTGTCTGGAGCAGCCACTTCAGGGCCTGGGCGCATCGCTGGGCCTCGGGCAGTGTCGACTCGACCGTCCCTTTCGGGTCTTTATCCTTGAGTGACGTCGACGCGGTCCGCGGTCGGAAGGCGTGCAGGCCCCGCAGCGCCAGCGCCGTGGCGGTGAAGTCGCTCGATTCGGATGGGGGCCGCTGGGACTGAGCCAGCCAGTGGTCGCGCCGGCCCTGGGTCGCTGACAGATAATGTGCCACGGCGGCGGTTGTCTGGTCCCGTTCCCAGCCAGCGGCTTCGAGTGCCCATAAGGCATATCCGGCCCGGATGACGCCCCCCGGCTGTCCCTTGCCCGCCCGGTAATCCTCGATCGCCCCGTTCAGGTCGGCCTCGGTGTGCTCGGCGATGGATTGCAGGGTCTCGGCCTCGACGGCGAACCCGTGCCGACGCGCCAGGTCCAGCGCCAGCGCCGGCACCGCCTGGTTGTGGCAGGAGAAGCAGTCGCGGTGCTTGGGATACTCCTCCGCTCCGGCCTTGACGAGCAGGGGCAAGGCCCGAGCGACCGACGCGCGGATCGATTCCACGCCGGGATTCTTGTCCGGATCCGGAGACCGCTCGCCATCTCCCGCCGCACGGGCACCACCGCCAATGACGGCCAGCCCCAGGACCACAACCCGGTTCACGGCCCATGATCGCGAAAAGCAACGTGACGGCATGTGTCTTCCCCACTTCGCTTCAACTGGCACATCGATTGCTTATGCTTAGTGATACGGTCACGCTCGCATGCGCGTCTTCGTATCTCTCTCTATACGGTCGTCATCGGGCGTCCGGCCCGAGAAGAGGATTGTCGCCGATCGAGGTCGGCGACAACAGTGGTCATCCCCGTTCAGACTCCCCCAGGCGGCGCGTCCGCCGATCCCGAACGCTCGGTCGTGCGTAGAATTGTTAAGAGGCGGCCCAGAATGAGTCGAAAATAACCCTGATCTCCGATCGTGGCTCGACTCGTCGCCCCACCTTGGAGCTCCACCCGGAGCTCACTTCTTTGCGAGGGCGCCATGCTTCCCTTCGATCTTCGAGAGCCCATCAATGCTTTGAGCCATGGGGCCGGGATGATGATGGCTCTGCCCATAACCTGGTTCCTGTGGAGACGATGCGAGGCGCTCAATACGTGCCGCATCAAGAGCCCGTGCGACGCGCCCAGGCCGTGCGTGCTGGCCAGGGGCAAGTGCCGCGTGGCTCGCTATCAACGATTCAAGGCCCTGTCTCTCGTGGTCTTCGGCATCACCCTGACGTTTTGCTACGCGGCCAGCGCGGCCTTCCACGCGGTGATGCTCCGCGGCGAGCCGTTGAGCCGGTTCCAGCGCCTCGACCATGTCGGGATCTACCTGCTGATCGCGGGGACGTACACGCCGGTGGTCTGGTCGCTGTTCCGGGGGCGCTGGTTGTGGGGCACGCTGGCGACCGTCTGGTCGATCTCCCTGGTCTGCGCCGCGAGGGTCTGGTGCGGGGGCGTGCTGCCGATCTGGGTGTCGACCCTGATCTACCTGACGATGGGCTGGGGGTCCATGTTCTGCTACTGGCAACTGTCCCGGATCTATTCCCACCGGACGCTCTCGCCGCTGCCGCTGGGGGGCTTGCTCTACAGCATCGGCGCGGTGATGAACCTGGCGCACTGGCCGGTGCTGAGCCCGGGGGTCTTCGCCTGGCACGAGACGTTCCATCTGTTCGTGATCGCCGGCAGTGCGTGCCACATCATCTTCATGCTCAACGTGGTGGTCCCGGCCCCGTGGCCGGGCGCCGTGTCGGTGCCGGTCCGGTCCCGACCCTTGGCCCCGTTGCTGCTGAGGTGGGCGCGGGCCATGCTGAGCCGTCGCGTCCGGCAATGGATGCTCCACGTCCTGCCGCACAGGCAGTGGCTCGAACGGCTGCTGGTCGACCCGCTCGACACCGGCACGGCCGAAGGGCCTGCCAAGGTGGTTTGACCGATCAGTGTGCGTGTAGGGTGCTTTGCGAGCACCTGGACCGACCGAGCTATGAGTTGACCGGGATCCGCTGCTCGCGGCAGGTCCGATCGTAGGTCGCGTCCAGGTCGACCCGCAGGCAGAGCGAGCCGCGCAGCCAGAGCGGCAGGCTGGGGAGCGGCTGGCCGATCGCCAGGCCCTCTTGCCAGATGTCGAGGCTGGTCTGACCATTACGATCGACCGGCCGATACGACGTGGCCTGAAGCTTCGCGTCGATCGGCGTGGTCGCTGCAGTGCCCAGGCGCTTGAGGAGCGCCTTGTGAAAGTCGTATCGGCGCCCGGTCACGACGTCGACGACAACCAGCCCCAATCCTTGTTGCAGATAAGCCGCACACTTGTTGACGAAGGCCTTGCCGTGGTCGGCCCGGTCTTTATTTGCAGGGCTAACCAGTTCGATCGCGCCGGCCAGGGTCGGCCCACCCTCACGATCGAAGACCAGGACTTCCACGACATCGGTGATGATCGGAAGTGGAATGGTCAGCGTTGGGGCCGACACGATCCAACCGTCCGGTTCGGGACCGACGTCCGATGAGCGGTCATTCGGGCCATCCGCCTCTTCGAAAGTCGCCACGTCGATCTCGATCCCGAACTGCACGTTGGGTTCGGCGAAGTAACCTTCGGGCAAGCGCCGGTTCAGATCGGAGGAAATGTAGGTCGCCTAGGCGTTGTGAAACGCATGCCAGTGCCGGCGGGCGCCGAGCGGTGGTCGGAAATGGTCCTGAAGCACCATGCTCCCGCATTCCCCTTTAAGTCCGATCCAGGCTGATCCCGGTTTCCCACACCGGTTGTTCAACCCACATCATCCATCTTCGATCGATTGGCCGTCAAGCCACCATTGACCGACCGCTTCCGGCGGCGTATATTTCTCTAAGCCTTGATGGGATAGCCACCTACGCCATCGGTCCGGACGTTACCGGGATTCCGATGTGATGCGACAATTCTCGGGAGTCGGCGATGAGCGATCACGCGATCAAAGTTCCGGACTCCGCCCGGGGGATCAGCACCGAGGGGTGGCTTGCCGAACGAGCCGAGCACGCGGCCCTCACGCTGCAACATTGCGTCGAGGTTAATCCGAATAAGTGTAGTGGTGTGCCGGTATTTCGGGGGACACGCTTCACCCTCGCGCGGTTCCTGGCGGAACTGGCCGAAGAGCGGAGTGTTACCGACATCGCGCGTGATTTCGACCTCGACGAAGAAATCCTGAACCAGTTCCTGAGGGGGCTTTCCATATGCCTGGATCGCCCCTTAGGGAAGTGAAGATTTTTCAGTTTGATCAGTGCATCAATGATAAGTCCATCGCCGAGGACTGCAACGCCCAAGGATTGGCCATGGTCTATCGATTCCCGAGGAGGCTGATGGACAAGGAGGATCCCGAGGTTCTCGGCGATCTCATGCAGAAACCGAACCCTCTGGTGACGACGGACCTGGAGATGGTCCGGCAACACCTTGCCTTTATCCCTGACTTTCATCCGGGCATCCTGACGATCAGCAACAGTAAGAACCCGCAGACGATCACGAGTAAGGGGATCAGGAGAATCCTGGCTAAACTCAAGGAACTGTTCCCGCTCTGGCATCAGGCGGACTTCCGGAATAGCATCGCCGAGATCACTCCCGAGAGTATCGAGCTTTCCCATGTGGAGGGAGGAAGCCTTATCCGCGACAAATCCCTCTCGTTCGACACAGACGGATGGGTCAGTGAGGCCGAGGTGATCCTGGCTCACAACGCCCCACCAGGTACGAGGATTGAGGGCGGCAAGGCATGAGGAGAATCGATAGCCGCAGGATCCGGCCGACTTCCCCCATCCTCTCTCCGGTGCCTTCTTCGAAATCTCGCCGGACTTCGTGCCCTCCGTAAAATGCTCCTGGCCGGCCCGCAACTTGCTCGCACGTTGCGTTGTCGATCTCGCGGCCGATCGTTTAAGCTAAGTGCAGGCGAGGAGGTCTGCGTTTCATGTTGAAGCTTTGTGGTCGCGGGTTTGCGTTTTTCACCGGGTTCCGGGCGCGATCCCTGTTCATGTTCCTGGTCCTGGTGGGACTCGGACCGATGGCGGGTGTGATCGCGCATGCCCAGGACACGGATCGCGGAGCCAATGCGTCGGCGCGCGGCGGCGACGTGCGCGTGACCGGCGGGGCCGATGATGCCGATACGTCGAGTGGGGCCGAGTCCGACGGGTCGGCCGGCGCTTCCCGTTTCGATTCGCGCGAGCCGTTCCTGAACTGGATGATCCGCGCCTCGGGGCCGATCGGGCTGGTCATCGCATTGATGTCGTTCTACCTGATCGCGCTGGTCGTCTGGATGGCCCTCAATTACCGCGCCGCGGTCGCCGTCCCGCCCGAGCTGGTGCACGAGGTCCAGGGCTTGCTGGACCATTCGAAGTTCAACGAGGCTTATCAGCGCCTGCTGGAAGACGGGTCGTTCCTGTCTCGCGTGCTGGCCGCCGGTGTGCGCAAGCTCCCGGCGGGGTTGGCCCAGGCGCATCGCGCCATGGAGCTGGCCAACGAGGACGCCACGATGCAGATGGAGCACCGCACGACCTACCTGGCCACCGTGGGGACGCTCGGGCCGATGATCGGGCTGGTCGGGACGGTCTACGGGATGATCCTGTCGTTCCGGGTCATCGCGACGGAGGGCTCCTCGCCGCAGGCCAGCCAGCTCGCCGCGGGGATCTCGACGGCGCTGTTCGCCACGCTCGAGGGGATCGCGCTGTCGATCCCGGCGATCTACTTCTACGCGCTGTACCGCAACCGGATCGCGCGGCTGTCGCTGGAGGTGGGGATGATCGCCGAGCCCCTGCTCGAACAGTTCGCGCCGGGGGTGCGGTCGACATCGACGAGCCCGGGCGCGGGCACGGCTTCCGCGCCGTCGCACCCGGCGCATGTCCACCCGTTCGCAGTCAGCGCGGCCCTGGCGGCCGCGTCGGGCAACGCGTCGCGCCCGGCGCTCCCGACGGCGGATTCATCCTCGACCCTCGATTGATGGAGGCCGACCGCGTCATGCCGCGTCGCAATTGGACATCGACCCCGGCCCTGGCCAACCCGAACCTGACACCGTTGCTCGACATCGTGCTCCAGCTCATCACGTTCTTCATGATGCTGGTGCATTTCGGGTCGCGGCTGGAGGGCTCGACCAAGCTGATCCGCTTGCCGCTGGCGCCGGCCGCGTTGCCGGGGTCGGACCTGACCTTCGACCGCCTGGTGGCGGTGCTCGATGCCAAGGGCCGGCTTCGGGTCGGCGGCCAGACGCTGGACGATTCGGCCGCGAGCGACTGGTGGGCCCAGCAAGCCAAGTTGCGCCGTTCGGGGCTCGAGACGCTCGGGCACCCCGGCGCCGCCGCCGACGACTTGCCGACGATCGTGATCCTCCGGGCCGACCGGTCCGCCTCTTATGGCGCGGTCCGCCGAGCCCTGGAAGTCGCCCAGGAGAAGGGTTTCGCCCATTTCAGCCTGGTCGTCCTCAGGGGGGGCTCGCGATGAGTACGGGGGCCGGTCTGGGGATGGGGCTGATCTTATCCGGGCCCGAGGCCGATCCGACGACCGTCCGGACCGACGCCATCGATCCCGACGCGCCCCGGTCGCGGCGATACCGGCCCGGCCCGCCCGAAGAGGTCTCGTTCCCCGTGACGCCGATGCTCGACATGGCCTTCCAGCTCCTGGCCTTCTTCATCCTGACCTTCAAGGCGCCGTCGGCCGAGACCCACATCGACCTCGATCTGCCCGCGACCCCGGCCGCCTTGCCCTCGGCCTTCGAAGGCCGGGCGCAGCCCCGACGGTCCCGGAGGGTCGACACCGACCTGGAGAACGACCTGCTGCTCCGCGCCGAGTCCGACGACCTCGGCGACCTCAAGGCCCTGCGGTTGGGCGAGGCGACTCTCCCCGACCTGCCCACGCTCGGCCGGCGACTCCGACGCTATATCCAGCTTCTGGACGGACGCCCGCTCCGCGTCCGCCTGGTCGCCGACGACCGGCTCCGATACGAGCCCGCCGCCCAGATCATCGCCACCTGCTCGGCCGCCGGAGTCTCCGCGATTCGCCTCTCGCCCCCGGGCGCCACGCCCGAGCTGCCGGGGGGCGGGTTGCGCGGTGCGGGGGGAAATCGTCGGGCGCCCGTCAAACCCTGAGGATGCCGATGGATCGTCTCTCCCGGCTCGTCGCCATCATCGCGCTCGCCTGCCTCTGGCTATCGGCTCAGAGCGGTCTCGTACGAGCCGATGAGCCCGATCCGGCCCGGGACGATCAGTTGAGTCTGGCCGACCTCGCCGGCTATCGTGCGGCACTCTCGGGCAAAGCGACCGCCGACGATGCCCGGCCGTCGGACCCGCCGTTGCGCTTGGGTTTCCGGGACCTCTGGGACCGTACCGACGCTCATCGCGGCCGCCGCGTGACGGTCCGCGGCCGGGTCGCACGGATCTTCCGTCAAGGACCGGTGGGCAGCTTCCCCGCACTGGTTCAGGTCTGGATCTTCTCGCCGGCCGGCGACCCCTTCTGCCTGGTCTTCCCGCGGGCGTCGGACGAAGCCACAGGCCGCCAGCAGACCACCAAGGCCGAGGCCAAGGGCGATCGCGAGCCGGATAACCGTCCCGGGCCGACGTCGCAATTCGGCCCGGGGCATACGGTCCGTTTCACCGGCACGTTCTTAAAGATGGTCCGCTACGCCGGGGGGGACGGCGAACGGCTGGCACCGCTGATCGTGGGCGACCGCCCGCCGGCGCCGGCACCTACCGAGGCGGGCGGCCCGGGAGAGCATCCTTCGAAGAGCGCCAAGGTTCTCCCTCCCATAGCCGTCGAGAATCGCGACGGAGATCTCGATCGATGGGGCTGGTCGCCCGCAAGCTGGGGGCTCGCCGCGACGCTCGCGATGATCGCGGCCGTCATCCTCGCCCGCCAGCACCTGCGTGCAGCCCCGGTCCGCAGCCGTTCGGCCATGTGGGACCGACTCCTGGACTCGAGGGCACCCGAGCCTCCGCTCCAGTTCATAGACCAGGCGGACGACTCTCGCGTATAGAATATAAGCTGGGAGTTGCTCGAGGCATCAACCACCCGACCAGATAACATCTCCTGATACGCACCCATCCATCCCCATGGAGGGATTGGCGATGTTGAGAACACGACTGACTTCCTCACTCGGCGAGACGCCCCTGACGGATCCCCGGTCGTTGGGCAGCTCGGCGTTGTTCCATGGTCTGCTCCTGTTGCTGGCGTGGCTGGCAGTGCTGAACGCGGCGATGCCGGTTACGGAACCGAGCGCGCGGCCGATCCGCGCGGAGCTCGGCGCGGTGGATAATCGGGCCGATCGGCCGCAGGTGCCGGGCGAGGGGGGTGGGAGTCCGGGGGAGATCGGGGGAGTCAACAAGATCCCGTTGAGCGCGCCGGATAGCCGGACCAGCACCGCCACGGGGAGCAGCGATCCAGCGGCCGATGCCCTGCTGGCGGAGATCTTGCCCGACTCGCAGTCCCGCGGCCTCGAGACGCTCCAGCGTGCCTTGCCGGGTCCCCAGACGACCGGCGAGGGGATCATCCCCGGCTCGGGGATGGGGGGTGGCGGCGGCTCCGGGGGTGGCACCGGCAGCGGCACCGGCCGTGGGATCGGGCCCGGCACCCAGTTCTTCGGCGCCCGAGACCACGCCCACTCCTTCGCTTATGTCATCGACTGCTCCGGCAGCATGAACAGTCACAACTCGCTCACGGTCGCCAAGCGCGAGCTGCTCTCCAGCCTCAATCAGCTCCCCCCCGACGCCGAATTCACCGTGATCTTCTACAGCCTCGTGGCCAAGATGCTCAGCGATACCCAGGGCCGGCGCGGGATGATGTCGGCGACCTCCGCCAACAAGGTCCGCGTGCAAAATCAGCTCTCGGCGATCGTCCCCGACGGCGGCACCGACCACATGGCGGCCCTGAGCATGGCCATGGCCCTCAAGCCCGAGGTCATCTTCTTCCTGACCGATGCCGACCTGATGACCAACGGCGACGTCGACAAGATCCTGGCCGAAATCGGCACGACCCGGATCCAGGCCGTCGAATTCGGCCGCGGCCCGCCCCTGAATGAGAAGACCCCCTTGCATCGGCTTTCGAACACGACCGGCGGCTCCTACTTCTACATCGACGTCAGCCAGTTCCCCAGGTAGGTGCAAAGTCCGCCCCACAACTCACGCCATGACCCGTCTTGGCCCCCGAGCCGAACCACTCGAGCCCCGTTCGGAACTCGGGGAACAGATCCTCAAACCTGCCCCCAAATCACTGACCACTACCCAAGCGGCAGTCGGTCGTGTTTAATCGCTTGGGAAAAAGTGGGTTCGGCTCAATCGGGTCCTGGAAACCCTGTCCGTATGCGAGACGGACGACACGGTACCGCCGGTGAGGGCGAGCGTGACGGCGCCCTCCGGACATCGGCCGGTCGCATAGGGAACGACGGGACCAGATTCGTCCGTCGACTCCGCAGCTCGTAAGCGAGGCCAGCACGACGCGACGCAAACCTATGCGAGATCTCGACCTAGGTGTCGTGAATCGGGCGCCGCGGCCCTGTTTGCCTCGAACCGACCTATTCTCTTGATCACCAATCAATCCAGAGTTTGCTCAACGACTCCTCGGTGCCCCTCGTCCGCCCGACATCTGTCGTGGCGTCCGTCCAGTACACGACAATCGCTGTCGGCCGAGGATGAGAAAACCTTGAAACAGGAGACAAAGGATCATGCAACGTTGGCGATATATGGGATTCGCGCTGATTGCGCTGGTCGCGCTGGCGGTGCCCGGGCGGCTGCCGGCGCAAGAGCCCGCCAAGAAAGGAGAGGCGCCGAAGGCGGCGGCACCGGCGGCCAAGGATGCCCAGACCCCCGCACCGACCGGTGCGGCCACCAAAGAGGCGCCTCCGACCGGTGCGGCCACCCAGGAGGCACCTCCGGCCGGTGCCGCCACCAAGAAGGCCCCGCCGGTGATGGAGGCCGTCAAGGCGCTCGAACCGGCCGCGCCGGCCGCTCGGCGTGCCAGGACCGCGGAGGCACCGTTCGAGTGGTTCGCGTTCATGAGCGACCCGGCCTACGGCCTGGGCGAGCAGATCGCGCTGTGGATGGTCCTGGCGGTGGCGATCGCCGGCCTGCTCTATGCCGGCTGGCTGGTCGGCCAGGTGATCGGGGCCGATGAAGGGACCCCGCGAATGCGCGAGGTCGGCGCGGCGATCCGACAGGGGGCCAACGCCTACCTTCGACGGCAGTTCTGGGCGATCATCTGGCTGGTGTTCCTCATCGCGGGCCTGATCTGGGCCACCACCGAGAGCATCGAGCAGGTGGCCTGGGGCCGCGCCGCGGCCTTCTTCCTGGGGGCGACGTTCTCCTGGATGGTCGGCTTCGTGGGGATGACCCTGGCCGTGAGGGGCAACCTCCGCGTCGCCGCAGCGGCGCGGACCAGCTACGGCGGTGCGCTGCAACTAGGCTACCGCACCGGCACGATCACCGGCATGCTCACCGATGGCCTTGGCCTGCTGGGGGGCACGCTGATCTTCATGGTCTACGGCGAGCATGCCTATGAAGTCCTGCTGGGCTTCGGCTTCGGGGGCACCTTGCTGGCCCTGTTCATGCGGGTCGGCGGCGGGATCTACACCAAGGCGGCCGACGTCGGCGCCGACCTCGTCGGCAAGGTCGAGGCCGGCATCCCGGAGGACGACCCCCGCAACGCCGCGACCATCGCCGACAACGTCGGCGACAACGTCGGAGACTGCGCCGGCATGGCCGCCGACATCTTCGAGAGCTACGAGGTGACGATCGTCGCGGCCATGATCCTGGGCTACGCCAGCTTCGGCCACAAAGGCGTCATCTTCCCGCTGCTGGTCCGGGCCATCGGCGTGCTCGGCTCGATCATCAGCACGTACACCGTCAAGGCCGGGCCGAACAGCACCAGCGACGAGGCGCTCCACTCGGTCCACCACGGATTCGTCCTGGGCTCGATCATCAGCGTCGTCGGCTTCGTCCTCCTCGGCCTGGGCTACCTGCACTTCGACAAGAATTATTACGCCCAGTATCCCCAGGCCCTCGGCGGTGCCGCGCTCAACCCGAATTTCAGCGCGCAGAAGGACATCTTCGAGACCGACAATGCCGCGCTCCGCGAGCAGGACCCCGTCGAGTACAAGAAGGCCCTGGCGCAATTCATCAAGGGCTTCCCCGACGAACTGATCGATGCCCAGCCGGTCTGGACCACGCTCGGCATCAAGACGCTGGACATGCGCCCGGCCTGGACCTGCCTGATCGGCATCATCCTGGCCATCACCCTCAACAAGCTGACCAGCTACTACACCCACACGCAGTATGAGCCGGTCAAATCGCTGGCCAAGAGCTGCCAGACCGGCCATGCGACCAACATCATCCAGGGGATCGCCGTCGGCTACGAGGCGGCGGTGGTGACGACGGTCGTCATCGCCGTGGCGATCCTGTTGTCGGTCTTCATCTACGGCGGGGCCCAGAACCCGATCTTCGTCGCCTACGGCGTGGCGATGTGCGGCATCGGCATGCTGACCCTGACCGGCAACACGATCAGCATGGACGTCTTCGGCCCGGTGGCGGATAACGCCAACGGCATCGGCGAGATGGGCTACGACCGCGAGGAGATGGGCGAGGAGAACTACAAGCGCGCCCGCCAGATCCTCGCCGACCTCGACGCCGTGGGGAACACGACCAAGGCCGAGACCAAGGGGATCGCCATCGGCAGCGCCGTGATCGCCGCCGTGAGCCTCTTCGCCAGCTTCATCGCCGTGATCGCCGTCAAGAGCGAGGACAAGATCGGCGAGATGACCATCGCGCAGTACTACTCCCAGGCCGGCAAGCTTTCGATCGCCTTCCCCGAGGTGTTCGTCGGCGCCCTGATCGGCGGGGCGGTGCCGTTCCTCTTCAGCTCGATGCTGATCCGCGCCGTGGGCCGCGCGGCGTTCCTGATCGTCAAGGAATGCCGCGTCCAGTTCCGCGACAAGGAGATCTGGGCCGGGACCAAGAAGCCCGACTATGGCCGCGTCGTGAACATCTGCACGGCCTCCGCCCAGAACGAGCTGATCGGCCCGGCGCTGCTGGCGATCCTGATGCCGATCCTGGTCGGGATCTTCCTGGGGACGCAGGCCCTGGGCGGCTCTCTCGCCGGCATGATCGTCGTCGGCCAGCTCCTGGCCGTGTTCAAGGCCGACGCCGGCGGCGCCTGGGACAACGCCAAGAAGTCCATCGAGGACGGCCTCTACGGCGGCAAGGGCTCCGAGGCGCACAAGGCCGCCGTCACCGGCGACACGGTCGGCGACCCCCTGAAGGATACCGCCGGACCGGCCCTCAACCCGCTCATCAAGGTTATGAACATGGTCGCACTGCTCTCGATCGTGCCGATCATCTATTTCAAGGAACAGGGGTCGCCCTGGATCTACCTGGTGGGCGTCCTCTGCATCCTCGGCGTCGCCTGGGCCGTCTGGCGCAGCAAGACCGAGAGCAAGGAGCTCCGCGAGATGGAAGCCGAGCTGGCCGGCTCCGCCGACTCCGCCAAGAGCCTCGAAACCGTCGGAACCCCTTGAGTGGCCGATGGCGGCTGAGATTCCGGAATACGCAATCCGCGATCCGCGATTGAGAGGAACGACGCCTCCCTGCGACGGCCCCACCGTCCCCGGGAGGCGTTTCTCATCCTCCACCCGCCGTGATTAATAAGGAAAAACGGCCTGCTGCCATCCGATCCATCCTGTACGCCCATCTCAACGAGGCCATGTATCAGGGAAACGTGAGCGCCGGTCTTTTTCGCCCATCGGTCGTTTCCGCGCGGATCGAGTTGACAGGTCGCGGGGATGTCCTAAGTTTCTCTCGCGGCCCCGCATGATTGAGGCATTGCGGAAGAATTAAGCCGGGTCTCGCGATGACATCCATGGAATGCCTCTTCGACCTTCACCCTGGGAGCGACCCGCTAATGAGTGCTCGCCGGATTGAGCGCCGGGAAATACATCCCTCGTCGCCCTTGCAGATCTACTTGCACGACATCAACGACACGCCGCTGTTGTCGGCGGAGGAGGAGCGGGAATTGGCCGTGCGGGTCGCGGCGGGCGATCCGTATGCGCGAGAGCATATGGTCAAGGCGAACCTGCGCCTGGTCGTGAATATCGCACGCGGCTACCTGGGCAAGGGGCTGGGACTGGAAGACTTGATCGAGGAAGGGAACCTCGGCCTGATGCGCGCCGTCGAGGGATTCGATGGGATGATGGCGACCCGGTTCAGCACCTATGCCAGCTACTGGATC
>JBKQHM010000532.1:0-4169 GCA_052148775.1 Isosphaeraceae bacterium | reverse complement strand
TGGATCGAGGCCATTGTGCGGACAGGACTATCCTTTGAGCCGATCCGATTCGTGGCTCAACTCTTTAGGCACGGAGGAAACACGGCGGAAAACCGAGTCGAGACGAACCGGCTTCCAGCCGATGGATTTGATCCCGATCCGTGTTTGGTCTGTGTTCCATCCGTGGCTAAGATTGGTTGAGGCCATTGTGCGGACATTACTTTCCTGAGAGCCGATAAGAAAGCGGATCTCTTGGATATCAGGCCGGTTGCGACGAGCCACGGGGCGACTACAGTACAGTTCCACCACTTCCCCGACATGAGCCAACGATCCAATCACCAAGATCGGCATTGCAATCCAAGTAACCCTAGTTAACCCCGAGGACCCATGGAACCCTTCCACTATCGCGACGGACAACTGTATTGCGAGGACGTGCCGGCGGCCGAGCTGGCCGATCGGTTCGGCACGCCGCTGTATGTCTACAGCCAGGCGTCGATCCTGGGGACGCTCAAGACGCTCCAGACCGCGTATGCCGAGGTCGACCCCCTGGTCTGCTACTCGGTCAAGGCGAACTCGAACCTGGGCATCCTCAAGGTGATGGCCGAGCACGGCAGCGGGTTCGATGTCGTCTCGGCCGGCGAGCTTTACCGGGTGGGCCTAGCCGGGGGCGAGGCGGGCAAGACCGTGTTCGCCGGCGTGGGCAAGACCGACGACGAGATCCGCGCCGGGCTGAAAGCCGGCGTGCTGATGTTCAACGTCGAGAGCGAGGCCGAGCTCGACGCCATCGCCCGCGTGGCCGCCACGATCGGCAAGGTCGCCCCGATCGCGCTTCGCGTCAACCCCGACGTCGACCCCAAGACCCACCGATACATCTCGACGGGCAAGAAGGAGTCGAAGTTCGGCATGGACATCGAGCGGGCCGCGAAGGCCGCCGAGGCCGCCGTTAATGTCCCTACAGTCCGCATGATCGGCATGCACATGCACATCGGCTCGCAAATCACCTCGACCGAGCCGTATGCCGGGGCCGTCGCCAAGGGAGTTGAGCTGATCGGCCGGTTGCGCAAGATGGGCCATCCGATCGCCTGGTACAACATGGGGGGCGGCTACGGGATCAACTATAAAGGCCACGAGGCCCGGCCCATCGAGGAGTTCGCGCGGGTGATCTTGCCGGGGATCAAGGCCGCCGGGTGCCGGCTGGCGATCGAGCCGGGGCGGGTGATCGCCGGGAATGCGGGCATCCTGCTCAGCCGTGTGTTATATACCAAGCAGTCGGGAGAGAAGCGGTTCCTCATCCAGGACGCCGCCATGAACGACCTGATCCGTCCTGCGCTGTATGAGTCCTACCACCGGATCTGGCCGGTTGTGCCGGGTGCCGGGGTACCACCGGAGCCGCCGGACGCCGAGGCCGCCGAGGCCATCGCCGGGATCGAGCCGTGGGACGTCGTCGGACCGGTGTGCGAGAGCGGCGACTTCCTGGCCAAGGATCGGCCCCTGCCCCGGCTCGACTCCGGCGCCCTGATCGCCACCTTCTCCGCCGGCGCCTACGGCATGGTCATGGCGTCCAACTACAATACCCGACCTCGCGCCGCCGAGGTCCTCGTCGATGGCACGAATTCCCGATTGGTCCGCCGCCGCGAGAGCTTCGAAGATCTCGTCCGACACGAGGTTGGTCTTTAATCTCCTGGTCCACTGTCCGTTATGGCCCTGCCGGGGCGCCGAGTCGATCCGGGCGACGAAGGCTCATGCTTCGCAGTGGCCATTGAAGGCAGGTCTCTTCATCCATCCTGCGACCTCCCACGGGATACAAGCTGAGGACATAGAATGATGGGCTCGGCGCGACGGACAACAGACGACGGACGGAAGCACAAATACACCGCGAACCTGCCGGTCCTGGCGGCGATCGCGGTCGTGCTGGCCTTGCCGTATTTGAGCCCTTCGGCCATGGCCCAGGCGCCCGGCCCCGAGCTGTTCGCCAAGGAGCCGAAGACCCCGATCGAGCTCTGGGAGGCCGCCGACTACCTGATCCGCACGGGCCAGGCGAAGAAGGCGGTGACCTATCTCGAGAAATTCCTGAAGGCCCAGCCCGACGATGCGACCCTGGTCGCGCTCCGGGATCGTTACGGTTCGGGGTCGTTCCTGCGGCTCGATGAAGACCCGGCGACGCGGCCGTTCCTCCGGCCCCTGGTGGACTCCCTGGCGCTGGCGGCGCGACGGTATGCCACGCAGCCCGATCGGATCGCGCGGTCGATCGCCGAGCTGACCTTGACCCCCGACGAGCAGGACTACGCCGTACGCCGGCTCCGCGAGGCGGGCCCCTACGCGGTGCCGTTCCTGGTCGAGGCGTTGCGGCGGCCCGGCCTTTCCGACGCGGATCGCGGGCTGTTGGTCCGGAACATGGGCCGGCTGGAGCCCTCGACCATCCCGGCGCTGGCCGCCGCGCTGGAAAGCTCCGAGCCGGCCGTCGCGACCGCCGCGGCCACCGCGATGGGGTCGATCGGCGACGCCTTGGCCGTGCCCTTCCTGACGTTCTGGGCGGCCTCGCCCGGTGCCAAGCCGGAGGTCCGAACCGCCGCGCAGGCGGCGATTGCCAGGCTGACCGGCCGGCCATTCGATCGGCAGCCGCGGAGCCCGGTCCGGATCCTGACCGACGCCGCCTGGTTCGAACACCGTCGACGTCCCGATTTCCCCGACGAGCTCGCCGTCGTCTGGGCCTGGGATGCCGCGCACAATACGCCGGCGCCGCGCGAGGTGACGGCCAATGAAGCCAGGACGATCCTCGGCCTGCGATTCGCGCGAGAGGCCCTGCGACTCGACCCCAAGGATCGATCGGCCCAGGCCGCTCAGATCAGCCTGGCCCTGGAGAAGGCCGTCGAGGGCGTCAAGCCCGACGAGGTGCCGGCCAAGGATCCGGCCACCTTCTCGGCCGCGACCGCGGCGGGCCCCTCGCTCCTGGGCGAGGTGCTCGAGACCGCCATCGCCGACGGGAAGAGCGACCTGGCCGCCGTCGCGGTCCTGGCCCTGGCCAAGGTGACCGATCGGGCGTCGCTGGCTGCCGGGGGCCGGATCCATCCGCTGGTCCGGGCACTGTCGGCGCCGGGGCGTCGCGTCCAGTTCGCCGCCGCCCGGTCGCTGATCGAGCTGGCGCCCGACCGGCCCTTCCCCGGCTCCAGCCTCGTCGCCCCCGCCCTCGCCCGGTTCATCATGAACCAGCCCCAACCCCGCGCCGTGGTCATCGACGGCAACGCCAACCGCGGCGGGAGGATCGCCGGCTTGCTGATGAATCTCGGCTATCATCACGTCCAGGAGCGGACCGGCAGCGAAGGCTTCCTCGCCGCGGCCGAGGCCGCCGACGTCGAGCTGGTCCTGGTCAGCTACGACCTCTTCTACGGGGCCTGGACGCTGGTCGACACTCTGGCCAACCTCCAGGCCGATGCGCGGACCGCCGGGATCCCGGTGTTCGTTTATGGGCCCTACGACATGAGGATCAAGCGGCCCAACCTGGAACGCGACTTCCCGGGGATCCGCTGGATCGTCCCGCCGCCGGACGCCGCCTCGCTCGAGAAGTCGTTGAAGGGTCGGCCCTCGGTCCTCACGGAGGCCGACCGGCTCGGCTACGCTCGCGACGCGGCCGCGCTGCTGGCGAAGATCGCCGCGGATCACAAGAGCCCGCTGGGGGTGGATCTGGGCAGCGTCGAGCCGGCGCTGAGCCTGGCGCTGAACTCGCCCGAGGCGGCCCGGTCCGCGGCCGCGGCCCTGAGCGAGCTCCCCGATCCCGACGCCCAGCGCAGCCTGTTCGACCTGGTGCTCGACTCGTCCCGGCCGCCGGACCTCCGGAGCGAGGCGGCCGCCTCGCTGGTCCGCAGCATTAAGCGGTTCAAGCCGCTGGTCACCGCCCGGCAGGAGGGCCGCATCGCCGCCGCCATCAGCGAGGAGATCGACGCCGGCGTCCGGTCCGGCATGGCGGCGATCCTCGCCGCGATGAAGTCGGCAGTCCCGTCCTCGGCCGTCTCAGTCCGGCCCCTGTCACGGACCCGGATCACGCCTGCCATTAGTCATTAGTCATTGGTCATTAGTCATTGGTGGCTCCGCCCGAAACGCGATCGCCCCGGGAGACGTAGGATTGAACGCGTTGACTCTGACAACCAGGCAGAGGCGCATCGCAGTTGACCAATGACCAATGACCAATGACC
>JBKQHM010000531.1:0-32637 GCA_052148775.1 Isosphaeraceae bacterium | reverse complement strand
TCGACCACCCCCCGAAAGTGCCTCTCCGACAACCCCGCCAGCCCATAAAACCGTAAAACCCGCGAGGTCGAGGCCTTGAATCCGTCTTGGCTTCTCAAATACCGCCGAGTTGCGGAACTGCTGGGGGACCCCGAACCGTAGGGATTTTGGGCGCGGTTTCTGCTAAGATGAGGCTTGGCGGCCCCCTTCCGCCTCATCAGCCCAACCGCACTCGTCGCAGCATTTTGCGGGAACTACGGACCGAGCTCGGACGTCCAACAATCATGATGTCCCGGAGCCTTGACGATCAGAGCCTCGTGGAAGCCTGTCGGGCCGGCCGGACCGAAGCGTTCGACGTCTTGGTGGAACGCTATCAGGAACGGCTGTATCCGACGATCCTCAGGCTTACCGGTTCGCCCGAGGACGCCGAGGACGTCTTGCAGGATGCGTTCGTGCGCGCGTTCGAGAAGCTCGGCCAGTTCCATGGAGAGAGCACCTTCTATACCTGGGTCTATCGCATCGCCGTCAACCTGGCGCTGAGCGGTCATCGCAAGCGGAGGATCCGGAATGCCTTACGGCTTGAACGTACGCCTCCGGCTTCCAGGGGGGCTCATCCCGCCGACGAATCGGCGGAGTCCGACCCTTCCGCCCCGATGGAGCGTGCCGAACGCGAACGCATCGTGGAGGACGCACTCAACCGCCTCAGTGCTGAGCATCGTGCGATCGTCGTCCTCAAGGACTTTGAAGGCCATCGATATGAGGAGATCAGTGCCATCCTCGACATCCCCGTTGGCACGGTCCGCAGCCGACTGCACCGCGCCCGTTGTGAACTCCGCGATCGTTTGCGTGTCCTGGTGGACGAGCCGCAATCCCTACGACAAGGGTCGTCTTCGCTCCCCTAGCGATCGTCCCGGCACGTGGATCCTCGCACCGAGCCGGAGTGGCATGAGGCCAAGCCCGCCCTGGCCCTCTTACCCAGAAGACCATTGATCATGACCATTGACGACGATTCACTCTTGAGTGCCTACATGGACGGCCAGCTCGACCCCGATCAGCTCGCGTTGATCGAGTCGGCCCTGGTCGCGGATTCCCGGCTCGGCGAGGAGCTGAGGAGCCTGACGGCCGTGCGCGACCTGGTGGCCGGGCTACCCCGCCCCGCCGCGGTGGATGTGACCTCCCGGGTGAGGGATCGGATTCGCGGGAAGTCCCGTGTTCGAAGAATCCTCTCGGCGATGCCCGGCCGGGTCGCCGTCCTCGGCCGACCACGCCGCGCGGCGGGTGTCCTCGGGATCGCCGCCGGGCTCCTGGTTGCCTTCGCATTCACGTTCTCCCCCCTGAATCGGCTCGCTCCTCGGCCCGATCGGGCGAATCCGCCGGGTCCGAACTTAGCTTCTTCGGGGATTTCTCCGATGCTTTCGCCAGGACCGCTCGACGCGTCCGAATCGCGTTGGCCCTTATTCGCCCCTCATTCGAATCACAAGGGCGCATCGAGTCCGTCCGCGGCCGAAACGCATCGTTCGAAGGATTCCCGTCGACCGGCCCCGAGCTCGGGCTCGCTCGAGCACGTCAGCCAGTACCTCGACAATCCGGACCTCCGCCAGATGTTCCTCGTGTCCGACATCATGGACGACTCGGCGCGTCAGGTGGCCAGCGTCGTGGAGCAGACCACGCAGTTCAATTACTACAAGATCACCATCGCCCAGGGGATCGTGATCGACCCGAGGCATCCCGACGAGGCCACCGTCTTCGCCCTGGTCGTGAATCCGAACGAGTTGAATAGCCTCCGGGATCGGCTCCGGACGGTCTTTCGCGACCGGGTTGAAGAGTCGCCGGTCGACCCCAAGGTCGTGACCCAGTTGGCCGATATCGGCCACGTGCAGGCATACTCCCCGTCGCCGACGGCCGATGTGGTGATCCCGCGTGAGTCGATGGCGATCCTGGCCCAGGCCGAGGAGGGTGGCGAGAGGCCCGCGTCGGAAAAGTCGATCCAACGCGATCGGCCGACTCCCGAGCAGGAACGGAGCTCGCCCGCGGCGGACCTGGCCGTCACCAAGGTGAAAGGACGCGAATCGCGCGAGTTGCCCGGTCCGGCCGACAGTCCGGATCGCTCCTTCGTCGTCCTGGTGTGGGTGAGCCGGCCTCGATCGGGTTGACCCGGCCGATTGCAACGATCGTGACCGGCGGTTTCTGCCGCAGCCCTTGTCACGGACCGCGGCCTGGCCCATTATTGCTTACGAGTAGACGGCGGAATCTCCGTCGGCGAGGACCGGACGAGTTACTTTCGCCCGTTGATGAAGGGTTGGTGAGCGGAATCATGATCCAGGTGGTCCGGCTCTCGAGGAGATTCGGCTCGTTCAAGGCGGTCGACGGCCTCGGGTTCGAAGTCGGGAAAGGGGAGATCGTCGGCTTGCTGGGACCCAACGGGGCGGGCAAGACGACGACCATGCGGATGCTGACGACCTACCTGACCCCGACCAGCGGCCGGGCCAGCCTGGCCGGATTCGACGTGCTCGACGAACCCCTGGAGGTCCGTCGACGGGTCGGATACCTGCCGGAGAACGTGCCGCTCTATGTGGAGATGCGCGTCCGGGAGTTCCTGCGCTTCCGGGCCCGGCTCAAGGACGTGCCTCGGTCGAAGCTGCGGCGAGCGGTGGGCGAGGTGATCGACCGATGCCGGCTCGAGGAAGTCGAGAACCGGATCATCGGCCAGCTCTCGCGAGGATTCCGACAGCGGGTGGGCCTGGCCGAGGCGATGGTCCACGACCCGCCGATCTTGATCCTCGACGAACCGACCTCGGGGCTGGACCCGATCCAGATCCTGGAAGTCCGCAAGCTGATCCGCGAACTGGGGGACCGGCACACGATCTTGCTCTCGACCCACATCCTGCCCGAAGTGGAGGCGGTCTGCGGTCGGGTCATCATCATCGCCCGGGGCCGGATCGCGCTGGACGACCGCCTGGAGAACTTGCGGCAAGACACGACGATCACGCTGGAAGCCAGGGGGCCCGCCGATTCCATCGGCGCCGCGATCCGGACCGTCCCGGGCGTCGAGCAGGTCCGCCTGGATCACGAGGATGGCGAACACGTCGGCTTCCTGGTGCAGACCCGCGGCGACCGCGATCTCCGCGAGGCGGTCTGCCTCAAGCTGACCTCCAACGGCTGGCCGCTCCGCCAACTCGACCTGCGCCGCAGCTCACTGGAGGAGCGGTTCATCCAGGCCGTGGCACAGAACACGCTCGCCGACGCCCGACGCGAGGCCGTCTGACCATGCGACACGTCTCGACACTCCTGGTCCGCGAGCTGTCCGCCTACTTCCTGGCGCCGATGGCCTACCTCGTCCTGCTGGCGTTCCAGGTCGTCGCGTTTCTCAATTTCTGGGAACTGGTCGACTTCCTCCGGCAGCCCCAGCGCGAATTATCGAGCCTGCGCGACCCGATGACCAACTACATCTCGAGCAGCCCGGCGTTCTGGATCGCCGTGCTCGTGGCGATCCCCGCCCTGACCATGCGGTTACTGGCCGAGGAGCGTCGTTCGGGGACCATCGAGACCCTTCTGACCTTGCCGGTCACCGAGGCGCAGGTCGTGCTCGCCAAGTGGCTCGCGGGCGTGGTCATGTTCCTCGTCCTGCTCGTCCCGTTCGCGATGTATCTGCCGTTTCTGTATTACCAGGCGCATTTCTACTTCGATGTCGGCCCGGTCCTGACTCTGGGGATCGGCCTGACCACGATGGGGATGATGTTCGTGGCCATCGGGCTGTTCTTCAGCTCGATGACGCGCAACCAGATCATCGCGGCAATCTGGACGTTCGTGGTACTCCTGTTCCTGGTCGTGATGGTCCCGCTGGTCTACCTCTTCGCGGAGCGGCAACATGCCAGTTGGGCGGAGGGGGTCCGGTTCTCATCCGTCCTCTCGGAGGTCCGGAGCTTCGCCATGGGCCAGCTCGACCTGCGTCACCTGGCGCTGCACCTGTCCGTTTGCATACTGATGCTGAGCATGACCGTGAAAGTCCTGGAATCCCGCTCGAATCGCTGACGACGCGTCGTGATCGCGCGAGAATCGCGGACGATTCCGGCTGAGAAGCCGAGTCCTGACGCGGCCCCGGGCCGCGAGCCAAGAAACGCTAGCAGATATCGGATTACGGATCATCGGAAGCATTCTGAACGGGAAGCCGCAATCCGGAATCTGGAATCTGCCATCCCCAGCGGAGACGGGTTGTCGATGGGCGAGAAGATCCTTACATTCCTCGGACGGAGCGAAACCTGGATCGTCGGGGCGGCGCTGGTTGTGTTCCTCGTCGTGACCTGGGTGTTGCGGGGTGCCTCGGTGCTACAGGCCGCGGCGGCGGAGGAAGACGCCGATGCCCCGCGCGCCGGCTATCGCGACCGGATCGTGGCCGGCGTGGTGGTCGGGCTGATGCTGATCCTGGGCGCGGCCTACGTCGCGCTGGGCCGCGGCATCCCCTTGTCGATACCGATCTTCGCGATGGGCTTCGGCCTGGTCTTGACGCTGATCCGGGTCAACCGGCGTTACCGACACGCCAGCCCCAGCCTGCGCCGGACCATCGACTTCTCCGACACATTCCTGAACACCTCGTTGCTGGCCGGAGTCCTGATCGTGTGCAACGTGCTGGCTTTCCGGTACGGTAGCCAGCCGATAGACATGACCCGAGAGGGGACCTACTCGCTCTCATCCTTGACGCTCAACCAGTTGAAGAGCCTCGATCGGCCGTTGACCTTCACGATCATCTTCGGGCATGGTCCGCTCGCGACGAGCCAGCGAGACCGCGTCGAGCAACTCCTCGAAGCGTACCGGGATGCGAATCCCCAGAAGGTCAGGATCGAGCGGCTCGACCCCTATACCGAGCTGAGTCGGGTCGAGGAGCTGGCGAAGCGAGTGCCGGACCTGGCCATGATGCGCGGGGGCGGGGTGCTGCTCGAGTATGGCGAGGGGACGGAGGCCGCGGTGGTCGTGGTCCGTAACCAGGAGATGTTCGTGCCGATCTCGGTCGACCAGCTCCGCGCCGGCACCGATCGCTTCGCATCGACCTTCACGGGCGAAGACGCTATCACGTCGGCCGTGATGCGGATCCGGGAGGGGAAGAACCTCAAGGTGGCCTTCACCAAGGGGCATGGGGAACCCCGCACCGACGACCCGTCGGCCAAGGGACTCGGCAACTGGAAGGTCCGGCTGAGCCGGGTCGGATGCGCTGTCATTGACCTCAATCTGGCCGAGGAGGACGTGCCCGACGACCTGACATTGCTGATCGTCGTTGGTCCGGTGGATCCCTTCAAATCGAAGGAAGTCGAGAAGCTCCGGTCCTACGCGGGTCGCGGAGGTCCCCTCCTGCTCCTCCTGGGAAACGCGGGGCCTACGGGCCTGGAGGAGTTCCTCAAGTCGTATAATCTCGAGATCCTCCCGGGCATCGTCGTCGATCCCCGGCTGAACTACGAGGGGAGGATCCAGGTGGTCTATGCGCCCACGCGTGAGACCGTGCCCCATCCGATCTCCTCCGCGATGGATCCCAATCGATATGTCATGCTCGATAGTGCCGCGCCGATTCGCATCCTGGGCGAGACGGGACCGGACGGCGTCAGGACCGATCCGGTGGATCGCAGCTTGGTTCCCACGGTGATCCTGCAGGCCAGCCGTTATGCCTGGGGCGAGACCGATTTGAAGAACCCCCGCCCGAACTTCGACAAATCGGTCGACGTACCCACACCGAGGCTCGGCGTGGCGGTCTCCCACCGCGCCGCCCCGGGCCGGCCTGGCGAGGCGCCTGAGGAGAAGCCGAGGCTGGTCCTGCTCTCTTGCCCGAAAATGGCCGAAAACTTCTATCCGGATCGTGCTCCCTCGAATCTCGACCTGCTGATGAACGCGGCGAGCTGGTTGAGAGGACGACCCGAGACCCTGGGGATCGCCCCCAAGACCCACGTCGCCCTGACGCTCGCGGTCGACGATGCGCTCCGATCGCGGCTGATCATGGTCCCATCCGCGACGGCCGTGATGTTGATTATTGCCATGGGAATCATTGTCTACATTGCGCGGCGCGAATGATGAAATCGAATCGAAAGACGATCGTCCTGCTGGTGTTATTCTTCGGGGGCCTCCTGACAATGTGGGGGCTCGAACGAGCCGGCGTCCGGACGCAATGGGAAGAGACCCGGCGCGCGGACCGGGTCTTACCCGACTTGATGAACAGGCCCGTGGGGGAGATCCGCCGTGTTTCGGTCGACCGGGGTGACGAGCACCTCGTCTTCGAACGTCGCGACCCGAACCGCTGGCAGATGGTCGAACCCGTTGACGTGGCGGCGGAACCCTCCCGGGTCGAGGCGCTGGTCCGGAACCTCCAGGATCTGCGGAAATCGGCGGACGCCGGCACGATCACCGGTTCGGCGGACTCATTCGGGCTGGCCCCACCGACGGCGATCGTCCGGCTCTTCGATACCACCAAGGACTCGTCCGGGACCGATGAGCCCATCGCCACACTCGATGTCGGCAAGGTCGTCGGGCGCCAGAGGTATGTGCATCCCGCGGGCGGTAAGGGGATTGAAGTCGTCGACGCCCGGCTGCTCGATGCCCTCAATCTCTCCGGCTTCGAATGGCGCGATCCCGTGCTGATGCCGGTCCCGACGTTCCAGGTCGAGTCCTTCAAGATCACGCGACGGGGCCAATCCGGCGCCGAGCCGCAGGTGATCAGGGCCGAGCGGAGCGGCGACGGACGTTGGAAGCTGGTCTCCCCGATCGAGGCGCCCGCGAACGGGGCCAAGGTCGAGAGCTTGCTGTCGTCGTTCGCATCGCTCCGCGTGATGGATTTACCCAAGGGCTACGTCGCCGACAACGTCAAAGACTTCACCCCGTACGGTCTCGCCACGCCCAGGATCACCGTCGAGTTGATGGCCCGCGGCGATCAGGCGCCGCACCTGCTGGATGTCGGCAATCCGGTGCCCGACGAACCGGAGCGTGTGTATGTCCGGCAGGGCGGTCAGGATGACGTCGTCATGGTCAAAGCCAGCGCCATCGCGGAGATCCCCGAGCGTCCCACCCCGCTGCGAAGCCAGGACGTCGCCACGATCGTGCCTTCCGCCGTGACCGGGATCGAGATCAAGACCCGGAGCGACGTCTTCAAGCTCAAGAAGAACGCGACGAGTTGGGAGCTGACCTCACCTCGGCAAGAGAGGGCGGATGTCCAGGCCGTCCAGTCGTTCGTCAACCACATCGACGGACTCCAGACCAGCGAGTTCCTCGAACCCGAGCGGGTCCCCGACCCCCAGCTCGACCCACCCGTCATGTCGATCCGGATCCAGCAGGCCCCGCCGATCTCGCGAGGTGTCGACCAGGCTGCACAATCCGAGGGCGACGAGCGGCCGGCCCTCCAACTGGAACTCGGACGCCACGACATCGCCAAGAAGACCATCTTCGCCCGGCTGGTCGGGGATCGGACCATCCTCGCCCTGCCCGACACTCTCATGGATGTCCTTCCCAAGAATCCGTATGCGTTCCGCGATCGTAACATCCTCTCGGAGAACCCGGCGTCGATCCGCAAGTTGACGATCCGGCACGGGACCTACACTGTCGAGCTCGAGCCGGACAAATCGGGTAGGCCCAACCAGTGGCGGATGCGATTGCCGGTAGACGCACCGGCCGACCTCACCACAGTCACGCAGACGCTGACCACCCTGGCGAATCTCCGAGCCGAAGAGTTCACGGCCGTCCCGGTCAGTGAGTCACAGGGGATCGGACTCGATCGGCCGACGATCGAAGTTGTCTGGGAATCGGACGGGGTCCATCGCCTCAAGATCGGCGCACCGGTCCCGCGGTCCCTGAATTTCTTCGCGTCGATCGACGGAAATCCGCTGGTCTTCCTCATCGCCGCGACGACGGCCCGCGTGTTCGACGCGGAATACCACGATCACCACGTGATGTCCTTCCCGGCCGCTCGCGCCCAGCGTATCCTCCTGCGCTGGCCGAACCGGACCGTCGCGCTCCGCCGCCGACTCACCGAAACGCGAGGTCAGGTCGAGTGGGGCGCCGAGCCCGGCTCCGAGGCGGAAGGGATCGACCTGTCGCGGATCAGTTCGCTGGTCAGCACGATGTCCCAGCTCCAAACGACGCGATACATCCAGTACGGGGGGGAGCTGCCGATCGCAGCGGGCCTGACCCATCCGCGATTCCGCGTCGAAGTGTCCTTCGGCAACAAGGAGCCGGATCACGTCCTCCGCATCGGCGTCCCCACCGATGACGGAAATGTCTGCGGGG
Source organism: Isosphaeraceae bacterium (assembly GCA_052148775.1). Lineage (GTDB taxonomy): Bacteria > Planctomycetota > Planctomycetia > Isosphaerales > Isosphaeraceae > CAVZRC01. Next base: position 24,402 of record JBKQHM010000531.1, on the reverse strand, counting down.
CTGTCGGCACGGGCGACTCGGGCCCGGCCTTCCTCCTTCCCGCTCCGCCCTGGAACGAATTGATCCAGTCCGGCGAGCGATATGCCCCGATCCCCGACGATCCCTTCACGCCCACATCTTGAGCCGAGCGACGAGTGGCGCCGTCGAGGAAGCCGATGCGGGGGTGGCGACCGCCCGGATAGGGCAGGACGAGCGGGCGCGGATCGTTGGGGAGATGTGTGGTGATGCCGAGCCGTTTCGCGGCGGAGTCGACCTCGTCGGCGGTCAGGCCGAGGGCGGCTCCGGCCTCCGCGGGAGTGTAGCGATGGTGGACGAGCATCGAGGAAAGCCGGCGTCGGAGTTCGGCGTCGGAGCTGGCCGGGCGGACGTTCGAGCCATCGCGGCCGGAGTCGAGCAGGGCCTTGCGGTTCTCGATCACGCCCCAGGGGTTCGAGGGGACGACGGAGGGATCGACATAGCGCGCGAGATCGCGGAGGGCGATCACCCGGTAGCCGTTGTCGGCGAGATACTTGACGTAGGACTCGAACAAAGGCGCCGGCGTGTTGACCCAGGGGTGCGCCGTGTCGGGCACACCGTGGAGTTGGATGACGGCGATCTTGCCGCCCCTGGCCTGGGAAACGGCGCGCTTGAAGTCGTCGAGCGTCCAGCCGGGGCGAGCGTCGCCCGCCGAGGGGATCAACAGGGGATGGTCGAGCCCCGGCTGGTAGGCGAAGCCCCGGCCCTTGTCGTACGGATATTCGGGCGCTCCGCCTCGCCGGGCGAACTTGATCCCGAGTCCATGGAGGATGGGAAGGACGTCCTTATCCAGGACGTTGCCGGGGTAGGCGAAGCTGACGGGCCTGGGGATGCCGTGCGCCAGGCATCGGGCGTTGATGGCTTCGAGCTGCTCGCTTGTCCCCTTCGGGTCCTTCGCGCTGGGGGGTTTGTGGTCGCGGGTGTGGTTGCCGATCTCGAAGCCGTCGCGGTGGAGCTGGGCGATCTCGTCCCAGGTCATGTAGTCGCGCTGGTTCGTCGGGAAGTCGAACCCCTCGGTGACGAAGAAGGTCGCGCCGAAGCCGTGCTTCTTGAGCAACGGGGCCGCGATCGTCGCGTGCGACTTGCTGGCGTCGTCGAACGTCAGGACGACGAGCTTGTCCGGTATCGGTTCCAGGGCGAGGGCCTGTGAGGCCGAAAGGAGTAGGAGCAGGGTGGGCAGCATGGGTCGAGTCCCGCTGGAGAGCCGCGACTGATTTGACGCCAAGACGCATTGGAATCGAGCCGCGATCGCGTCGCAAGGGAGTCCCGATCAGGGCCACGCCCATGGCCAGGAAAAGGGTCGCGGAGAAAAGTAGCAGGACAAATAGCATTCTTGTAAAAGAAGAGCCTTCATTTTGACTGCAGAAATATCGATTTCACCCGACCCATCCTCGACAAGGGATGACCCTGCTGGGATCGTGAGGACGGACGAGGACCCTCCGCTCGCGAGGTGCCGACGGTTTCAGCCCAACGTGCAACGCTGTGCCGAACGTTGCAGCGGCGGAATGCCGAGCGGTGAGAACGAGAAGATGTCGACTTGCTTTCGTCGGCCGCCAACCCGAGTCACGAAGCCTTTTCCGAGTGAGGGTCGATCGGCGTGAGGATCGCGGCACCCGCCCCTTACCAGCCGGCTAGCTGGAGAGTCTTCCGGTGCCAGGGCTTGCCCGGCTCTTTGGGACTCTTGAGCTTGACCCACATGCAGGGATTCCAGCGGGATAGCGGCTGGCTAGCGTCGGGGGCACCGCCCTGGAGCATCAAGGAATAAGTCGAGGCGAGGGCTTCGATGTTCATGGTGTGCTGGACGACATGGGCCTCCATGTCATCATCGCGCAGGCCCTTCGGTTTCAGGACCTTGGCCTTGAACTCCCTCCGGAACTTGATGAAGTTCGCCATCGCATGGTAGAGCTGATGGACCTTGAGGACGAGCTGGAATTCTTTCATCTTCCCGCACAACATCAAGGCGTTCTGGAAGTCGTCGAGGGCGTAGCCGTCGCAGTCGTCATCCTCCCGTAGCTTGCCTTCGGGCCCTTCGATCAGATTCCAACCGGGCCAACTGATGCGGGTCCCCAACTCGCCGTAGTCGAAGGCCGTGATCGCCGGCTTGGTCCCGGAGTGCACCAGGAGCAGCTCGGTGAGGTATGACTCGGTTTCCGATTCCGGTACTCCGGCGAGTCGCATCTGTGCCTTGAGGCAGTAGTTTGCGGTGATGAACGCTTCGCCCGTCTGGGTTGCCGCCAGGAAGGTCTTGAGCCGTGGGGCAATCTCCTCCGCTCTCGAGACCGCCTTTTGGATCACTGCCTCTTTCTTCATCTTGTTGGCTTCCGCGGCCTTCACGGGCAGGGCGTCCTCTCGCAGGGAAGGCGCGTACTGGTCGGCGACGCTGAGGAGCTTGTTCCAGGTATCACGGAGAGTGCGTTCGCCGATGATGTGGTGGAACGCCATCTGCGGCAGGTCCTTGCCCTCTGTCGTCTTCCACCCCGAATCCTCGCGGTCGTTGTTCATTCGCCCTGATGTACGTACCATCGCCATCGTATGGTCTCCAGGAAACCCCATCGATCGGGCCGGCCAGCATCAATTTGGCTGACCGATTCGATTTGTCCCGTTGCACTGCGCTTTCGAGCGAGATGAAAACGGTATGATACGGCCTTGTAAGTAGTGAAGCCAGGGGGTTCCTGCCGGAGATTTGCCCTCTCGATCTCCTCACAATCGAATCGCGTCCGGCCCTGCCGCTACCAGATCACGACCGGCGGGGTTCGCGGAGGCGGGACGTGGGAAGTGATGGCTGGACCGGACGAGAGTCGATCAGCGATGGCTTTCGGCGTGACTGCCCGGACGCTCATCGACCTCTCGATAGAGCCGACCCAGTTCGACCATGAGCGCCTCGAGTCGTTTGTAGTACTCGTCCTCGGACACCTTGCCTTTCTGATCCCGCAAGGCGGCGATGGCCAGTTCGATTGCGTCGCGTCGATGGCGTGTCTCGGCGGGGATCGCCCGCTCGCGATCGCTGAGGATCAGATGGAGTTGATGGGCGCGGATGCCATCGGGCGGGGCGCCGTCCTTGGCGCGGCGGGTGGCGCGGACGCCCCGGAACCAGTCGGCCTGCGTTCCCAGCCGGTCGCCGTTGTCGTCGAGGAGCGCGTGCTCCGTGGCCAACTGCGACCGCGTGCGGTAATACTCCGCGACGCGGTGGCTCGCGGTCAGATACGCCTCCAGGAGTGAGACCTGACCGTCCTTGTCGAGATCTGCCTGGGGATCCGTGATGGCCGCGGACAGGAAGCCGCCGAATCGGGAGTAATTCGTCTCGGAGCCGCTCCGGGTGGCGGTGACGATGATGCGATTGCGGCCCGAGAGCCGGTTGAGGAACGGGGCACTGGCCGAGGCACAATCGAGCACCACGACCGGCCGCTTCACGGGCTCCAGCCACTTCGCAAGCTCGAGGTCAGTCACGTCCGGCCCTCGGAGGTTGAACTTGGCCTCACGGCCATCGAATGTCCCATGACCGATCAGGACGATCCAGAGCGGCTCGCGCAAGACCTTCGCTTGTTCGGTCAGGGCCGCCTGTAGGCGGTCGCGATCCGTCATGCCGGGCTCGTCGCTCGAGCCGATCGCGATGCATTCGGCGCCGGCCTTCGCGGCGGCGGCTCTCCACTGATCGGCCGATCGGCGGAATTCGGTGCCGTACTCGGACTTTCCCGGCGCGCCGACGACGGTCAGGACGCACGGGCGCTCTTCTGAGCCGGCGGCAGACGCACAGAGACAAATCGAGAACATCAAATTCAACATTCCAGATTCCCTCAATGGGGAGTGGGCAATGGGCCTTGAGAACAGAATCCGGAAAGCTCGAATGAGCATGCACGAATCCCACGGACGAGCCAGCCTCGCCTGTCAATCTCCTCGATCACGGCCCACTCACGCCAGTCCGTTGACACGGCGGATGCCCCATTCGGCGGTCAGGCAGGCGATGGCGATCAGGAAATACAGGGGCTGGTGCCACAAGGGGGAGATCCAGGGCTCAGTGATCGGGGCATCGCGCGAGGAAAGGCTGGCGACGAAGCTCTCCAGCCGATCGCCGTCGACCACCTCGCCCCTGGTCTTCGCGGCGATGGTCTTGAGGAATTCCCGGTCCGGCTGGAGGTGGGCGAACTCGTCGGCCGCGGGCTGGGCGGCCCAGCCGGCTTCTCGCTCGCCGACCGCCGCGCCGTCGGGTGCCGTCGCGGTCGCGACTACGCGGTAGGCACCGGGTTGCTTCGTCATGTAGGTCGCCGCATAGCTGCCGGCTTCTCGGCCGTCGGGCTCGGCATCCAGCGTGAGGTCCTCTCCGTCGGGCAAGGTGATCTTCAGGGATACCTTGGCGTTGTCGAGCGGCAAGTACTCGGCGTTGCGCACCTGAACGCGGAGGTCCACGGCCGGCGACGACAGGTCGGCCTTCGGTCGCACGGAGATGTCCACCCGGCCGGGCACGTCGCCGACGAGCCATCGGACGGTCTGACGCCACGAGCGTTCGAGGTCGCTCTCATTCGGGTCCGCGCGATTCATACCCCAGTGCCAGAGGCCGCCGATCATCAAGGCCCCGACGCGTCCCTTGCCGAACTGCTGCGCCACCAGGGCCGGGACCTTGTTCCCTTCCGGATCGAGGGCCTCGGCGAGGACCACGGCCCCCGGCTTGATCCCATTGGGTCGGTTCAGGGTGAGAAAGCCGGGCATCTCCGCCAGCCGCTGTTTCTCCTCGTCCTCGGTCTTCCGCATCCGGACCCAAGGCTGGAGCCAACCCTCGCGCGTCAGTTCGAGCTTGTATGCGACGCCGGCCGGCCTGGTCATGGCCCGATCCAGGTAAACCGGCAGGAGCTCGCCGACCGGCGTGCGGTCGTACTTCCCCTCGGCAAACGAGTCTGGGCCGCCGAGCATGAGGAGCCCACCTCCGCGCTGGCTGACGAAATTCCGGATCAGGGCGAGCTGGTCGGGCGTGAAGAAGCCGGACTCCAGGTCGTCGAGGACGATCGCATGATATCGATACAGCTCGTCGGCCGACTTGGGGAAGCCGTCGCGCAACTCGACTTCATCGAGGACGCCCAGCCGGACGAGCACCGGCTGATCGGCTCGTTCCGCCGTGTCCGGGTCGGGATGGTCGAAACCGTCGTATAACCGGCTAGCGGAGCGGTCCCGCGCATCCCGGAAATCGAACTTCGGCTGTCGCCGGGCGATCCGGAGCAGGCCGAGCAACTGGACCTGATCGTCCTCGCTCAGGGCCCGGCGGAGGAACTTGAACTCCCAGTCGGGACGACCGCTGACATAGAGCACCCGGTAAGGGCCGCCCCCCTGATCGACGACCACCAATCGTCGGTTGTTTGCCAGCGTCTGCTCGCTGGTCGCGGGGCTATCGGTGGCCGGGGCTTGAGCTTTCTCCTCGGATGCGGCGAATGCGTGGACCGAATAGAAGCTGATCCCCTTATGCTCGGGGCGGAACTGGAAGCGGAAGCTGAGCGGCTTGTCATCGTAAGGGGCCTTGGCCTCCTGGCGTTCAACTTCGTCCCCGTTCTCGTCGGTGATCGCGGCGACGATCGATTGGCCGGAGAAACCGGCGACCGAGACATCCGCCCTCACGACGGCCGGCGCCGACTCGAAATTGGTCTGGCTGATCGAGACCCGGCTGACGCCGATATCCTTCGCGACCCCTCGCGATGGCGGCGCCACGGGATAGATCGGCGGCAACTGCGACCAGTCGACGTCCTCGGTGTCGGTCCGGTTACCGTCGGTGAGCAGCAGCACGCCGGCGATCGGCAAACCGCGGAATCGGCGCGCGATGGCCGAGAGCGAGGTCGTCACGGCCGAGCCGACCCCATCGAAGGTGAGGGCGTCGAACCCCTCAGTGGCCCGGAGGTGCGAGTCAAAGACGTAGCGGCGGACGTCGAAATCCTGCTCGAGCCGGGTGTTCCACGGGTTTTCCTTGGCGAGCCGGTCACGCAGCCAGTCGCCGCGCGTCCGGGTGTCCTGGCCATCGCGGATCAGCATGCTCTGGCTGTTGTCGGCGAGGATGACGAAGGCGTTCGCCCCTCTCCGGGGTTTCAGTCCGGTGAGGAGCGGCTCGACCAGGCTCAGCGCCAGGGCGGCGAACCCGAGCCCCTTGAGGATGGCAGCCGCGAGTTTGACGGACGGACGCACCGGGGCCCGGGCGTAACTCCACAGCAAGGCAATGGCGGCGACGCCCATCACGATCGCGGCGCCCAGCATCCACTGGGGCGAGCCCCAGACCAGGGACGGCAACCTCATTGACCACTCCCCAATCGTTCGTAGTAGCGTCGAACGCCCTCGGCAAACTGCGGAGGCACCGGGTCACGATCGATCGGGACCAGGGCATCGGGGGACTCGCGGCGTCGGACCTCGTCGGCGATCTTGTTGCGAAGCTCACGGATAGGCTCGGCCACGAGGTTCTGGAGCTTGGTCCAATCCGGTTCCTTGGAATGCCGGCGGAACTCCTCGCGGGCCCCGCGCACCCGGTCGCGAATCCGCGCCGCTTCCGCCCGCCATTCGGGGTCCTCGATCAATTCCTCGACGTCGCGCATCCGGTCGGACCATTGACGGAATCCTTCGCCTGTGATGGGCCCGCCGGGACCGGTTCGGAGCCCGTCGGCCACGCGATCGAGCCCCAGGTCGCCCCGCCCGCCGGCCCGGCCCCCTTGCGGGGAGCCTCCGCCACGAGCGCCGCCCTGAGGCTGACCGTTGCCCTGTCCCCCTTGCTGGCCCGCTTGCCCTTGCTGACCCTGACCTTGTTGCCCCTGCTGGCCCTGCTGACCTCCTTGTTGTCCTTGCTGGCCCTGTTGTCCTTGCTGGCCCTGTTGGTCCTCGCCCTGGCCGGGCTGTCCTTGCTGATCCTGCTGGCCTTGACCTTGTTGTGCTCGCTGGCCCCGCTGTCCTTGCCGACCTTGCTGGCCCTGCTGACGTCCCTGTTGTCCTTGCTGGCCCTCTTGTCCTTGCTGGCCCTGTTGTCCTTGCTGACCCGGTTGGCCCTGTTGCGCCGTGCGATTCGACTCGGGCCGAGCTTCGCCCTCACGGGCCGCCTCTGCCGGTTCGCCGGCTGCATTTCGCTGAGCGTCGTTCGTTTGTCTCGGTTGGGAGCCGGCGCGTGGGTTCTGGGGCGTATCGCGTCCTGTCCCCCGGGCGATCTCGCGATTGACCTGGTCGGCGAGGTCGTCGAGCTCGCCCTGGGCGCGGCGGAGGGCCTCGGTGCCGTCGCCCAGCACGGACTGGGCCGCGCGTTCGACGCCCTGCCGCAATTGCTCGATGCCCGGGCCGGCATGATGGGCCGCCCTGGCGGCCTCCTCGGCGATCCCGGCATCGACCAACTGCTGGGTGGCCTTGAGCGCCTCCGGAATCCTCTGCTCGGTGGCCTTCCGCACGGTGTCATAAAGGTTCTTGGAGAGGAGCGGCTCGGTATCCTCGGCCTCCTGGGTCGTGTTGCGCATCCGATCGAGGATCTGATCGAACTCCTTGCTCTGCTGCTCGGCAACCTCGCGGGCCTTCTTGCGATCCTCGGTGTCTCGCAACGAATGCTGAGGATTCTTGTCCCAGTTGTCGAGCTGCTCGGTGAGCTTCTTCTGATTCTCGTCGAGCCGGCGCGCCTGGTTGCGCATCTCGGTCATCTCTTCGGAGAACCGGTTCGAGGTCTCCTTGCGGAGCTGTTCGCGGAGGTCGTTCAGTTGCCGGCCGGCGCGGGCGCCCTCGGTGAGGGCCTGGGGGAGCCGGCCTTCCTCGAGGGCCTGCGATGCCTGGCGGACGTGCTCGCGGCTCTGCTCCATCTGCTGGCGTGCCTCGGCCATCCGCTGCTGGTTCTCCTCGTTTTCCATCCGCTCGCGGAGCTCGTCGCTATCGCGGAGGATCTCCTGCTGCTGCTCGCGCAATCGCTTGAGCTGCCGATCGATCTCCTCGCGTGCCTCGGGGGTCTTGGCCGCTTCGAGGGCCGATTGGAGCTCCTTGAGCCGTTCGTTCAGGTCATTCTGGCGCTGGGCCAGCTCGCGGAGCCGGTTGAGCACCTGCCGGTTCTCGCGCTGCTCGCGCTCGCGTTTGGTCTGGGCTTCTTGCTGGGAGCGTGCCGTGCGTTGCTCCTCGTACCGGTTCTCCTCGTTGGATAATTCGAGCTGCTGGAGCTGCCGCTGATTCGGGCTGCCGGCGGAACTCTGGCTCCGGCTCCGGCTCCTCGAGTTTCGGGTGACCTGGAACTCCCGGGCCCGGAGCCTGAGCAGGGCCTGGTAGGCCGCCTGCTCGGCGACCAGGGCCGGGTTGAGGGCCTTGATCGACGCATGATCGGCCGCGTCGGCGAGATGCTTCTCCGCCTCCTTCATGAAGCCTTTGGCCTGTTCCAGGTTAGCTTTCGATGTGTCGTCGCGGAGTCGTTCACCCATCTGGTCGGCCTGCTCGATCACGGCCTGCTGGGATTCCTTGAGTGTCTTGGTGTCCTCGGCGAACGCGGCCGACGGCTCCGATCGGGTCTCGCGGCGGACGAGCTTCCAGGTGGCGTTGATGATCTGCTTCTGGAGTTCCGCCAGTTGGCCTGCCTGCTGCGCGTTGCCGCCTTCCTGCTCCCCTTCCTGTTCCGACGACTCGCCCGACGGCTGCTCGCCTTGCCGGAAGATCTCGTCGAAGGGACGGACCTCGGCGAAGTACATGTCGCCCGAGGCGCGTCGCGGCTGTCCGTCCGGGCCGATATCCTCGGCCCAGAAGAAGTAGGTCACGAGCTGGTCGGGCGCCGACTTCATCGCTTCGAAGTCGAGCATGTGCTCGACGCCGAGCTTCGTCCTGGGCTTCGGCGGCGTCGCCTCGGGCGCCGAGAGTACGATCTCCTTCGGCTCCTGGCCCCCGACGGAGTAGCTGATCCCATGGCGTACCAGGCCGAAGTCGTCCTCGATTTTCGCCTTAAGCTTGAGCTCTTCGAGCGGAGAGACCTGGACGTCGTGCGACGGCTGGGACATCGTCACGGTCGGGGGATGATTCCGGGTCACGTTGACGACGATCTCGTAATCGATGGGGTTCTCCCGCCCCTCGGCGTCGACCAGCTTGAGCTTGTAACGGCCCGGCTCGGCGAGCGTCCATTTCGCGCGATAGGTGTGCTCCGAGGACTCATCGCGGGCCAGGGCGATCGTCGCGCCGGCTTTCTCGACGAGGGTGGCGGAGGTGACATCCTTGTTGAGCCGGCAGAGCAGGGTGAGCTCGGTCCCCTCGACGGCCGTGACGTGGCGGACGTCCTCGACGACCTTGGGATCGAGCTTGGTGTAGGCCGGGAAGACCAGGTGGGCATCGGCACGCTTCAAGGCGGGGAACTCGAAGACGCGGACGCGGTAGCTGTCGGTGCTCCGGCCTTCGAACTCGACGCGGTAACTCAGGTCGGTCTCGACCGACTCCACGCGACCGGCGAAGGTGGGATCGGCCAAGCTTCGCGACATGACCCGCCGGACCTGGCCCTGGGGGCTGCCGTCGACGACGAGGCTGGCGTCCGGGGGTGCACCGAGGTTGAAGCGGGCGATGACCAGCAGGGAGCTGCCACGCTCGATCTCGGTGTCGCCGGGGTCGACCTGGACCTCGGCGGCGTCGGCCCGAGATCCGCCGGGGCCGCCGAAGACCGAAGAACGGACCTGGCCGAACAGCAAGGCAGACACGACCAGCAGGAACGCCAGGGCCGCCGCATGGACCAGCTTGACGACGCGGATCTGCCAGGTGGGGACGGTCTCATCCCAGTCATGCGACCGTCGGTGTTCGAGGGCCTCGCGGACGACGGTCGCTTGCAAGAAGCCGAGCCGACCCGCCGGTGCCCCCTCGACCTCCTCGACGGCGGCCAGCAACTCGGTCCCCAGTTCGGGATGCTTGGCCTCGATCCGTCGGGCGACCCAGCGCGGGTCCTGCGCCGATCGGAGCGATAAGAACGTGCAGACGATCCCCGAGACGGCCGCCAGGATCGCCATCCCCGTCAGCAACCAACCGGAGGGCAACCATTCGTCGCCCGAGCTGGGGCGCATCAGGACGATCGCGGAGCCCGCGAGGGCCAGCGTCAGCCAGCAGGCCGCCAGGCTGCCCCAGAGTCGCAGCCGCCGGAACCGGCGCGCCACTTGTTCCAATGCCTGCCGCAGTTTGCCGCTCATGTCGACAGGGCCTCCGCGTGCGCCGGGCGGGGCCGCTTGATCCGGCCCGCCAGCAAGGTTTCCACGATCAGGACGCCGATGGCCGCAAGGATGAGCCACCGCCACAACTTCTGACGACTCTCCAGCTCCGCGTTGCGCATCTGACGCAGCAAATCGCGGTCGATCCGCGTCCGCGTCGGATTCACCAGCCGGCAACCGAACTGTTCCAGCGTCTCCACGGCCATCGGCGAGGTCTTGCTCTCGGCCGGGTCGAGGTTCACGACGAAGACCCGAGGACGGGACGTCGGATTGATCGTATAGACGCCGGGCTCGTCGGTATCGGCGAAGGACGTGCTGTCGGCGGCCATGGCGACGTCAGGCCCCGCCGGCCTGTGCACGACCGTCGCCTCCGCGGCATCGATCGAGGCCGGCAGCGCGACGCGGTCGCCGACCGTGTGATCCTCGGCATCGAAGGGGTGTGGGTCGCGACGGTCCAGCAGTGCGGCCATCATCGCGACGAACTTGGACGACCGCGCGAGCTGGCTATCCGCCGGCTTCCAACTGCTCGTCATGATGACGAGGCTCCCCTTGCCGATCGTCTTCTCGAGGACCGCCGGGTGGCCGTTCTCAAACCGGGCCAGGACCCTCGCGCCGCCGATTGCCTCGGGGTCGAACTTCCGGTGCTTCCAGAAATGGATCTTGGTGAAATCGCTGTACTGGGCGCCGGCGAGCGGCGCGAAGAGCGGGTGATCGAAAGCGATCTCACTGAGGAGGACATCCGGCGGCGGGCCCGCCTCCGCGATCGAGCGGGGCGAGGTTCCCGCGAGTGTGGCGAGCGTATCGGCCTGGCCCGCCCCGGACACGACATCGAGCAATGTCCCGCCCCCTTCGACGTACGCCTTCAGCCGACGGGCGTTCTCGGGAGTCGTCTCGGCGTCGAGGATGACGAGCGGGAGCGTCCTGTCCGACTCCCAGGACAGCGGACTGCGGGGCGGGCGTGGCTGGACCTTGACGCTCCGGCGCGACGTCTCGGGGAAGACGCGCATCACATAGTAGAGCAGTCCGGCAGGGTCGTCGGGCCGATCGTCGCCGACGAAGAGGACGTTCGCCTCCTCCTTCTTCTCGTCGGCGACGTACAGCGTGTTATCGAACGCGGCGGTGTCCCCCTTCAATACCAGGGACATGGGCGACGCCGAGACCTCGGGCCGAGGCACGCGCACCACGCGGCTCTCGCCCGGGGGGACATAGACCTCGATCGGGTCGCCGATCGCGTTACCCTTCTCGCCGGTCCATTGCAGGGCGAAATTCTCGCGCCGCGAGCCCGGATCGTTGAATACCCGGACACGACGATCGCGGTCCGCTCCCGATGCCACGGCCTCGGCCGCATCGGCGAGCCGGTGGAGTCCGGCGTTGGACGTGTCGTCGGAGACCGTCTTGATATCGAGTTCGACGTCCTTGGGCCATTCGAACTCGCCGAGGGCCTCCAGCCGGCTCCCTTGCTGGAGGTCGCTGATCAGGACGATCCGGCGCGGCATGCGGCCGGTCTTCTCGCTCGCGTCGGCGACGTCCTCGATCGCCCCCACTGCGTCGACCAGGGCCTGGCCGAGGTTGGTCGCCTTCCAGGTCGGCTCCAGGCCATCGAGTCGCGCCCTGGCAACGGCCTGTCGCCTGGCATGGTCGAGGGTCGACGCTTCCCGGAAGCCGAGGACCGGGTGAGTCGCGGTGTCGAAGGCGAATACGGCGAACTCGTCGGTCGGCCCGCAATCGGAGATGACCTGTTCGGCGATCGACCGGGCTTTCCTCCAGAGGTCGCCCCGCCGCAGGCTGGCGCTGGTATCGACGAGCACCGCGATCCGACGCTGTGTCTCTTCGCCTAGATTCCACTGGGCTTCCTGACGCAGGAACGGCCGGGCAAAGGCCACGGCCAGCAGACAGAGCACCGAGGCGCGCAGGAGGAGCAACAAGAGATGATCGAGCCGGCTCCGACGCGTCAGCTTGGGCGGCGAGGGCGTGAGGAAGATCAACGAGCTGAACGGCATCTCCCCCTTCGGCCGCCGTCGGATCAGGTGGAAAACGATCGGCGCCGCGACCGCCAGCATGCCGAGCAAGTAGAGGGGCGTGAGGGCGCTCATCGTCCGCCCCCTTGCCGGGTCTGGCTACGGTGGCCGGGGCGCCGTCCGCGTCGCATCCGGGCCTTCAACAGGTCGAAGAGCACCAGTTCCAGGGGCCGGTCGGTCGCGATCGACTGGTATTCGATGCCCAGGTCCACGCAGGCTCGCTCGATCTCCGCGGCGTGGGCGGCGAACCGCCGCAAGTATTCGCCCCTCGCCTGACCCGGATCAATATAGAGCTCGCGTCCGGATTCCACGTCGAGGAACATGGCGGGCGTCGTGAACGAGAAGTTCACCTCGGCCGGGTCGAGGATTCGCAAAACGATTACGTCGTGCCCGCGCGACCGCAGGTAGCCCAGCCGGGTCTTCAGGGTCTCCATTGGGGCCAGCAGGTCGGAGATCAGGACGATGAGCCCGCGCTTGCGGACCGTCGCGGCGACCTCCTCGAGCGGACCGGCGAGGTCCGTCGCCCGGCCCTCGGGCTCGCGATCGAGGATCGCCATCAACCGACGCAAGTGCCCCGGCCGGTGCCGCGCCGGCAGGTATTCGACGATCCGATCCTCGAACGTCATCAGCCCCACCGCGTCGCGCTGGGTGGACAGGAAGTAGGCGATCGTGGCCGCGGCGGTCCGGGCATACTCGCTCTTGCTGTATTCACCCGATCGATAGCCCATCGACCGGCTCGTGTCGAGCACGAGTTGGCAGCGGAGGTTGGTCTCGTCCTCGAACCGCTTCACGTAATAGCGATCCGAACGGGCGAACAGCCGCCAGTCGAGGAATCGAGGATCGTCGCCCGGCGAGTACTCTCTGTATTCGCTGAACTCGACCGAGAACCCGTGGATCGGGCTGCGGTGAATCCCCTTGAAGAAGCCCTCAACGACAACCCGGGCCCGCACCTGCAAGCTCTTGATCCGCATGAGCGTCTGGGGATCGATCAGCGACGCACCGGGGCGAGCCGGGGCGCTGTTCCGCCGCGCTGCGGTTTCCGAAGCAGGTTGTCGGGGAATCCCGGTCACTACGCTCGCTCCGCTCGGTCAGGAATCACAGGTTTTGAAGTCGTATTCTCTGGAGATCGCCCCGAAGGAAGGGGCCGTCGTCACAAGTCAGCCCGGGGCAACGCTCCGAAGGGGTGCGTTGTGGAAGGTATGAGGGTCGCGAGCCCGCGATTTGAGGGGAAATCGCACCACGGGCATTGCGCTGGTTTGCACTCCAGTGCAACATTTCGACGAGGCGCCCTTCCCGATCTCCGGGGACGGTCGGGAGTTGGCGTCGCATCCCTGAACGGTTCGCACGCGACGGGCCGCCAGGGGCAGGCCCCCTGTCGTCGTGGCTCGCGGCCGTTGATGACCCGACTTGTCCGATTGATATTCAGACGGACAGCTAGTCATGGTCCCCACCTCGTCGGGAATCGATTGTGGACTCACCGTATAATATTAGAATGGCGCGGTTTTGAAATTTCATGAATGCACCTATCGCGGATTCGGGACACTTTTCTCCCGAACCCTCGACCAGGAAAGCAGATAGAAAATCCGAAAATAATTCGAATTTGCGCGCAGCCGACCATGGCGCGCCCCCCGGAGTGGGGTGATCAAGGAGCCATGATCGTCGGATCCGTTCATCGCCCGGACTCCTCCCGCGAGACGCAACGAAACCGTGGGTGTTCGCTGCGAAGGGTCAACATCTCAGACTCATACCCGGTATCCTTGCTAGAGATTCTATTTCAACGGCCCTTTGACCTCTTCAAGGAGCCGATCGATCACCGCATCGACCGTGACCCCATCCGCCTCGGCCCGGTAGCCGAGGAGTACCCGGTGCCGGAATGTCGGATGGATCAGCGCGTAGATATCTTCCGGCGCGACGTGGAATCGGCCGCGGAGCAGGGCACGGGCCTTCGAGCCCAGGATCAACGACTGCGCGGCCCGGAGACCGGCGCCCCAGCTCACCCAGTCATTCACGAACGCGGGCGCCTGGGGACCTGGGCGGGTGGTCGAGGCCAGCCGGACCGCGTACCGGATCAGCTCCTCGGCGACCGGCACCCGGCGGACGACGTCATGGAACTGCATCACGTCCTGGCCGTCGAACAGGGGCTCCGGCGTCTCCGAGCGCTTCGAGGTCGTCTGGCGCACCACCGCGACTTCATCGTCCTCGGGCAGGTAGTCCACTATCACGTTGAACATGAATCGGTCGAGCTGGGCCTCGGGCAGGGAATAGGTCCCCTCCATCTCGATCGGGTTCTGGGTGGCCAGGACGAAGAACGGTTCTTCCAGCGGATAGCGCACGCCAGCCGCCGTCACCTGATGTTCTTGCATGGCCTCGAGGAGCGCGGCTTGCGTCTTGGGCGGGGTCCGGTTGATCTCGTCGGCGAGAATCACGTTGGCGAAGATCGGCCCCTTGACGAACTGCATGCGGCGATGGCCGTCGCCGGTCTCCTCGAGGATCTCGGTCCCGGTGATATCCGCCGGCATCAGGTCGGGCGTGAACTGGATTCGCTGGAACTTGAGGTGGAAGAGCTGGGCGATCGTCCGGACCATCAGGGTTTTCGCCAGGCCGGGAGGACCGGTGATCAGGCAGTGGCCGCCGGCAAACAGGCCGATCAGCAACTGATGAATCACGTCCTTCTGGCCGGTGATCACCTTCGACAGCTCGCGCTCGATCCGGCCGCGACTCTCGTGGATCTTCTCGACGACCTGACGCTCGCTCTCGTAGATATCTTCCTCATCCGTCATGGGTGATTCAGTCCTTGGGTCATCGAGTCCTCGGGTGGTCTTCTCTCCTGGGCCATGTCGGGACTTGATGATCCGGTCAGTGTGTCATGGCATAGGTGACGATATTGATCCCCATCGGGTACGACTTCTTCTCCGAGAACTCGTGGAAATAGTCCACATTCTCGCCCTCGCGTTCCCAGCCGTCCCCGAGGTCGGTGTTGTGGCAGATGATGACCATCATCCGGCCCTTGTCATCGAAGATCCCTTTGTAATGGACGGTCTCGGAGCCGGGGCCGTGGTCCTCCCAGGTGATGTTCGATCCGGGGCCGGGCCAGGAGTGGATGCTGGGGACCTGGGGCTTCTCCTTGATCTGGTAGACGTTATGGAAGATCTCGTGATCGAGCTTCAACTCTTCCGGTTCTCGTTCGGGGAACACGAGCTTGATCTGCTCGTAGAAGTTCTGCCACTGCCAGTCGCCCCAGAAATCGTCGACCATCATGAAGCCGCCGTTCAGGAGGTACTTTCGCAGCGCCATGACCTCGTCCGGCGAGAAGGAGAGTGCGCCCGGCTCGATCATGTAGAGGAATGGGTAGTTGAAGAGTTCGGGATCGGTCACCTGGAGGTAGATCGGATCGGGATTGACCTTGATCGAGGTGAGTTGCGAGAGTCGGAGCGAGAAATTCAGGTCGCTATCCGGCCAGTCGGTGCGCCAGCCGCCGCCCCACCCGCCTCCCCCTCGACGTCCGCCGCCCCGCCGCTGGTAACCCATCGGGCCCGTGCCGCCCCATTGTGGCTGCCAGCCCCGCCCGCCGCCCGAGTTATACTGCACGCGAACAAATGTAAAGACATCGTGCTTGAATTTCTCGTCGTTCGTCCAGCTCGGTACGCCGCGACGGGGGTCGTCGGACATGCCCGAGAACCCGCCGGGGCGTCGCCCCCCGAACTGGGCCACGGCGACGCCGGAGGCGATCGCAAGGAGCACGGGGATTGCCAGCAGGACCAGTCGTCGTCGCGTCATGGGTATTACCGCCTGGGGGTCTCGGGGGTTGACTCAGGACGGGGGTCCGCCGCCTTCTGGCCGGATTCGACCAGTTCCAGGAGGAGACGATGGGCTTCCAGGAATCTCGGGGCTTCTTCGAGCGACTTGAGGACTTCGCGCCGGGCCTCAACGCGTTTCCCTGCCTGGCTGAGGAGCTTGGCCAGGTGATAATGCACCCCGGCGGGGTCGGTATCGTCGAGCATGGCGACGGCTCGGTAGGCGGTCATGGCCTCGTCGGGGTGGCCCAGGTTCTCGGCCGCACGGGCGAGGTGTCGATACGGCGACGCGATCAAGGGATTCACCGCCAGCATGCGACGCGCGTCCCTGGCCAGCGTGGTCCAGTCCTTGGCAGCCTCGTCGAGTTCCATCATCCGGAGGAGCGCGGGACTGGCGCTGGCCTCCCGCGCCGCGAGTTCCTCCAGGACTTTCCGCTCGGCGACGGGGTCATTCAACCGCCGGTAAACGACGGCCATCATCGTATAAGCGTTATCCGGACCGACGTATTCCGGGTAGAGCGCCTTCATCTTCTCGATTGCCCCCTTGGCGCGTGCCCACTTCTCCTCGGTCAGGAGCCGGGCCGCCAGGCGCCGCCAGCCCCAGAAGCTCCGCGGATGCTTCTCCACCCAGTCGCCGATCGACTGGGAATCGGCGCCTTCGGAGAGTTCGATTTCCTCCCAGGTCGCGCCCGGCGCGATGGCCTTGGCCCGCGTGCGCGCGAACTGAGCGAAGTCCTTGTCTAATTGAACTAGCGACTTTTTCGTCCGACGCGGCAGGGCCTCGTTGATCGGGATTCCCTTTCCGAGGTCGTCCAGCACCTCTTTCAGTGCGGGCAGGCCCGCCGTTTCCACGAGGAACGCGGCGGCCAGGGCCGATTCGTAGTATGCGAATTGCACCTGGAGACCGGTCTTCGCCGACAGGAACGCCGAGCTGAGCTGGCTCAACGGGGTCAGCTCGGTCCCGAGGATCATGGCGCGGTACTTCGGATTCATCGAAGTGGCCCAGGCGGGATCCTTCTGCTCTTCCTCGTAGACCGAGATCCCTTCGCTGAGCCAGCGGGGCATCTTGTTGTTCGTCTTGCTCAGAGTGACCACATGGCAGAATTCATGCCAAAGCACGGCCTCCCAGTTCGAGGGGCTGGCCCCCTGCGACGCCGGACTGTTCGCCGTGACCACCCGCCCGAAGCAGACTCCGAGCAGGCCGTCGGCCCCGGGTAGGCCGAAGGTCCGCACGGCGAACTCCTTGCGCTGGGGGAAGATCTCCACGATGACCGGCGTGGGGACGGTCACGCCGTACTTCTCGCAGAGCGTCTTCCGCGCCCTCCCCAGCAGGTCCAGGACGCGATTGCCATAGAGTGCGGCCTCGTGTCGATCCATCCGGACGAGGAATCCGTCGGATTCCAGGGTCTTGAACTCGTCGAGCCGGTGGCGGAGCGTCGTGAGGTTGTAGGCGACGACGTTATAGGCATCGCTGGCGAAAATCTCAGCAGCCAGCTTCCACCCTTCCTCCTCCTGGCCCAGCCGGAGCAGGTCCTGACAAAGCTGGATGCGGGCGGGCTGATACTCCGGGTCGAACGTGAGGGCCTGGCGCTGATAGGCGGAGCCTTCGGCGAAGCGGTACTTCTGCGAGAGCTTGCGGCCAATCGTGTGGTCGACCTCGGGATTGGTCGTCCAGCAGGCGAGGGCCGATTGTCGCGCCGAGGCTTCGCCGTCGCGGTCGCTGCGGAGATGGGCCAGCACCGCCTGGTAGGCCCAGGCACGGGGCTCGTGAGGGTTGATGTCGAGTACGCGCTTGAGGAGCTTGGCCGTCTCCTCATACTTCTCGGAATCGACGAGCTGGTCGGCTTGCAGGAGCAGGCTATCGGCGTGGTTCGGATTGAGCTTGAGGGCCTCGGCGACTTCTTTCGCGGCCCCCGCGCGATCCTCGGCCGAGTAGGCGCGGGCCAGCAGGTAATGGAACCGGGGGTCGGCGGCCGCGGTCTTGGGCGCCTTGCGGAGGGTCTCCGCGGCCAGGGCCAGGTCTTGCTTGGCCAGGGCCAGCTCGGCGGTGGCCAGGTACGCGTCGACCAGGGTCGGCTGCTCCCGGATCGCGACGTCGTAGAATAGATCGAGCACCTTCTTCGAGTCGGCGTTCTTGAGGAGGAAGTACCGGCCGAGGGCGACCCGGCCCTCGGGGGTGGCGAATCGCTGGGGCGAGCCCATGACGACGCGGTCCAGCTCCTCCAGGAGCTGAGCCTCCTCATCCTTGCGGCCGTTGAAGCGGTAGACGTCGCGGGCCAGCAGGCGGAGCGGGATGCTCGACTGGAATCGCCGGATCGCGGGCCCGACCGAGATCAGCGCCTCGGCATACTTGCCCCTTGCCATCTCGGCCGAGATCTTGAAGAATCGCGGCCGCTCGTCCCAGCCGCCCTCGGCGATCTCGCGCTCGGCGGCCTTCGCGCACTCGTCGTATTTTCCGGAGCGGAACAGTCCCTCGGCGTCCTCGGGGTCGGCCGCGATGGCCCAGCCGGCGAGGCCGAAGAGCAGGGGGGCTGACCATGCGAGCCGGGTGAGACTCGCGGCCAATGGGGACTTCCGGCCCGGGGATTCCGGACGATCGAGGATCACGCTCATGGTCAGATTTCCGGCCGCCCAGGCGGAGTGTCCGAACGAATGAGGGACTGCGAGCGTCTCACGTCATCCCGGCGGGAGGGGTCTTGGGAGGGGAGGCTCGGGCCGAGCGAGTCGCTTCTGAGGATCGATTATAGCCCGCCTCCGAACCGATTTGCCAAGGGCCAACCCGATCGGACTGGAACTCGGGAGCCTGAAGAGTCCCCATCCCTGGTGGTCGACGAGATCCGGAACCTACCGTTTTCTCCCGCGTAGCTGGATAATTCGAAGAAGCTCCGCAGAGTCGATGGTCGGAAAGCCGTGTTATCAGCGAGAGGGTCTGGAGATCGGCCGGCCCCGCAGCGACATCCTCGAGCTCCTACACCTGGTCCGCCCGGCTCAGAGCGAGATCCGCTCGACGATGCTTCGCGTGACCTTGCGACGGCGGCGGCCGTGGATCCGGGTGCTCCGCGGGTCGGACTCCGGGGACACCATACCGAGCTTCGAGCGATCATTCCGTATTGTGTCCGCCGAATTCAGACCCAACCCCTTTTCTCCCTTGTCCCCTTTTCTCCCGGCGTCATGCCGTAACGCATTGAAGAAGAAAGGCGGCGGGTGCGAGTCTCGCCACCCTCGATTGGTGGAGACTCGAACCCGGAGAACTCCTCGGTTTTGCGGACCGAAGCACATAAGCGAAATCGACTTGCGAGCTCTGTGTGACTCCTTCTGTTTGACACACGTGATGCGGCGAGTGAAAATGCTGCTGCTCCTGGCCGCTTGGCTCGTTTTATCGCTGTCACGAAACCAGGCCCGTGAATCCGCTGGGTCGAGTCGGTTGGGGGTCGTGGAAGGGAGCTTGCAGTAAGGAGATCGGTATGCCCGCCGACGCTTCGCGCGACCTTCTCTTCGGGCTACTTGCCCTCCAGAATGGCCTTATCGATCAGGGACAGCTCGTCGCCGCCTTTCAAGTCTGGACGCTTGCCAAGGAGCGGTCGCTTGCTTCGCATTTATGCGAACGTGCGGTGCTCGACACCGAGGACCGTGCCGCTGTCGAGGCCCTGGTCGCTCGACATCTGAAAAAGCACGGTGGGAGCACGGCGAAGAGTTTGGCCAGCATTCGTCCGGCCACCTCCATGCGACGGAGCCTGGCCGGGCTGGACGACACGGACCTCGCCGCCAGCCTCTCCGGCCTGCCCAGCGATGACGACTCGGCCCACACGGTCGACCTGACACCGGTCGATGGCGAGGTCGGCGCTCTCCGGGCCCGGATCTCGTCGGACATGCAGACGCTGTCGCGTGCCGTCCTCCCCGAGAAAGATCATCTGGACCGACCTGCGGAATCCTCCGACGGCCATGGAGATCCCTCTCGCCCTGCCTCGGCCGGCCGCTACCGACTCCTCGGCGAGATCGCCCGGGGCGGCATGGGCGCCGTCCACCGGGGCCGAGACGAAGAACTTAATCGTGACCTGGCATTGAAAGTTCTTCTCGAACGTCATCGCGACCGCACCGATCTGATCACCAGGTTCGTCGAGGAAGCCCAGATCTGCGGTCAGCTCCAGCATCCTGGGATCGTCCCGGTCTACGAGCTGGGAACGCTCGGCGACAAGCGGCCATTCTTCGCGATGAAGCTGGTCAAAGGACGGACGCTGGGCGACCTCCTGGCCGAGTGCGGCCCCGGCGCGGATCTCCCCCGGTTCCTGTCGATCTTCGAGGCGATCTGCCAGACCATGGCTTACGCCCACTCGCGTGGGGTGATCCACCGGGACCTCAAGCCGGCCAACGTGATGGTGGGCGCCTTCGGCGAGGTCCAGGTGATGGACTGGGGCCTGGCCAAGGTGCTGCCCAGGCCCGGCGAGACGCCCGGGCCGGAGCCCGCGGTCAACGAGACCCTGGTCGCCACGCCACGGAGCGGCGGGGACAGCGACCTGTCGGAAGCCGGTTCGGTCCTGGGCACGCCCGCTTACATGGCTCCCGAACAAGCCCGAGGCGAGACCGAGGCGGTCGACCGCCGGGCCGACGTCTTCGCGCTCGGCTCGATCCTCTGCGAGATCCTCACCGGCAAGCCCGCGTTTGTCGGCGACTCGGCGCGGGCGATCCTTGCCCTTTCTGGCCGGGGCGAGACCAAAGACGCTTTGACTCGGCTGGGATCGTGCGGGGCTGACGATGAATTGCTCGATCTGGCCCGAGCCTGCCTGGCGGCCGACCCGAAGGACCGGCCGAGTGACGCCGGGGTGGTCGCCGGGGCGATGACTGGCTATCTGGCCGGCGTCCAGACCCGGCTTCGCGAGGTCGAGCTGGCCCGCGCCGCCGAGGCCGCCCGCGCCGAGCAGGCCGAGGCCAGGGCGGCGGCCGAGCGTCGGGCCGGGCGGCTGGTCGCGGCGCTGGCCGCGACGATCCTCCTGGCCGGCAGCCTGGGGGTCGGCGGCTGGCGTTGGATCGAGGTCCAGCGGCTGGAGCGGGTCCGGGCCGCGACCGAGCGGGTCAACCTCGCGACTCGCGAGGCGACCCGGCTCCGGGCGCTCGCGCAAGCCGCCCCGATCGGCGACCTGGGGCCCTGGGAGCTGGCGACCGTCGCCGCCGGCAAGGCCCGCGACCTGCTCGACCCGGGCATCGACCCAGCACTTCGCACGCAGGTCGAAGAGCTGGCGGCCGAGACGACGAGCGGCCGTCGCGAGGCCGAGGCCGCGGCGCTGGCGGCCCGGCGCGATCGAACCCTCCTCGATCAGCTCGTCGACATCCGCAGCGCCGAGGCCGACGACCCCGGCGGTTTCGGCACCGACACGGCCTACGCCGACGCCTTCCGGGCAGCCGGTCTCGACGTGGCCGGCATGACCGCGAGCGACCTGGCGGCGAAGATCCGCTCGCGGCCACCGGAGGTCGCCACGGCCCTGGCGGTCGCGCTCGACGACTGGGCCGCCGTCCGCCGGGAACGCAAGAAGGATCGCGCCGGCGCGGCGATGCTCTCGGAACTGGCGGCCGGGGCGGACCCCGACGCCTGGAGATGCGGCCTCCGTCGGGCCCTCGACATCCGGGAGAAGGAAGACCGGCTGAAGGCGCTACGGGAGCTGGCCTCGGCCGCGAACTTCGACGCGCTCGGGCCGATCAGCCTCGACCTCCTCGGCCGGACGCTGAAGGAGGCCGGCGACCCGGCCGGGGCCGAGGCCGTCCTCCGGAAGGCGCAGGAGCGCCATCCCGGCGACGTCTGGATCAACTACGACCTGGCCCAGGCGCTGGCGAAGTTGGCCCGCCGCGACGAGGCGATCCGCTTCGCCACGGCCGCGCGATCGCTCCGCCCCGAGACGGCCCACGAGCTGGCCCACATGCTCGGGCTCCGGGGCGAGCAGGACGCCGAGTTGCGCGTCTTCGAGGATCTGGCGAGGCTCAGGCCACGCAACGGCCGCCATCTCGGTTGCCTGGGCCAGGCGCTGAAGGATTCGGGGCGTCGGCAAGACGCCGCGCGGATCCTCGAGGCGGCCGAGGCGGCCAATCGCGAGGCCGTCCGGCTCCGGCCTGACGACGCCAACGCGCATTACAGCCTGGCGACGGTCCTCTCCAGGCGGGAGAAGCTCGACGAGGCGGTCGAAGAAGACCGCGCCGCCGTCCGTCTACAGCCCGAGAATGCGAACTTCCACTCGGGCCTGGGCAACGACCTCTATCGTAAGGGGAACGTGGAAGAGGCGATCGATGAACACCGCACCGCCGTACGCCTCGACCCCACGAATACCATGGCTCGCGTCACGCTCGGGATCGCCCTCGCTAATCTTAAGCGGGGCAATCGCCGCGCGGCGGTGGCCGAATTCCGCGAGGCCATCAGGCTCCAGCCCGACCTCGCCGAGGCGCACTCCGGACTTGGTTACGTCCTCCTGATGATGATGAAGTTGGACGAGGCGGTCGACGAGTACCGAATTGCCGAGAGGCTGCAACCCAACGCCCAGAACGCGGCGTACGTCCACTACACCATCGCCGTGATCCTCGATCGGCAGGGGAAGCTCGACGAGGCGATCGCCGAGAACCGGGTCGCCCTCCGCCTCAAACCCGACTACCCGAAGGCGAAGAATACCCTGGCCTGGTACACGGTCAAGAAGCGTGACCTCGACGCCGAGGAGCGGGCCGAGTCGCTGGCGACGGCTCTCGAGGCGGTGGCGCTCGCCCCCACGGACGCAAACGTTCTCAACACGCTCGCTCTGGCCGAGTACCGCTCCGGACACTGGGACGAGTCGATCGCCGCGGCCGAGCGGTCGATTGCGCTCTACCAGGGCCTGGAGACGTTCGACTGGTTCGCCGCGTCCCCGCTCTCGATCGCCGGGTTGAACCGCCTGGACGCCTCGAACTGGTTCTTCCTGGCCATGGCCCACTGGCGACGCGGCGAGACGGATCGCGCCCGCAAGTACTTCCGGAAGGCGGCCGCCTGGACCCGCGCGAAGGACCCCACCGATGTCGAACTCCTCCAGTTCTGGGGCGAAGCGGCCGAGCTGCTCGGCGAGCCCGGCCCCGGTGCCCTGGCGCCTCCCGCGGCGTCGGCCGGCGAGCCCACCCCTTGAACCCCTCGGACCCGGCGGAGTGACGTCATGATGTCTCGGATCTTTTCCGCGATCGCGTCGGTTGCTCTGCTCGTCGGCCTTGCCTCCGCCGGCGACACGCCCGCGTCCAAGGCAAGTCCCCCGCGTGGCCCCCGGGTGAAGCAGGCCCTCGAGGCGGGCAAGACGGACCTGCCTCGGGCCATCGCGATCCTCGAGCAGGCGTTGCAAGAGTCGCCCAAGGACCGCGACGCCCTCTATCTCCTCGGCGCCATGGCGACCGTCCGGGGCGGGCAATCCGACGATCCGGCCGAGCGGATCGCTCTCTTCCGCAAAGCGACCGCCGCGTTCGCCCGGCTCCAGGAGTCGAACAAGGAGCTGAGCTCGTACGAGAAGGCGTTCCTGGCCCGGAGCCGGGTCGGCGAGGCGTGCGTCCTCGCCTTCGAGGGGAAGGTCGCCCGCTCGCTCGGGGTAATCGAGCGGGCGTTGGCCGACGGGTTCGAGGACATCGACGCGTTCAACGACGCGCCGGAACTCGAACCGGTCCGCAAGCTTCCGGGCTTCCGGGCGGCCATCGAGAACGTCCTGCGGCCCCACCTCCTCGAGGAGATGGCCAGCGTCAAGCCGTTCCCGTTCGACTTCACCCTGAAGGACCTCGACGGCCAGGTCGTCCGGCTGGCCGACACGCGGGGGAAGGTCACGATCGTCGACCTCTGGGGGACCTGGTGCCCTCCTTGCCGGGCGGAGATCCCCCACATCGTCGAACTCCACCAGAAATACAAGGCCCGGGGGCTGGAGGTCATCGGCGTCAACTGCGAGGAAGTCGGGACGCCCGCCGAGATCCGGAAGAAGATCCGCGACTTCGCCAGGGCGACCGGGATCTCCTACAAGTGCGTGCTCAACGACGGCACCACCGAGGCCAAGATCCCCGGCTTCCAGGGGTATCCCTCCACCTTGTTCCTGGACCGCTCGGGCCGGGTCCGGACGGTCCTGTTCGGCTACACGCCCAAGGAGAAGCTCGAGCTGATCGTCAGCACGCTCCTGGCCGAGGGCCCGAATCCCTGAGGCCGCCAACGCCGGAGGCGAAAATCCCCGAGGGACCACTATCCAAGGCGACCAACGCTGCCTGGAGGGAGTGTGCGGACTCCTAGCCACCCTTGGTATCAACGGGCAACCGAGCCGCACTGACAATGCGTCCTAGCCTGGATTCCCATGGAGGGGAAACCGGCTAACAAATTGGCCAGCCACATAACAATGCGATACTTCGTTTCGACGTTAGTTCTCAACTTTACACCACGCTCGGCTCGGGTGCCAGCATGACGTC
>JBKQHM010000530.1:0-43145 GCA_052148775.1 Isosphaeraceae bacterium | reverse complement strand
CTTCGGCGACGAGTTCCGCAAGGCGATGGATCAACTCCGGCTGGCCGAGCCCGCCATCGACGCCGCGCGCGCCGCGATCGAGCAGATCGACGCCCAACTGGCCGGGCTCGACCCGCCCCGCGTGCTCCTCGACGCCGCCGACGAGATCGAGGCACTCCGCGAACGGCTGGGCGTGGTCGAGAAGGGAAAGGAAGACCGCGCCAAGCGGCTGGACAACTTCCTGAACGACGCCGAGCACCAGGCGAGGCGAATCCTCCGCGACCTGGGCCGATCGACCGACCTGGACCAGGCCGAGTCCTTGCGGCTCCGCGCCGACGAGCCGGCGATCATCCGAAAGTTGGGCCAGCAATTCGCCAAGCTCCGCGGCCAGACGGAGGAGGCGCGGAAGACGATCGCCCGCCACGAGGACCAGATCGCGCGACAGGAGAAGGAGCTGGCCGACCTGGACGAACCGAGGAATGTCGAACCGCTCCGACGCGCCGTCAAGCAGGCCCGCAAGGCCGGCGACCTGGATGATCGACTCAAGGAAGCCCGAACCAAGCTCGCCCGCGCCGAGAAGAAAGCGGCGACCGCTCTGGCCCAGCTCCCCGGCTGGAGCCGATCGGCCGAAGACCTCCAGTGCCTGGCCGTCCCCCTGGGTGCCACGTTGGACCTGTACGAATCCCGGTTATCGGAAGCCGCGCGCGAGCAACAGGCGATCGCCGAACGGCTCAACGCGGAAGACGACGCGATCCGACAACTCGAGGCGCAGTTGCAGTCCCTCGACCTGCAACACGACGTGCCGACCGAAGAGGCCCTGCTGGCCGCGCGCCATCGACGGGAACAGGGCTGGCGGCTGGTCAAGGACGCCTGGCTCGACCGGGTGCCCCAAGGGCAGGACCTCGACGCCTTCCTGGCCGAGTTCGCCCCGGGAGAAACGCTGGCCTCGGCCTACGAGCAGAGCGTCCGTCGCGGCGATGCACAGGCCGATCGCTTGCGACGCGAGGCCGACCGCGTCGCCCGCAAGGTCGAGTGGCAGGCCCAGCTCGGTCAACATCGAGACCGACGCGCGGCGATCGAGCAAGAGATGCGGCGGCTCGACGAGCGCCGGGCCTCGATCGACCGGGACTGGAGCGCGCTCGTCGCCCCGATGGGCCTCGAGGCCGAGGCGCGGACGCCGGTCGAGCTCCGCGCCTGGCTCCGCCGTCGCGAGGACGTCCTCCAGCTCCTCGAGAAGCGGGAGGAGGCCCGCGAGGGCCTCGAGCCGTTGCGACAGGCTTTCGACGCCCAGCGCGCGGCGGTGGCCCTCGCCATGGACGAGGTGGGTGAACCCTCAGCGACGCCGGGCGCCGACCTGGCCGAGCTGCTGGACCAGGCCGAGGCGGCGATCAAGCGGCAGGATGACCTGATCCAGAAGCGTTCGAAGCTGGAGACCAAGCTCGCCGCGGCCCGGGCCGAGCGGTCCACGGCCCAGCTCTCGCTCCAGGAGGCCGAGACCGCCCTGAACGCCTGGCAAACCGAATGGGCGTCGAAGATGGCCCGCATCGGCCTCGAAACCGACGCCGCGCCCGAGCAGGCCGAGGTCTTCCTCACCAGGATCGGCGAGCTCCTGGAGAAGCTCAACGACCGACGCAGCCACCTGAGCCGGATCCGCGGGATCGAGCGCGATGCCGAGCAGTTCGCGGCGGACGTCGCGGCGCTGTCGGCGCGCGTCGCCCCGGACCTGATCGATCGCCCGCCCGGCGACCAGGCGCGCGAGCTGCCCCGCCGCCTGCGAGACGCCCGGGCCGACGAACAGAAACGCGACACGCTGACCCAGCAGCGAGATCGCGAAGAAGGGAACCTCCGCGCGGCCGAGGCGCTGCGCCAGGAGGCCCGCGTCTGCCTGGAGCGGCTCTGCGCGGAGGCCGGTTGCACCGATATCGACCAGCTCCCCGAGGCCGAGCGCCGATCGCAGGACCGCACCCGGCTCGAAACGGACCTGGCCGCCTGCGAGGAGCAGCTCCTGGCCAGCGCCGCGGGTTCCGACGTCGCCACCTTCGCCGCCGAGGTCGAACAGGCCGATCACGACGCACTGGACGCATCGATCGAGGAATCCGAGGCGAAGATCGCGGCCCTGGAAGAGGAGCTGCGCCGCCTGGACCAGACCATCGGCGCCGAGCGGGGCGAGCTGGCGCGGATGGACGGCAGCGAAGGCGCCGCCGAGAGCGCCGAGAAGGCCCAGACGCTGCTCGCCAAGCTGCAAGGGGACGTCGCGCGGTATGCGACTCTGAAGCTGGCCGCGTCGGTCTTGAACCGGAGTATCGAACGGTATCGGGAGAAGAATCAGGGACCGATCCTGGCGCGGGCGGGCGCCTTGTTCGGCTCGCTCACCGGCGGATCGATCGCCCGGCTCCAGATCGACGACGACGGCGACGGCCAGTCGTTGGTCAAGGGCGTCCGGCCCGACGGCCGGCTGGTGAGCGTCGAGGGGATGAGCGACGGCTCGCACGACCAGCTCTACCTGGCCCTGCGGCTGGCCAGCCTGGAATCCTGGCTCCAGTCGCACGAGCCGATCCCCTTCATCGTCGACGACATCCTGCTGAACTTCGACGACCGCCGCGCCACGGCCGCCCTCGCAGCCCTGGCCGAGCTCTCGCGGAAGACCCAGGTCCTCTTCTTCACGCACCATCGCCACATGATCGACCTGGCCCGCGCCAACCTTCCCCGCGACGTCGTCTTCGTCCACGAGCTGCCAGGCCCCGAGGCCAGGCTCGGGCTGGGCGATGAGGCTGCGAAATGAGACAATGACTCTACCGGCCGTTCGGCGGGTGGGAACAGAGCCGCTGCCCGGCCCAGTCTGACCACGGCTCGCTTGCTATTACGGGATCGCTAACTTCGAGATTGGTCCGGACCCATGGCACGCCTTCTCAGTATTCGCATCGCGGGATGGAAATCGATCCGGGACATCGATCCCAAGCTCGAACTGGGTCCCGTCAATGTCTTGATCGGCGCCAACGGCTCCGGGAAATCGAACTTCGTTTCGTTCTTCAAGATGATGAAAGAGCTCGCTACCCGGCACTTCCAAGATTACATCGGCCGATCGGGTGGAGTCAGCTCGGTCCTACATCACGGACTGAAATCGACCCGCGATATCGAAGCACAGCTAGAATTCGAGTTGGATAATGTCACTTATCGCTATTCTGCTGAATTCACCTATGCGGTCCCCGATCTTCTCATTTTCAAAGGGGAAGCCCTTGGCCCTATTGGCCCCAGCTCCGCTGACCCCCAGGAGACCATGTCTGCGCGGGGCTTTCATGTGGAGACGAGCTTGAACCGTCTCAACGAGCCCGAACAAGCTGCCCCAATCGATCGGACCATCGAAGGCACCATCCGACTTTTCAGCGAATTTCGCGTCTTCCATTTTCATGACACATCGGAAACAGCCACGATTCGGCAGTCAGGTTACATCGAAGCCAACCAGTACTTGTACTCTGATGGTGGCAACCTGGCGGCGATGCTCTACCTGTATCAGCAGACCAGGCCCTCGGTCTACCTGCGGATCGTGTCGACGGTCCGCCAGATCAGGCCGATGTTCGACGACTTCGTGCTCGAGCCCCAGAGGCTCAATCCCAGGAACATCCTCCTCAACTGGAGGCAGAAGGGCAGCGACTACCCGTTCGGACCTCACCAATTGTCCGATGGGACGCTCCGCGCAATGGCCCTGATCACCCTGTTCCTGCAACCCGTCGAGGATCTGCCTGATGTCATCGTCGTCGACGAACCCGAACTTGGTTTGCATCCTCAGGCCATCGAGATCATCGCCGGCTTGATCCGCGCGGCCTCTCTGGAATCCCAGATCATCCTGACGACTCAGTCCACGACCTTCCTCGATTACTTCGAACCCGAGGAAATCATCGTCGTGGATTCTCGGGATGGCCATTCGCTCTTCCGCCATCTGGAAACCGAAGAGCTCCAGTACTGGTTGGAAGACTATAGCGTGGGACAACTATGGGAGAAGAATGTGCTTGGCGGAGGACCTCTGTTGTGAGGGAGCTCTACATCTTCTGCGAGGGGGCAACCGAGCAAGAGTTTTGCAACCTGCTCCTTCAACCACACTTCTTCCCTCAACATGATGGCACCATTCATACTATCGAGATCCAGCACAGCAAGCACCACGGCAGAGTCTCACTGGGCGGCGTGCCGGGTCGATACGAGACCATGCGTCGGGGCATACTGGCAACGTTGAAAGGGCGAAGGCAACGCGGTGTCTGCTTCACGACCATGATCGATATCTATGGCCTACCGAAGGACTTCCCAGGCAGAGAGGCCAATCAGCGGAACCCCGATGATCCGATCCCCTACGCCAGAGCCCTTGAAACCGCGTTCGGAGACGACATCAACGACTTGCGTTTCGTCCCTCATTTGCAGCTCCACGAATTTGAGACGATCCTATTCGCTGACCCCGAGTCATTCAGAGAACAGTTCGTCGAATGCGATCAGGCCATCGCGGAGCTGAAGAAGATCGCCGGATCATTCCCCACCATCGAACATATCAACGACGGCACCATCCAAGCGGATCATCAGCCTCATACCAGCCTATGGCGGCCGGAAAAGGTCGGCGGGGCCCAAGATCGCCGAAGAGATTGGCCTCACCAGAATCCGTGAGAGATGCCGGCATTTCGATGCATGGCTCGCCGAGCTGGAGGCACGCCTCTGGTCATAATGCACCAGGCGCGTGGGAGCCGCTTTATGCAATGCCGATCGCCTCGCCGCTTGAGTCCCGCCGCGATCGGCCATAAGATGGCGCTGGGTTTCGAGAAACGGAAGGTTCGGGCATCCGTCCGCGAGGATCGGATCGCCCGCACATCGGCAAGGGAGGACGGACGCATCATGGCAACCGCAACTCAACCACGCAAGAAGGCCGAATCCGGCAACGGGGCCGCGCGCTCGTTCCAGACGAAGCTGCTGATCGACGGCCAATGGCGAGACAGCCAGAGCGGCAAGACGTTCCAGACGATCAACCCGGCGACCGAGGAGGTCTTCGCCGAGGTCTCCGAGGGCGATTCCGCCGACATCGAGCTGGCGGTCAAGGCGGCGCGCAAGGCGTTCGACTCCGGCCCCTGGCGCACGATGGACGCCCGCGATCGCGGCCGGCTCATGAACAAGCTCGCCGATCTGATCGAGGCGAACATCGACGAGCTGGCCGAGCTCGAGACGCTCGACAACGGCAAGCCGATCAGCGAGAGCCGGCACGGCGACCTGCCGCTGGTGATCGACTGCCTCCGCTACTATGCCGGCTGGGCCGACAAGCTCCACGGGCAGACGATCCCGGTCCGCGGGCGGTACTTCTGCTACACCCGGCGCGAGCCGGTCGGGGTCGTCGGGCAGATCATCCCGTGGAACTTCCCGATGCTGATGGTCGCCTGGAAGTGGGGCCCCGCCCTGGCGGCCGGCTGCACCGTCGTCATGAAGCCCGCCGAGCAGACCCCCCTGAGCTGCCTCCGCATGGGCGAGCTGGCGCTGGAGGCCGGCTACCCGGCCGGCGTCATCAACATCGTCCCCGGCTTCGGCGAGACGGCCGGCGACGCCCTGGTCAAGCATCCCGGCGTCGACAAGGTCGCGTTTACCGGCTCGACCGAGGTCGGCCGGATCATCATGCAGAATGCCGCGGGCACGTTCAAGCGCGTGACCCTCGAGCTCGGCGGCAAGAGCCCGAACATCGTCTTCGCCGACGCCGACCTCGACTCGGCCGTCAACGGCGCCATGCTCGGCCTGTTCCTCAATCAGGGCCAGTGCTGCTGCGCCGGCAGCCGCCTGCTGGTCGAGGAGAAGGTCTACGACGCCATGGTCGAGCGGCTCGCCGACGCGTCCGCCAAACGCAAGCTCGGCGACCCCTTCGACGCCGCGACCGAGCAGGGTCCGCAGGTCGACAAGACCCAGTTCGACAAGGTCCTCGGCTACATCGAGTCGGGCAAGCAGGAGGGAGCCCGGTGCGTCAGCGGCGGCGAGCGGTTCGGCACCAAGGGCTATTTCATCAAGCCGACCATCTTCGCCGACGTCAAGGACGAGATGAAGATCGCCACTGAGGAGATCTTCGGGCCCGTGATGCAGGTCCTGAAGTTCAAGGACGTCGACGAGGTCGTCAGCCGCGCCAACACCACCGACTACGGCCTCGCCGCCGCCGTCTGGACCCGCGACATCATGAAGGCCCACACGATCGCCGAACGCATCCGCGCCGGCACCGTTTGGATCAACTGCTACGACGTCTTCGACGCTGCCGCCCCCTTCGGCGGGTTCAAGAGCAGCGGCATCGGCCGCGAGCTCGGCGAGAAGGCACTCGATAACTACACCGAGCACAAGACGGTCACCGTCGCGCTGGAATGACCCGACGCGGACTCGCCGCTATGGGTGGAAGATCTCCGATTCCAGATAGGTCTTAATCTGAAATCGGGAATCCGGAATCTGGGATCTGCAATCCGCGATCCCACGGGATGGACCTCTCATCACGGCCCTTCCCTCGGCAAAATGATCACGAACTCGGCTCCCTCGTACCGGCTGACCGCCTCGATCCGGCCGCCGTGGGCCTCGACGACCCGCCTGGCGATGGCCAGTCCCAGGCCGGTCCCCTTCGTCTTGGTCGTGAAGAAGGGTTCGAAGACCCTCTCGGGTCGGGTCATGCCCAGCCCCGGGCCGTTGTCGCGCACGGCCACGCGCACCGCCGGCCGCCCCTCGTGTTCGCACGGCGCGCAGCCGAAGGCGATCTCGACCGGGTCGGGGCAGGCGGCCAGGGCATTCTCCAGCAGGTTGCGGAAGACCTGTCCGATCCGGTGCGGGTCCGCCACGCAGTGCAGGCCCGAGCACGCGATGTCCTCGCGGAGCTCGGCCCGACGGGCGGCCCGCGCCGGCTCCAGGTCGTCCCAGGTTCGTCGCCAGAGCGTGGGCAGCTCGCAATGGCAGAGCTCCAGCCGGATCGGGGCCGCATAGTTCCGGACCTCGTCATAGAGCCGGGTGAGATCGTCGAGGGCCCGCTGCTGCCGGTCGATCAGCTCCCTCGCCCGAGCCTGTTCGCCCACCTCCAGCGCCAGCATCTCCAGGTTGGCCTGCCCGCGCTGCAGGGCGTTGCGGCTCTCGTGTGCCAGCCCGGCGACCATCTGGCCGATCGCCGCCAGCCGCTCGGCCTGCAACGCGCGCTCCTCCGCCAGTTTTCGCTCGGTGATGTCCCGGTAATTCGCGATGATCGCCCCGACGCTCGGGTCGGACAGCAGGTTCTGGCCCACCGCCTCGATCGTCCGCCACGTCCCGTCGGCGTGCCGGAGCCGGAACTCGGACGAGACCGGCTTGCCCGGTTCGCGACGCGCCTCCTCCAGGAAGGCGCGCTTCCGGGGCAGATCCTCCGGGTGGACGATCGAGTTGACGAAGACGTTCGTCCCGATTCGAGACTCGGGGTGATAGTCGAGGACGCGACGGATCGACGGGCTCTGATACAGCACGGTCCCATCGGCGGCCAGCGCCGTGATGACATCCGAGGAGTTCTGCACCAGGTGGCGGAATCGCTGATCGGCCCGTCGCATCGCCGCCTCGGCGAGCCGCCGCTCGGTGATGTTCACGTGCGCGACGACCACCCGGCGCGGGCCATCCCCCAGAAAGGGGGTCACGCGCCCGACGAACCACCGGCGGCGTTCGGGGGCATGGCACGCGTATTCCAGCTCGAACGACCCGCGCCGGCCGGCGAGCACGTCATGAATCCCGGCGGCGAAGGCCCAGGCCGTCTCGCCGTCCTCGCCCGCGGCCCGGGCGCAGGTCGCGAAGTAGTCGGCCCCCTCGCTGACGTCCGCGACGGCCGCCCCGTTCGTCGCGGCGAAGTCACGCCACGCCCGGTTGACGGCCAGGATCGTCCCCGAATGGTCCAGCACGGCGACGTGCGCGTCGAGCGAGTCGAGCACCGAGCGCGCGAACCGCTCCGATTCGCGACCCGACTCCTCCAGCCGGCGATGCTCCGCGATCCGCCCGAGCCGGGTGCGTAGCACTTCGGGATCGATCGGCTTGAGCAGATAATCGATGGCACCCTGGCGGATCGCGTCGATCGCCCCGTCCACGTCGCCGTGGCCCGTCACCACGATCACGGCCGATTCGGGCGCCAGCCGCCTCAGGCGCGGCAACACGTCGGCCGCCGTCCCGTCCGGGAGCCGGCGGTCCAGCAGGATCGCCAGATACCCCGACCAGTCGCGCTCCTCGAGCGCCTCGGCGGCCGTCGCCGCCTCCTCGACGCGATAGTCATCCAGCTCGAGGATGTCGCGGAGATTCGCCCTCGTATCGCGGTCGTCCTCGACGACCAGGACGAAAGGGGCACCAAGGTTCGCCATCCCCGAGCTCCTCCCATCAGACGCCGCGGTCACTCCCCCCCCCCGGGGACCTCGGCCGGATGCCTCGGGTCCGCCAGGTGCCGCGGGATCTCGAACGGCTCGACGTCTACGCCAATGACACCCTCAGCCAGCAGCCCCTCCCTCGACGATCGGCCCCATCTCGTCCCGGTGTCCGCCGATCGGGATGACCCGTGTGGCCGGATCCACGTCCCAGGCTCGTCGGAACACCGCGCCGCCGTCCCGGACGGGGTCACCGGTCGAGCCGGACGACCCGGCACGACACCCGAAACCCTTCGATCGCCTCGCCTTTATCCTCGGCGAGGCGGGTCGAAAGCCGCCCCCGCGCAACAGGTCCCGGAGGTTGACGCACAGGTCCCGGTTGTCATCGAAGATCGGGACCGGCGGGCATCCTAAGTCGCCTCGTCGGATTTTACGACGACGGACATCGTCGCGAAAGAACCTAACTGGTTCTCGAACCGTTGATTCTTCGCATCGGCCTTCCATGGTCTCCTCGACCTCCGCGAGCAACCGTGGAGGATGATCGTGGGTGCCTACGGCTCCGGAGCGCTCGTGAAAGAATCGCATATCCTTCGAATTCCAAGCTGCGAAACCATAAGCTCTTGGGGCGCCGGGCTTAATTCTCATTCGTAATTCGCAATTCGCAATCGGGAATCGAACCGCTCATGGCCCCTCAGTTCGGGTGGACGACGTCCAGGCCGTTACGGATCTGATGGGCTCCCGGAACCGCGAGGGCGGCCTCCTGCGCGACTTGCTTCAGATAATAAGTTGCGACTCGACCCCCGAGCATGACGACCCGAGCCTTGACGGATACCTGGACAGTGCCCAGGGCTCCGTACCCGGTCGCACGCAGGGCGCATTCGACCCGTTCGGCCAGGCGACAGTCTTCCAGGCTCTCGTTGTGCAGTGAGGCGGTCGCCCGGGGAGAGCCCTTTTCCTCGTCGGAGTGCTCGGAGGTGCGTAGGATCATGGCAGGCATTCCTGATTCATTCGGCACGGGGCTCGGGATTGCCGGGAACACGGTCCGGGCACGAAGGCTCCGACTTGCCCCTCTTGGCGATGGCAGAGCGGATGCTCTTCAACAAGTCGGCCAGAATGAAGGGTTTGGCCATCTGGTCCACGACGGGTGGCCTAATGAATTCGGCGAAAGACCAGTCACGGTCGGCCGTGTCCGTGAGGATCACCGGGAGCCCGAGCGTGAGACTCTCCCCGCGCAGCAAGGCGAGCACGCCGTCACTCCCTCCCCAGCGAAGCTCCTTGTCCAGTACGAGGAGTGCGGGCTTCAACTGGCGCACTTTCTCCAGGCAATCCAGGGCGTCCGGGGAGGTTTCCACCTCGAATTCATGCTTCACGAAGAACCTCCGGTAGATGTCGCGTAATTCCGCATCACCATCGGCAATCAGGAGTATCGGGTTCCCGTTCATGAAGAAGCTCCCGTCAGGGCTCTCTGGAGAAGTCACAGGGATATGTTAAAGAACCCGCCAAGGACCCGACAGTCGGGGAGGTCGCATACAGAACGTGTGGGGGAAACCCTGACAAGGCCGCGCCGGCCATCGTGCGGCGTATCACCTTCCTACGGCGCCGGATAGACTGAGAGGCCGACGGACGAGGACGGACGGAGGATCATGATGGCTGCGAAGAAGACCCCGAACAGGAGGCATGCCGAGGGCCCCGAGGCATCGAGGCCGGTTCAACAAGCGGTCGATGCTCCTGAACAACCAGGGCCGTCGCCAACGAACCGGGCCGACGTCGCCCCGGCCGATGGCAAACCGGGACCTCCCGTGGCTGGCATCGGCGCGTCGGCCGGCGGCCTGGACGCCTTCAAGAAGTTCTTCGCCGCCATGCCGCCCGACAGCGGTATGGCCTTCGTGCTCATCCCACACCTCGATCCGAAGCACGAAAGCCTGATGGTCGAGCTGCTGGCACGCTGCACGACGATGCCGGTCGTCGAGGCGACCGAGGGCCTGGCCGTCCTGGCCGACCACGTCTACGTCATCCCGCCCAACAAGTACATGACCATTCAGGGCGGGGTCCTCAGCCTGACCGGGCCGGTCCTGCGGGGCGGGTTGCAGACCTCGATCGATCTCTTCCTCCGGTCGCTGGCCGATGACAAGCAGGAAAAGGCCATCGGCATCATCCTGTCCGGGACCGGCTCGCA
This sequence comes from Isosphaeraceae bacterium, assembly GCA_052148775.1. Lineage (GTDB taxonomy): Bacteria > Planctomycetota > Planctomycetia > Isosphaerales > Isosphaeraceae > CAVZRC01. Next base: position 32,645 of record JBKQHM010000530.1, on the reverse strand, counting down.
CGGGTCGCTCGGGCTGGAAGCCGTCAAGGCCGCGGGCGGCATGGCCATGGTCCAGGACCCGAAGACCGCCGAGTATCCCCGGATGCCCGAGAGCGCCATCGCCACCGGCCTGGCGGACTATGTCCTGCCCGTCGACCAGATGCCCGAGGCGCTGATCAAGTACATCCAGCATTACTTGATCGTCGGACCCGCTACGGGTGCGGTACGGGCCGAAGCCCCGGACCATCTCAATCAGGTCTTGTCGCTGCTACTCGCCCGCACCAAGTTCGATTTCCGCGGCTACCGCAAGGCGATGCTCACGCGCCGGATCGATCGGCGTATGAGCCTGAACCATCTCGACCAGATCGCCGACTACCTCGCATTCCTGCGCGAGCACCCAGACGAGGTCAAGCGGCTCTTCCGCGACATGCTCATCAGCGTGACCAACTTCTTCCGCGACCCCGACGCCTTCCGGGCCCTGGAGACCGACGCGATCGCACCGCTCGTCCGGGCCCTGGAGACCGACGCGCCCCTGCGGGTCTGGAGTGCAGGCTGCGCCACCGGCGAGGAACCTTATTCCCTGGGCATCCTCCTGCTGGAGCAGATGGCCGCCGCACGGAAGGACGGCCGACTCCAGATCTTCGCCACCGACGTCGACGAGGATGCCCTGGAGCTCGCCCGACGCGGCACCTACCCCGAGAGCATCGCCGCCGACGTCTCTCACGAGCGGCTGGGGCGATTCTTCACGCGCGCGGACGACGCCTATCGAGTCGGCAAGCCGCTCCGCGAGATCGTGACCTTCGCCCGCCAGAACCTCGTCACCGACGCGCCGTTCTCCAGGCTCGACCTGGTCGTCTGCCGCAACCTGCTGATCTACCTGGAGCCGGAGGTCCAGAAGACGGTCCTCTCGCTGCTGCACTTCTCGCTCAACGAGGGAGGGTTCCTCTTCCTCGGCCCGTCCGAGACGATCGGCCGGCACATCGACCTCTTCGAGCCGGTGTCCAAGAAATGGCGCATCTACCGACGCATCGGCCCGTCGCGGCCCGAACGCGTCGAGATCCCGGTCGCCGCCCCGGGGGATCCGCTCGTCCCCTCGCATCGCATCGCCCCGCCGGGCACGAGTCGCCCCGTCAGTTTCGCCGACGTCACCCACCGCCAGCTCCTGGACCAGTTCGCCCCGCCATCGGTGCTCGTCAACCGTAAATATGAGATCCTTTACTGCTTCGGTCCGATGGATCGCTACCTCGCCGTCCCCTCCGGCGAGCCCACCCAGGACCTGACGATGATGGCGCGCGACGGGCTGCGCAACATGCTCCGCTCGGCGATCCACAAGGCCGCACGCGAGGGCGGTACGATCACCCTCGCCGACGCCCTGGTGAAACGCGACGGCGACGACCACCCCGTGATCGTGACCGTTCGCCCCGTCCAGGAACGCGGCGCCCCCGACGGTCTCTTCCTCATCACCTTCCAGGATGCCGATCGCGACATCCCGCCGCAACGGCCCCCGGAATCCGTCGCCGAGGAATCCCTCGCTCGCCAACTGGAATACGAGCTGAAGGTCACCAGGGAAGACCTGCGAAACACCGTCGAGGAGATGGAGAGCTCCAACGAGGAACTCAAGGTCGCGAATGAAGAAGTCATGTCCATGAACGAGGAGCTCCAGTCCGCGAACGAGGAACTGGAGACCTCCAAGGAGGAATTGCAGTCGCTCAATGAGGAGTTGACGACCGTCAACAATCAGCTCCAGGACAAGGTGGCGGACCTGGAGACGGCTAACAACGACATGGCCAACCTGTTCAACTGCACCGATGTCGCGATCATCTTCCTCGACACCCGGTTCCGGATCAAGCGATTCACGCCACCCGCCACACGGCTCTTCAGCCTGATCGCGACCGACCTCGATCGGCCGATCAGCGACATCACGCCCAGGTTCCCCGAAAGCACGCTCCAGCCGGATATCGAGCAGGTGCTCCGGACCGCGATGCCACGAGAACGGCAGATGCAGACCCCGGACGGCCGCTGGTGGAACCTGCGGATCACCCTCTACCGGACGCTCGACGATTGCATCGAAGGGGTGGTCCTCACGTTCACGGATGTGACGCAGGCCAGGCAGGCCGACGAGCAGTCCCGGCGATTGGCCGCCGTACTGCTCGATTCCAACGACGCGGTCGCCGTCCACGACTTCGATGGGAAACTGAGCGCCTGGAACCGCGGTGCCGAGCAGATGTTCGGATACAGCGAAGCCGAGGCGCTCGAGATGAATGTCGAGCAGATGATCCCCGAAACGTTGCTCGGAGGGGTCCGCTCCCGTTGGGAGCAACTGCGCCGGGGCGAGCGCGTCGATTCGTGGGAAACCCAGCGGAGGACCAGGGACGGTCGGCTCCTCGACGTCTTCGTGACCGCCACGGTGCTCAAGGACGAGATGGGGCGGCCCGTGGCCATCGCCAAGACCGAGCGGGACATCACCGAGCAGAAGCGCGCCCATGCCCTGCTGGAGCACGAGATCGAGCAGCGTACCGCCGCGCTGCGGAGCAGCCAGGAACAACTGTCGGCGATCCTCCACACGGCCGCGGATGCCATCATCACCATCAACGCGACGGGGATCATCCAGTCGGTGAACGTGGCCACCGAGCGGATGTTCGGCAATACCGCCCTCGAGATGCTCGGCCAGAACATCAAGATGCTGATGCCACCCCCTTACCGCCAAGAGCATGACGGCTACCTGGCCAACTACGCGGAGACCGGGGCGAAGAAGATCATCGGCATCGGCCGGGAGGTCGTGGCCCAGCGCAAGGACGGCTCGACATTCCCGGTCGACCTGGCGGTCAGCGAGGTCGACCACCTGAAACTCTACACGGGCATCCTCCGCGACATCACGCGTCGCAAGGAACTGGAGCGTGAGGTGGTGGAGATCGCCTCGCTGGAGCAACGACGCATCGGCCAGGACTTGCACGACAGCGTGGGCCAGGAGCTGACCGCCCTCAACATCCTGGCCGGCGACCTGGCCGAGACCCTGCGGACGAAGACCGCGGATGGGTCGGAGCTGGTCGAGCGGATGGTCTTGGGATTGCATCGCAGCCAGCGTGAACTCCGGACCGTCATCCAGGGGCTGCTCCCCGTCGCCGTCGATACCGAGGGGCTCATGGCCGCGCTGTCCGACCTCGCCCAACGGATCCGGCGGGAAGGGAAGGTGGCCTGCACGTTCGACTGCCCCGTGCCGATCACCCTCGCCGACAACTTGATCGCGACGCATCTCTACCTCATCGCCCAGGAGGCCGTCCACAATGCGGTCAAGCATGCCAGCCCCGGGAACATCCGCATTTCCCTGGAGTCGAACGACCTCCTGGTCCTGGGTGTGCAAGATGACGGCATCGGCATGCCCGCCCGGCCGGACGAAGCCCATGGCGGCCTGGGCCTCCGCATCATGCAGAATCGCGCCGCGATCATCGGCGCGAGGCTGACCGTCCAGCCCGCCGAACCGACCGGTACAATGGTAACCTGCGCCCTGGTGAGGAAGGACCCATGAAACGTAGCCCGACCGAGAAGCGAGCCAAGGTCTTGATCGTCGACGATCACCCGGCCGTTCGGGATGCGCTGGCCTCTCGGATCCGCCGGCAACCCGACCTGGAAGTCTGCGGCGAGGCGGCCGACATGGCCGAGGCCCTCCGTCTGGTCGCCGAAACCCAGCCCGACGTGGCCGTCATCGACATCTCCCTCAAGACCGGCAGCGGGATCGACCTGATCAGGCGGATCAAGGACCGCGACGGCCATATCCGCATGCTGGTCTGGTCGATGCACAGCGAGTCGCTCTACGCCGAGCGGGCGCTCCGGGCCGGCGCCCTGGGCTACATCAACAAGGACCAGGCCACGGACAAGATCGTCGAAGCCATCCGGCGGGTGCGCGAAGGGCGGGTGTACCTGAGCGACGCGATGGCCGAGACAATGTTGCAACGCACCGTCGGCGGGGGCCGGCAAGACACGACGCGTTCGCCGCTCGAGGTGCTGACCGATCGCGAGCTGGAGGTCTTCCATCTGATCGGCCACGGGATGAAGACCGCGGAGATCGCCGAACGACTGCACCTGAGCGTCAAGACGGTCGAAACCTACCGCGACCGCATCCGGCAGAAACTGGACCTGAGCGACGGCACCGCACTCGCCCACCACGCCACGAAGTGGGTGCTGGAGAATGAGTGAATTCGTCACTGGTCCTTGACCACTTTGGCCCCGAATTTCCGAGCCACGGATGAGTCGATGCCGTCGCCCTGAGCGCGCGAGCCATCCGCTCCTTCTCTGCCTACTGCCTACTACCTACTGCCTACTGTTTGCGGCCGCAGGCCGCGCTGTGAACTCTGTGGTGAGAAATCCGGGCTGGCCGAACCTGCCGGGCCTCCTCAGATGATCGGGAAATCGGCCCGCGCGAACGTGACGACCTTCGACACAGGATCGGGCAGATTCGGCCGGCTCCGGGGCCGGTTCATCCCGATATCCGGGCGCGACTGGTCGCCTTCGGGCTGCTTGGCGACCATGGCGTCGGCCGATTCACCACGTGGGCCAATCCGGTCTTGTCTCGTTCTGGATTTCAGGATCTAATTGGCGAATAATCAATCGATAATCAAGAAGAAAGCCCGGCATGGGTAAGCGCCACTCGGCCCCGAGTAAGACCCGAATCATCTCCTGGCGAGCGATCCGGGAGCTCCTCGCGGCGCACCCGGAAGATTCGAGTGCCCCCGATGCCTTTGCCAAGTGGTACGACCTTGTCCGGAATAACCGTTTCGACAACTTTGGCGCGGTGCGCCGAACCTTTCCATCCGCTGACCTGGTCGGAGATCTCGTCGTCTTCAACGTCCGCGGCAACCGATACCGGCTCGTCGCCCGGTTCGTCTACGAGAAGGGTCGCGTCTACATCCGGCGCGTTCTGACTCACGCGGAATACGACCGTGGCGACTGGAAGGAGTAAACCCTATGGGCGTCCGGACAAAGATCAAGCCGGACGGCGGTTCCCCCGAGTATCTCGCGCTGCTCCGTGCGTTTCCCCCACGGCCGATCCGTGGCGATGACGAGCACCGGCGGGCCATCGCGGTCGTCAACGGCCTCCTCGACCGCCCCGCGCTCAGCCCGGACGAGGAGGATTACCTCGACGTCCTCGGGCTCCTCATCGCCGATTACGAGGACTCGATTTACGAGCATCCCGAATTCACGCCCGTTGAGCGGCTCCGGCATCTCTTGGACGAGCACGGCTTGACACAGGCCGAGCTGGCGCGTCGAGCGGGAATCGCCGTGACATCCCTCTCGGACATCCTCAACGGCAAGCGCCGGATCAGCCCCAGGATCCGCGCGAAGTTCGCCGCGTGCTTCGGCGTCTCGGACTCCTTCTTCGCATGAATTCTCCCATCGGTCCATCGCCATCGTCAGGATGGATGGGCAAAAATGCAGACACCGCCCTTTCGAGTCTCCTCCACGACTCGGGTACGTGGACGACGACCAAATCATCCTACCCCTTCAGCGCGTCTTGATGTCCATCATGTCCACTCCTCCCGATCTTCAGATGCCGCGATCGACTCGATCTCACCCGGAGAGGTTTCGAGAGCAAAGAGCTTACGAGGGGCGGCCATGACCTCGGCAGTAAAGCGACCAATGGATCATGAGGAAACCGTGAACTCCCGGATGGGGATCATACGCAGGATAGATCTCGCGGAACCGATAACGTGCGGCCTCGTAGTCCAGTCCGGAGAACGCTTCGGTCTTCGCCGCCAGATAGAGCAGGCCGATCGACGGCCCGCGCGATTGACCTTGATTGCAATGGACAAGAACGCGACTCCCCAGCTCGAGAGACTCCTCGATGAAGGCCAGCGCGGCGTCGATGATCGCCTTGGGGATGTACGCCGGGTCGTCGGCGTCGAGAAGGTTCAAGATCAGTCGATCATCCCGTCGCGCGAGCAGGTACTCGGGATGATCCTTCGGGGCGGCCCGCCCCGTGTAGCCCAGGGCCCTGCGATGGTACGGATCCCGACAGGCTTGAACGACCTTCCAGCCTTCTTCCCATTGAACGGTACGCTCATAGTCATCCTGACTTCCGACGAAGAGTTTTTCGTGGATTTCGATCATGTTGTTGCGGCTCGATGGGATGACTTCGCCGAAGTCTCATCCGTCACGGCAGGATATCGGCCACCGGGATCTGCCCGACTTCGACCCCGTCGATGACCACGGTCAGGACATGACCGGGCGCCAGGACCTCCAGAGACTGGTAACCGTCAGGGCCAGGCTTGGAGTAGACCTCGACCTGGCCGTCGACCAGGTTGACGATCCAGTAGAACGGGATGCCTGCACGGCCGTAGATCTCTGACAGCTTGCGATCATTGTCCAGGCTGGAATCGGAGACCTCGACCACGAGTGCGACGTCGGCCGGTCCCGGGCTTCGTCGGCTGTAATCGCGGGCGCCTCCCCGGGCGACGCATCGATCTGGTTCGGGTTTGCTATCTCGACCCGGGCTGGGGATCCGGATGGGCTTGGCCGGCCGGACGTGCCAGCCGGGCGGGATGACTCGTTCGAGCTCCGCGCCACAGAGGATATCCGCCGTCGAGTGGGGGTCGTTCTGGGTCATCTTGGCCACCAGGAAACCGTTGATCAGATGGACCCGCTCCTTCCCGGTGAAGATGCCGGCCTCGACCATCGCCTCGTACTGCTCCAGCGTCATGCGATAGAGCGTTGACGGCACCCACCCCGGATCGACCGGCATGGGCATGGATTGCGTGAGTACGACTGTGGACATGGGATTCCTCCGTTCAACCCTGAGGCGCCTTGCGATCAGGTCCCTCGGCTTCGCGCGAAGTGGTCCAGCGCGGGGTTACCCGGTTGCCGCACTCGGCGTACTTCAATAATCGGCAAGGGAATCCTTGAGATACTCTCTCACCGCCCGTTCCGCCATAAATATGTTCAGATTCCAGTCGTATTTTGTTGGCTCGATGAAGTCGGCCGTCGAGTACTCCTGGTCTTGTTCCTCGGGTTGCGAGCTCTTCGCGTCGTGTCCCGCAATGATCAACGGGGCGGCGGTCTGGATGTGGGACGGATCGACCAGGATGATGACTTCCGCCTGCCGCCCTTCCGGCAACTCGCCCGAGATCACCTCGACCCGGCCGCCGGACTGGATCGTCACCGTTTGCTTGATCGCCGTCACGGTCACCTCCTCGTGTGTCTCCAAAGTAGGTCAGGCCCGCGTGATCGTTGCGGCCCTATCCCAGTCCAGGTCGAGCTTGCCGGGATCGAACAGGTCCATAGCAACGGACAATGGACGAAGTCAGACCACGGTTCTTATCATCCCGGTTTTGCCCGGATCGAACAAGTTCAACGCGACTCCCGTTCGCCGGAGAAGTCGGTCCTTGAACCGAGGAGCCGGCTCGGTCGGTCTGGTGATCGCAAGAGAGCGGAGGGGCAGATTTTGGGAGCGCGACATGGTAAGATCGTCGTATGGGGGTCGAATAGGTTCTCTAATTAAGAATCGATGATCCACCCGATGTCATCCAACTCCCCCAATGATGCCATGGAACGAGAACCGCTCGAAAAAGTCGCACAGGGATATCGGAATGAGGGTACGACGTCATCGTCCAACCCCGCGGAGACCAGCTCCCATCATTCGCGGATGGCTTTCAGCCCGACCTCATCGCCACAAGGGGCGGCGAGGGCGTGGTCGTGGTGATCAAGGCCAACCGCATCGACCTTTCGCGCGATCCCCAGATTACCAGGCTGGCGGAAATCGTCGAGGCCCATCCGGAATGGAGGCTGGACGTGATCGTCCTGGAGCCTCAGACCGCGGTCCAGCGAGCGGCTCAGGATGCCGCGGAACCTTCGGACGAGCAGCCCGCCCGGATCCTGAAGGCTGCCGACGAACTGGCGGATCAAGGCTATTCGCCTTATGCGTGCGTCGTTGCCTGGGGCGGTCTCGAGGCAGCCATGCGGCGGATCGCGGATGAGGCCCAATGGTACGGGCGGACCTCACCGAACGAGCTCATTCGAGCCCTGTAGGGCAATGGATTCATCAGCCGCGAGCAGTTCAATAAGCTGAAAGAAGCCGACAAGGTCCGCTCACAGGTCGTGCACGGTCTCATCCCGCCGGTTGTTGATCCGGCACTGGTCCGCGACGTCACGGCCACCGCGAGGTATCTCCTGGCAAGTCAGGAAGTCGCATTGCCATCAATCTGAGTATTCACGATACAAGTTGAGATGAGGTTCCGGGAGATCATTCCATGACGAAAGTCGCGTTGTTCCGAGAGGACGCCGGCGCGGAGGGAATGGCCTTCCGAGCGGTGACGGTCCGCAACCAGGCCATGGGTCGCACGGCCGGAGAGGCCCTGGATGCGCTGACCTCACAGCTCCCCCCTGAGGAGGGTGACACACTCATCATCGTGCGCAACCTGGTCCCCGATCGCTTCTTCACGGCCGAGCAACGACTGCGGTTGGAACAGCTCATGGCCGACTGGCGCTGGGCGCGCGACGCGGGAGGATCCCTCCCTGCGGACGAGCAGTCCGAGCTGGAACAGTTGGTCGACGCCGAGCTCCGCGCCGCGACCGAGCGCGCCGCGGCGATGAGCCACGAGCTGGCTCGATGAACCGGCTCTATCCGCTCGTCGCCCAGCGGGCCGGCCATCGTTGCGAGTATTGCCGAGCCCCCGAGGAGATTTTCAGCTTCCCCTTCGAGGTCGAGCATATCAACCCGAAGTCACGTAAAGGTCCCGACGACGGTCCAACGCGGCGTTGGCATGCCGATCCTGCAACCTCTATAAATCCGATCGGATCCAGGGTACCGATTCCGTCACAGGCAAAGTCGTCCGGCTGTTCCATCCCCGCCGTCATCGCTGGAACAAACACTTTCGGCTGGAACTCGAATCGGGGGCCATCCTGGGGTTGACGCCCACGGGTCGTGCAACGATCGCGGCCCTCCAGATGAACCGCCCGATCCAGTTGGAGGCGCGGCGGCAGTGGATGCGGCGCGGGTCTCATGACCCCGCCCGAGGTTCTTGTTGGGCGCGGGTCTCATGACCCCGCCCGAGAGCCCGACCGCAGGTCTCCATTCTTCGGAGTGTGCTCGAGAGAATGCCTTTGAAGCCACGGCCTCGCGGCAGACCTTCGGTCAAATCACCCGGCGGGGTCATGAGACCCGCGCCGAACAGAGGGGCCTCTCCAAACGAATCGGGATGAACGCCCAAGCAAGTCCACCCCGAGCTTTCATCAGTCTCCCGCCGGCCGACACGCATTGCGTCCCCATGACTCCGCAGTCTCCGATCCGATGGCCCGGCGCCGGGGCAGCATCTCGGGCCCGATGTCGGGAAAATTCGGGATCAGAGCGCCGCAAAGGTTTCGGAAGTTTCTATAATCCAGGATGTCGGGTCAGCCCAACGGCGTTCGGGGTGCGCAAGCAAGCAGAGTAAGGCACACTGATGAGATGCGGAGCCGAGCACGACGAACGCCGAACTCGCGAAACCAACCCAGGGCCTGGTCGAAGTCCCAACACCCGGTTAATTCGAGTTGGGGGGATTGTGCCAAAACACCCGGATTCAGGGCAGGTGCAGGTTGCCACGCTTTTGACCCTCGGTCCGCACGTTTTGCCCATTGCCTCCGTGTTCGGCGCCGAAATCTCGGCGCTTTTGTCGCGTAAAGCGTCAAGTTGGCGGGCGGAGTTTTGGGACGATCCCAAGTATGGAACCTCAAAACGTGCCAAACGAAGCCACGGTTAAATGGGTTGGGCAAAATATTCCGGGTTTGTCGGTGGAGTGGATCGGTGCTCTGATGGCAAAACGCGCGGAACGAAGCCACGAATAAAAGGATTGGGCAAGATATTCCGAATTTGCAGAAAAGCTGATCGGCGAGTCATCAACGAAAACGCCGAGAACGAACCCACGACCGCCCGACTCGGAAACACCTGAACTGACCGAGGACCGATGGGATGAGGATCTTCCTGCGACTCGTGACCGGATTGATCCTGGCCGGATCGGCGTTGGCCGCCGCCGATGACCCCGGCCGGTCGAAGGTCGCTCCGGCGCAGCAGGTCGAGTTCTTCGAGGCGCGCATCCGCCCGATCCTCGTCGAGCATTGTCAGCGGTGTCATGGCCCGAAGAAGCAGGAGTCGGGCCTGCGGCTCGACACCCGGGAGGGCGTGGTGAAGGGGAACGACGCCGGGCCGGTCGTCGTGCCGGGCCGGCCCGAGGAGAGCCCGCTCATCGAGGCGATCCGGTACGACGCCTCGGTCAAGATGCCGCCGAAGGCCAGGCTGCCCCAGCCGGCGATCGACGACCTCACCACCTGGGCCCGGATGGGCGCCCCCTGGCCGGAGTCCACGCCCACCGAGGGTCGCGACGGCTCGACGGCGGTCCCCCCGGCCGCAATGCGGCACTGGGCGTTCCGGCCGGTCCAGGACCCTCCGTTGCTGGAGGTCCGCAACGCCGCGTGGCCTCGCAATGCGGTCGACCGGTTCATCCTGGCCCGGCTCGAGGCCCGGGGGCTGGCACCCTCGCCGATGGCCGACCGGCGCACCTTGATCCGCCGCGTCACGTTCGACCTGATCGGGCTGCCGCCGACGCCCGGCGAGGTAACGGACTTCGAGGCCGACGGCGCGCCCGACGCCTACGACCGGCTGATCGATCGCCTGCTGGCTTCCCCGCATTACGGCGAGCGATGGGGCCGATACTGGCTCGACGTCGCCCGGTACGCCGACACCAAGGGCTACGTCCTCTTCCAGGACGCCGACTTCCACTGGGCCTATACTTACCGCGACTACGTCGTCTCCGCCTTCAACCGCGACCTGCCCTACGACCGGTTCATCCTCGAGCAGCTCGCCGCCGACCGGCTGCCGCCCGAGACGAAGACGAAAACCGGCAAGCCGCCCCTGGCGGCCCTCGGTTTCCTCACCCTGGGCGGTCGGTTCATGGGCAACTTCCACGATGTGATCGACGACCGGATCGACGTCGTCTGTCGGGGGCTGATGAGCCTCACGGTCGGCTGTGCCCGATGCCATGACCACAAGTTCGACCCGATCCCCACGCGCGACTATTACGCGCTCTACGGAGTGCTCGCGAGCGCCCGGGAGCCGATGATCCCGCCCGAGGCCGAGGAGCCCTCGCATACCCCGGTCTACGAGGCGTTCACCCGTGAACTCCGCGCCCGGCAGCGGAAGCTGGCCGATTTTGTGTCGTCGAAGCATCGCGATCTGGTCGCGTCGACGAAGCGTCGGGCCGGCGAATACCTCCTGGCCGCTCAGCGGGCCGCCGACCAGCCCACCACCGAGGACTTCATGCTGCTCGCCGACGGCACCGACCTGAACCCGTCGATGCTGGTGCGATGGCAAGCCTACCTGTCGCGGACCCGCAAGGAGCATCACCCGGTTTTCGCCCCCTGGCACGCCCTGGCCGCCCTTCCGGAAAGTGAGTTCGCCAGCCGATCCGGACCCGCGATCGCCCGGTTCGCCACCGACCCGATGGTCAACCCGATCATCGCGCGGGCACTGGTCGACGGATCGCCCCGGTCGATGGCCGAGGTGGCGCGGATCTACGGCGACGTGCTCAACCGCGTCGAAGCCCTCTGGCAAGACGCCGCGCGCCGGGCGTCGCTGAACAACTGGCAGCCCGGCCCGCTCCCCGTCCCGGCGCTGGAAGCACTGCGTCAGGTGTTCCACGGCCCGGACAGTCCGCCCGAGGTCCCGATGGACCCGTTCGGCATCCTGGCGCTGCTCCCCGACCGTCCCTCGCAGGCCACGCTCCAGGAGTTGCAAAAGGCCCTCCAGAAATGGCTGACCGAAGGCCCCGGCGCCCCGGCTCGGGCCTTGAGCCTGGAGGATTCGCCCGATCCGGTCGAGCCCCGCGTCTTCCTCCGCGGCAATCCCAACAACCTGGGCGAGCGCGTCCCGCGCCGGTTCCTCGCCCTGCTGTCGGGTCCCGACCGGAAGCCGTTCCGCGACGGCAGCGGCCGGCTCGAGCTGGCCCGCGCGATCGCCGCCCGCGACAACCCCCTGACGGCCCGCGCCCTGGTCAACCGCGTCTGGATGCACCACTTCGGCACCCCCTTGGTCGCCACCCCGGGGGACTTCGGTCTGCGGAGCGAGCCGCCGACCCACCCCGAGCTGCTCGACCACCTCGCCGCGCGATTCATGGATGACCACTGGTCGATCAAGGCGCTCCATCGACGGCTGATGCTCTCGTCGGCCTACCGGCAGCGGAGCGACGATCGGCCCGAGGCCCGCGCTCTCGACCCCGAGAACGGCCTCTACTGGCGGATGAACCGCCGCCGCCTCGACTTCGAGGCCACGCGCGACGCCATGCTCGCCGTCGACGGACGCCTCGACCCCCGCCTCGGCGGCCCCCCCCTGCCCGCCCTGACCGGCTCCGGCGCCCGCCGGCGGACCCTCTACGGCACCATCGACCGCCTGAACCTGCCGGGCCTCTATCGCACGTTCGACTTCCCCGACCCGAGCGCCACCAGCCCCCGGCGCGACCAGACGACCGTCGCGCCCCAGGCCCTCTTCCTGATGAATCACCCGTTCGCGATCGACTCCGCCCGCGCCATCCTGAAGCGCCCCGAGATCGCCGGGGCGCGCGACGCGGATGCCAGGGTCGAGCGGCTCTACCGGCTGATCTACGCCCGCGCCCCGACCGACGAGGACGTCGCGATGGCCCGCGCGTTCCTGGCCGGTCATCCCGTCGGCTCGGACCCCTGGCCCGCGCTGGCCCAGGCCCTCTTGATGGCCAATGAGTTCGCGTTCGTCGATTGAGGTGAAGATGGACGGGAGTCGGACCTTCGGAAGCCGGGATTGAACCGCTATGATTGACGATGCGGCGCTTTGCCAAAGAGAAAGGCGGCCGAACGCTCGCCGAGATCCTGGCAGACTTGGAGAAGCGTGCTGGCGAATGACGTCGTCCCTTTCGGAAGAAGGGCTGTGCCAGCCCTCCGGCTCTGCTGCAAGTGTCTATTCGGATGCCCTTCATTCCAACAATTTTCAGGAGACAGCGATGTCCAGCGTGGTTCTCGATTCCCGATCGCTCGAACTACTCCGCCAAGGCGAAGGACGAGTGGAGATCCGAGATGAGGCGGGGCAATTGGCCGGCTATTTCATACCTCCGGTCGATCGTTCACTCTACGAATCTGTCGAGGTCCCGGTCAGCGAAGACGAACTGCGGCGGCGCGCCCAGAAAGGCGGCGGTCGGACGCTCGCCGAAATCCTGGCCGACCTGGAGCAGCGTGGATGAATTACCAAGTGCTCTGGGTCCCAGAGGCCGAGCAGGAACTGGCGACGATCTGGCTTGATGCCGAGGATCGAGCCTCGATCACGACAGCCGCCCACGTGATCGACACAATCCTTCGCCGCGACCCAGAAACGGCAGGCGAATCGCGCGATGAGGAGCGAAGGGTCCTCTTGGAACATCCGTTAGGTGTCACGTTTGTTGTTTCAGCACCGGACCGAACGGTCTCTGTCCTCAACGTGTGGCGATTCGAATCCCGTCGAAGAAGCTCTAAAAGGCAGGAACACCTATGCCCACTATTTCCGAGGATCTCCCCGAAAAACCCCACGTGGTCCCCCCCGAGCGCCTGACATCGATCGATGCCCTGCGGGGCTTCGACATGTTCTGGATCGTCGGGGGCGACGCGGTCGCGCGGGCGCTGTGCAAGTGGTGGGGCACCCCGGAGGCGCTCCAGCTCGGCGAACAGTTCGAGCACGTCGACTGGGAAGGCTTCCGGTTCTACGACCTGATCTTCCCGCTGTTCCTGTTCCTGGTCGGGGTAGTCCTGCCGTTCTCGCTGCGGAAATACATGACGGCCGAGCACCCCAAGGGCGTGGCGCTGGGACGGACCGCGCGGCGGGTCGTGCTGCTGTTCCTGCTGGGATTGATCTATAACAACCTGTTGCAGTTCCATTTCGACCAGTTGCGGGTTACGGGGGTCTTGCAGCGGATCGCCGTCTGTTACGGGATCGCCTCGCTGATCTTCCTGTTCACGGGCGTCCGCACCCAGGCGATCCTGTTCGTCGCGATCCTGGTCGGCTACTGGGCCATCCTGATGTACGTGCCCGCGCCCGAATCGAAGACGGCCGGGGATCTCTCGATCCAGACCAACCTGGCCGGCTATCTCGACCGGCATTATCTCCCGGGCAAGATCTACAAGTCCTACTACGGCTTCGGCGACAACGAGGGCCTGCTCTCGACCATCCCCGCGGTCGCCACCGCGCTGCTGGGCGTGCTGGCCGGGCACTGGCTGCTCTCGGACCGCAACCGATGGCTCAAGGCGTTCGGCCTGGCGTTCGCCGGCGCGGCCTGCCTGGGCTTGGGCTTCCTGTGGAGCCGCGAGTTCCCGATCATCAAGATCCTCTGGACCAGTTCGTACGTCCTGGTCGCGGGCGGCTGGAGCCTGCTGCTGTTATCCCTCTTCTACACGATCATCGACGTGATCAAGCTCCGCGCCTGGGCGTTCGTCTTCGTGGTCATCGGCGTGAACGCGATCACGATCTATATTGCCAAGGACATCATCCCCTTCGACGAGATCTCTCGATACTTCCTGGGCGGCGTCGCGCGGTACTCGGGCTCGTTCCGGCCGGCCGTCGTGCCGATCGGCACCGTGGTCCTCGAGTGGCTGTTCCTGTTCCACCTCTATCGGAACCGGATTTTTCTGAGGGTCTGAAGCAGAAAGGGGCCTGAAATATGCCATCGCCGTTTCCGGGAATGGACCCGTATCTGGAAGGATCATTGTGGATGAGCGTCCACGCGCAGTTGGCGTCGGTCTTCGTCCGGCAGTTGAACCCTCAGCTCCTGCCACGCTACATCGCCTTGTCCGAGCGGCGCCATGTGCTAGAAATGCCCGAGGATTCCGAGGTCACCGTCGGACCGATCTATCCTGACGTCGCCGTGGTCAGGCCGGAGCCGGCTGGGGTGGACCTCGGCGCGACCGGGACGATCATCGCCCCCATTCGGATGGCAACGCTCATGCGCAGCCCCGTGCCGCACATTACCGTCGCGATCCGCGACGTCGCGAACCGAGAACTGGTGGCCGTGATTGAGGTACTCTCCCCCACCAACAAGCGAGGGGAAGGCTATGACGAGTATGTCGAGCGGCGCGAACGGATCCTCCGGAGCTCCGCCCACTTGATCGAGATCGATCTGCTGCGAAAGGGCCAGCGGGTGCCGATGCAGAGGGCGCTACCCTCCGTCCCTTACTTCGTCTTCCTTTGCCGCGCCCACCAACGGCCGCTGACCGAGGTCTACCCGATCACACTGGATCAGCCCTTACCCCAGGTCCCCGTACCATTGCTCCCGGCCGACGCCGACGCGAAGCTGGACCTCCAGCAAGCGTTGGCAGTCGTCTATGACGAGTGCGGACTGAATTACATGATCGATTATTCGAAGCCTCCCGAGATCCCCCTCTCCCCCGAGCAAGCCGCCTGGGTCGACGAACACCTTCGCGCTGCGGGGCTGCGTCCTTGAGCGGCACTGATGTCCTCGGAAGGTCCCAGCACCCTCCTCGTCTCGTGGGTCTGAACCGTAAAGGAGCGTGAGATATGCCATCGCCGTTTCCGGGAATGGATCCGTATCTCGAAGGCTCGACTTGGATGAACTTCCACGGCCAGCTCTGCGCCGAGATCGCGCGGCAGCTCGGCCCGAAACTCCGGCCGCGCTACCTGGCGCGATTGACGGAACGCTTCTTCACGGAGATCACCGTCGCGGCCGGGCCGACGAAGACCTTGAAGTCTCCCGACATCGCCGTTGTCGAGTCCCGGCCCGCATTGCGACCGAATGGGGCCGGGGGCCTCGGAACGGCCACGGTCCCGGTGCGTATACCCACGGAAATCCCCGAATCCGTCCTCCACTTCTCGGTGGAGATCCGCGACCGACTCGAGCGTCGCTTGATCACGTCGATCGAGGTCCTCTCTCCGACCAATAAGCGGGGCGAGGGACGCGACGAATATCTGGCGAAACGACATCGAATCCTCCTGAGTCAATCTCACCTCATCGAAGTCGACCTGCTCCGTGCGGGACGGCGCATCCCGATGACGAGGGAATTACCGTCGGCTCCCTACTATGTTTATGTCGGCCGATTCGAAACTCGGCCGGACACCGATGTCTGGCCCGTTCCCCTAGACCAGCCATTGCCGACGATCCCGGTGCCCCTCCTCCCGGGAGACGCCGACGTTCCACTGGACCTGCAACTCGCGCTGACGACCGTCTACGATCTCAGCGACTACGGCCTGGAGATCGACTACACGCAGCCACCGGATGGCCCCCTTTCCCCTGAACAAGCCGCCTGGGTCGACGTCCACCTCCGCGCCGAGGGGCTGCGCCCTTGACGGGAACCACGAGGAGGCAAGCCATGCCGCACGATTGGCCGCCCGACTCCGATCCGAGCCTCGCCCTGACCCGTCGCGCGCTGCTCGGCCGTTGCGGCATGGGATTCGGGATGATCGGCCTGGCGGGCGTCCTGTCCGACGACCGCTCGCTCGGCCTGGTCCCCGAGGCCCGCGCCGGCTCGCCGATGCCGTCCGGTTCGCTCAGCCCGATGGCCCCGAAGTCGCCCCAGTTCCCCGGCAAGGCCCGGCAGGTCGTCCACCTGTTCATGAACGGCGGTCCGTCGCAGGTCGATACCTTCGACCCCAAGCCGATGCTGGCGAAGTACCACGGCAAGACCCTGCCGAGCCCCAGCCTCCGCACCGAGCGCAAGACCGGCGCGGCCCTGGGCTCGCCCTTCCAGTTCCGGCAATATGGCCAGAGCGGCATCGCGGTGAGCGAGCTATTCGCCCGCACGGCCGAGCAGCACGTCGACGACCTCTGCATCATCCGTTCGATGTACGCCGACGTGCCCAATCACGAGCCGTCGCTGATGCTGATGAACTGCGGCGACGGCCGGTTGCAGCGCCCCAGCATGGGCGCCTGGATTACCTACGGCCTGGGCTCGGAGAACCAGGACCTGCCCGGCTTCGTCGCCATGTGCCCCGGCGGTTATCCGATCGTGGCGACCCAGAACTGGCGCGCCGCGTTCCTCCCCGGCGCCTACCAGGGCACCTATATCGACACCCAGCATACGAATGTCGACAAGCTGATCGAGAACATCCGCAACGACGCGATGCCCCTGCCCGAGCAGCGTCGGCAGCTTGACCTGGTGCGCCGGCTCAACGAGAGGCACGCCGCGACGCGCGCCCACGACCCGGCGCTGGAGGCGCGGATCCAGTCCTTCGAGCTGGCCTATCGCATGCAGGGCGAGGCGGCGGAGGCGTTCGACATCGGCCGAGAGCCCGAATCGATCCGCGACCTCTACGGGCCCGGCACCCAGGCCCGACAGCTCCTGATCACCCGTCGGCTGCTCGAGCGCGGCGTGCGGTTCATCCAGGTCTGGAGCGGCGCCGGCCAGCCCTGGGACGATCACGAGAACATTGCCGCCCATCACCGCCAGCTCGCCGCCGAGTGGGACCGGCCCATCGCCGCGTTCCTCGCCGACCTGAAGCGGCGCGGGCTCTTCGACCAGGTCCTCGTGATCTGGGGCGGCGAGTTCGGTCGGACGCCCGTCGCCGAGCTACCGGCGCTCTCCGGCCGCGACCACAATCACTACGGCTTCTCCATGTGGATGGCCGGCGGCGGCGCCCGCGGCGGTCACGTCCACGGCGCCACCGACGAACTCGGCTTCGCCGCCGCCGAGGATAAGGTCCACGTCCACGACCTCCACGCCACGATCCTCCACCTCCTGGGATTCGACCACGAGAAGCTCACCTACCGGTACGCCGGCCGCGACTTCCGCCTGACCGACGTCCACGGCCGGGTCGTCAAGGAGCTCCTCGCATGAAGACGACGCTGATGAACCAGGCTTCTCTTGTAGGGTGTTCTGCGAGCACCGTTCCGCCTCGGAGCGGGAATCCGGCGCCCGCAGATCACTCCTCATGGCCCCAGCCTATGGCTCCTCTCGCACACACGCCAGGCGACGGATCAATGAACCCGCCCGGTTCAGCCGAAGTTCTTCCTCAGCATCTCCAGGCTCTTGGGGACGCCCGTCTGTGCATCCTCGTTGCCCTCGAACTCCAGCGAGATCCAGCCGCGGTAGTTGTGCTTCCGCAGGATTCCGGCGATCCGGGCATAGTCCAGGTCGAGGGCGTACCAACGGCCGCCGCCGTAGTAGGTCTTGGCCTGCACCAATGCGATCGGGACCGAGCTCGAGGCCATCTGCTCCATCTGCTCGTAGGAGTTCTCGAGGAAGTTGCCGGTGTCGAGCGTGATCTGGAGCCAGGGCGACTTGATCGTCTCGACGATCTTCAGCACGCCCGACGCCGTGCGCCCGAGCCCCCAGTGGTTCTCCAGCCCCAGCACGACGCCGCACTCCTCGGCACGCGGCAGGAGCTTCTCCAGCGCGTCGATCACCCACTTGAACGCCTCGTCATCAGTATGGCCCGGCAGCGACGGCTCGATCCCCTTGTGGGCCATCAGCTCGTCGAACGACTTGGTCGTCCCCCATCGGCCCGTGTTGATCCGCATCGTCGGGATGCCCAGCCGGTAGGCGAGGTCGATCTGGTAGAGGGTCTTCTGGATATTCGTCTCCCGTTCGGACCGATTCGGAGTGACGAATCCTTGATGCGTGGACAGCCCCATCAGCGCCAGGCCGAGGGAGTGAGCCTGTCGCTTGATCTTCTGGAGGGCCGCGTTCGACTCATCGGCCATCTGGATGTGGAGCACCTCCACGCCGTCGAATCCCATCGCCGCGGCTTTATCGATGCACTCCGAGATGTCCAGCCGGCGATTGCGGAACTGCCAGAACGAGTAGGTCGAGACGCCGATGGGGTTGGGACGCGCGTGGGCCGTCGGCGCGTCGGCGGCCGGCTTGGCGTCCTGGAGTGGCCGGGCTCGAGCGGCGGCGCCGCCCGACAGCCCGATCGCCGCCCCGAGCCCCAGACTCTTGAGGAAACCCCGACGGTCCCCATTCGCTTGCCGGTCTTCGCCGAGTCGATCGCTCATGATTGGTGTCCCTGCAAATCCCTGGATAGGAAGCGCCGTGCTCCGACTCGACATGCTACCCGGCCGGTCGCGCCATGGCCAGCGACCGGGTCCGCGGACTCGCTTCGGAGGCCAATCCCATCGGCTGCCACGACGATTGCTGATCCGGTTGGAGCGGTCGGGTCCGCTCGGAATCAAAGGCCCGCCCACCGGCATTGACCGAGCGAGGAGCGACCCGATGCAGGAAGAACTCCTCAGCCTCTTGGCACCTCGACAAGGCCACTTCCGCCTGGAATCGGGCCACCACGGCGACCTCTGGCTGGAGGTCCCCCGGCTTTACCTGCGCCCCGGCCGCCTCCGGCCATTCGCCGCGGCGATCGCTCGGCGACTGGCGGCACACGGGATCGAGGCCGTCTGCGGACCGATGGTCGAAGGAGCATTCCTGGCTCAGATGGTGGCCGAGGAGCTCGATGTCGCGTTCTCTTACGCCGAGCAGATCATCCGGACCCCGCCGGACGGCCTGTACCCGGTCGGATACCGCATCCCCGATGCCCTCCGGACCAGCCTCCGTGGCAAGGCCGTCGCGGTCGTGGACGACGTCATCAACGCGGGCTCCGCGGTCCGCGGGGCCATCGCCGACGTCCGGGCCTGCGGTGCGATCCCGACGGCGATCGGCGCCCTGATGGTCCTCGGATCCCCCGCGCCGCAGTTTGCCGCGACCGAGGGCGTTGCGCTGGAATGCCTCGCATCCTTGCCGAACCACCTCTGGGAGCCGTCGGCGTGCCCCTTGTGCGCGTCCGGTGTGCCGATGGAGGGCGGTCACGCAGCACTCGAGAAAGCGGCGACGGATCTCCCTCCCACGATCGATCATATCGGTTCGCATTCGACCGCCGCGCACCGCGACGATTCCCATCAAGCGGACGGTCGGTTCCGCATCGTCCGGCCCCATGCTCGAGGCGGCCTGGGCGAGGTCTTCGTCGCGATCGACCCCGAGCTGGACCGCCAGGTCGCCCTGAAAGAGCTCCGGGCCTACCTCGCGCACGACCCGGCCAGCCAGGAGCGTTTCCTCCGGGAAGCCCGGGTCACCGGCCGGCTGGAGCACCCGGGGATCGTGCCGGTCTACGGCCTGGGCCGTTATGCCGACGGCCGCCCCTACTATGCCATGCGATTCATCGAGGGCGAGACGCTCGCCCGGGCGATCGAGCGGTTTCATGGGCAGGAGGGGCCGCCTCGCGACGGGCCCGTCGAGCGGGAGATCGCGTTCCGCCGCCTGCTGCGCAGCGTCGTCTACGCGTGCAACGCGGTCGCCTACGCGCACAGCCGAGGCGTCGTGCATCGCGACCTGAAGCCCGAGAACATCATGCTCGGGCGGTTCGGTGAGACCCTCGTCGTCGACTGGGGGATCGCCAAGCCGTTCGCGGATCCCGTTCGCGAGTCGGCCGAGGGATCATACCTCGACGCGCCCGCGGACGACCCGTCGTTGACCCGCCCCGGCTCGGCGATCGGGACCCCGCAGTACATGAGCCCCGAGCAGGCGTCGGGCGATCTGGATCGGGTCGGGCCGGCCAGCGACGTCTACAGCCTGGGGGCGACCCTCTACTGCCTGCTGGTCGGCCACGGCCCCTTCCCGACCGGCGGCGTCGCCGACACGTTGCACAGGGCCAGCCGCGGCATCTTCCCCGCCCCGCGACGGCTGGATCGGTCGATCGACCCCACGCTCGAGGCGCTCTGCCTGAAGGCCATGTCGCTCCGGCCGGAGGACCGTCACGCCACCCCGCTCGCCCTGGCCGAGGGCATCGAGGCCTGGATGGCGGACGTCCGCTATCGCAGCGAGCAAGGGCAGGCGACCCGCGACGTGAAGCGGTCGCTGGCCCGCCTCGGCATCGAGCGGGCCCACAACCTTTTCGGCCGGGAGCTCCACGGCGAAGGGATGCTCTGGCTGGCCCGCGCCCTGGAGGACCTCCCGACGGACGAACCGGGTCTCGACCGCGTCGTCCGGGCGAGCCTGGCCGGCTGGCATGCCGGGGCGAAGCTGATGGAACGCGCTCTCGCGCACGGCGGCGTCGTCCACGGCGTGGCGTTCAGCCCCGACGGCCGGAGCCTCGCGACCGTCTGCGCCGATCGGCTGGCAAGGCTCTGGGACCTCGCCAAGGGCGCGCCGCTCTCGGCGCCGATGGGCCACGACGAGGCCGTCCATGCCCTCGCATTCAGCCCCGACGGGACCATGATCGCCACGGTCGGCCGCGACGGGCTCTTGCGACGATGGGATGCCGTCACCGGGACCGCGATCGGCGTCGCCATCCGGCACGAGGCCCCGGTCAATGCCGTGCGATTCAGCCCCGACGGCTCGACGATCGCGACCGCGAGCCGGGCGAAGATGACCTGCCTCTGGGATGCCGCGACCGGGCGTCCGATCGTCGCGGCCTCGCCGCCCGGTCACGATGCGCAGGTCCTGGACATCGCGTTCCACCCCGACGGCACCCGGCTCGCGGCCTCGGGCGACGACGGCCGGGTCTGGTTCCGCGAGACCGCGACCGGGAGGTGGCTCGACGCGACGCTCGGCCACGAGGCGGCCGTCCCCGCCCTGGTGTTCGGCCCGGACGGCCGGACGCTCCTCACCGGCTGCCGCGACGGCCGTGCCCGGCTCTGGGACCTCTCGGGATGCACCCTCCTGGCGGAGTACGCCCATCGGGCCGAGGTCGGCCGCGTCGCCGTCAGCCCCTCGGGCGGGTGGGTCGCGACCGCCTGCCACGACGGCACCGCCCGACTCTGGGACTTCACCACGGGCAGACCGATCGGCGAGCCGATGGCGCATCGGGCGCGGGTCGATTGCCTGGCGTTCAACCGCGACGGCTCGATGGTCGCGACCGGAAGCCACGACGGGTCCGGCCGGCTCTGGGATGCCGGCACCGGGTTGCCGATCGGGCCGCCCCTGGAACATCGAGGCGTCCTTCAGGCGATGGTGTTCAGCCCCGACGGGCGTCGGCTCGCGACGGCCTGCTCCGATGGCCTGGCGCGTTGCTGGCGCGTCCCCGCACCCATCCCCGGCGTCGTCGAGCGGATCGTTTGCTGGGTCCGCGTCGCCACCGAGCTCGAATTCGACGAAGGCGACGCGATCCGTCGCATGGACCAACTGGACGTCTGGGAGCTTCGCCGCCACCTCCAGGAACTGGGCGGGCCGCCCGTCAAGTGAGGCCGGCGCCCCCGCTGTGGGTCTCCATCGCAAGAGGAACCGTGATCCGAATTCCTTTCGCCGTGCTCGGGATGCTCATCGGTGTGAATGATCCAAGCCAGTATCCCCCAAATTATGGCCAAGATAATCATCGCCGTTTGTTTAATCTGAGATCCTGTCATGTCCTGATTCCTTGTTACTCAATTTATTACCAAATGTCGAGAATGTCGATCGAAACCAATGAATTCAGTAACGCCGCGCGGGCCGGGCGGGCGGGTTCGCCGCTTGCGCGCAGGCCGGGCAGACGAGCCGGCCCTGTCGGGTGACGCCGAAGGCGAAGGTCGGGTGATGGCACTCGGGGCAGACGGCCGCCTCGACGGCCTCGACGAGCGGGTCCCAGACCCACTCCAGCCGGTCGATAATAGACCCCGATCCCGACGCGGCCACAGCCGTGCGCAACAGCAGTTTGGGCTGGTGGATGACCAGCAGGTTGAGCAACTTCAGGTGGACCTTCAACTGGCTCTTCCGCCTCAGCTCGGCACCGCGCAACTGCTCCTCGCGCTTGATGGCCTCGATCCGCGCGGCGAACTTGGCGGGATCCTCGTCGCGATTCCGGGCCTTCTTCGCCTGCTCCTCGACCTCGTCGCGGAGGTCGGCGTAATAGCGGCCGATCCGCTCGAGCTGCCGGTCGAGCCGCTCGTGCAGCTCGCGGAAATAGGTGTTGGCCATCGCCGAGAGGGTCCTGACCACGCGGTCGCGGGCGATCGGGTAGGCCGAGGCCAGCCTCGGATGCGGCGCCTCGGGCAGCGGCGACCACGGCTTGTCGGCCAGGTGGCCGCGATCGAGCAATTCCTCCAGGTGCCGCACTTGCCGGCCATGATGCACGTCGATCGCCACGGTCAACAGGTCTTGCTCCTTCTGGTCGCTGACGAACGTCGCCTCGAACCAGAAGACCGCCTGAGGGAAGTGCATGGGACGCGCCCGTTCGACCTTCAGGCCGAATCCCGACGGCATCGCGACCGCCCGGCGCAGCCGATCTTCCACCCCCTGCGTCGCCACGTTCTGGCCGACCCGGTAGAGCTCGACGTGCCGGCCGCGATTCACGGCGTCGGCCAGGAGGCGGTCGACCAGCGGCGTCCCGTAGCTGGCCAGTTGCGCCCCGGGATGCTCGGGGATCGCCTCGGGATCGAAGACCAGGCGCACCAGCTCCGGCTCCCCGGCCGCCTCCCGGCTCGGCAGCATCAGGTCGTACACCTGCGGCTCGATCTCGTCCCACATGCCGCCGGTGACCACCGCGTAATCGCGGAGGAATTCCTCCAGCGGCGACAGGGAAGAACCAGTCATCGGGAAGTCCTCATCGTCATACATCGCATTAAGATGGATGGAAGCACCTATTACGCCGGCATGAAGGTAGGTCAGGCTTTCAGGCCTGACGCGTCTGGACTGTCAGGCCGGAAAGCCTGACCTACGTGAGGTTCTTTGTTGCCGAGGCAATATCCCCATACTGTAGCACCGGAGAACGGCGAAAGCAGGCCCTGCACTCGTCGTCGAATCGGGTTACCAGGCGAACCGATCATCGCGTCGGACCTGGAAATCGAGTTGGGCGGCGGATGGTGGTATCATGCGAAGGATTGAACGCGAATGACCGTAGGGCATCGTGGAAACCATCAACATGGGGAGGGTCGGCGATGAAGCGAAATCGTGAGAGGCGGGCGTTCCTGGGCGGCTCGGGCGCGGCCCTGGTCGCGTCGGTGGTTCTGCTCGGCTTGAACGCCGACGCAACGGCCCAGGAGGCCGTCGATCCCGCCGCGATTCACACCCGGCTGGTCGCGATCTGGCCCGATCAGGGGGGCCAGGCTCGGCCGGTCGTCGCCCTCGCGAATCCGACAGTCACCGATGACCCGGCCCGGCTCCAGGACACGGTCGGTGGCATCCTCGCCCGCGAGCTGTTCCGCCAGGCACTCCTGATTGCCGCGCGCGACGAGCTCGGCCTGGCGACCCGTGACGAGCTGCTCGGCGACGCGACGCCCGCCGAAGCCGCCGGGGATCCGCGGGCCGAGCTGATCACCCTCCTCCGGTCCGGGACCGCGAACGCGAGCCAGGTCCTCGTCCGCCGGACCAATGGCCCGCGGGCCGAGACGCTCCTGGCGCAGGACCTTCCCGGGATGAAACTGCCGTTCGGTGAACTGCCCCGGCTCGTCGAGGCCGCCGAGGTGCTGTCGCGGACCGGGTTCCCCTCGGCGCTGCGGAAGCTGGGACTCGATGGTCGGCCGAATGCCATCCACGATGCCGCGGGGCTGCCCGCCGGGGTCGAGGAGCGGCTGTGGCGCCTCGGCTACACCGAGCCGTTCGCGGCCGTGCGGGCGCTCCACGAGGCGATCCGGACCAGCGGCGAGTCTCCCGCCCGGCTCGCGGGGCTGGTCCGCGGATATGCCCTGCTGGGCCTCTTGACCGAACACCACTGGCATCCCGCGCATAAGGTGTTCAAGGCCCGGGTGCTCTTGTACGCGCAGCGGATGGTGGTCCGCGACCCCAAGGGTCACCTCGGGCTCTGGCACCGCGCCTTTGCCGAGTCGCTCCTCGGCATGCACAAGGACGCCTTGGCCGACATCGCCGAGGCCCGGCAGCGGGCCAGGGTCGTCGGCGACCTGTTCCCCCCCGTGTGGGCCGACCTCATCGAGGCGTGCGCCCGCTGCGACCTCGTGGGCATGAACGTCCCCGACGGACCGCTTGCCCCACTCTCGGCCCTGCTCCGCTTGCTCGCCCTCGAGCCCACAGTGCTCGTCGACCTGGGCTTGCTCGCCGGCAAGGACGTGCTGGCCCTCGATCCCGAATGCTACCGCGCGCACGACGCGATGTGCCGGCTCGGCGAGATCCTCAACAACATCGAACCGCCGACCTCAATGGGACCGGACGTCTTCGCCCGGACCATCCCGGTGAAGGTCGGGGCCCTCGAAGCACTGCCGGCGATCGTGCGGGCGCACCTCGACAAGACGTCCGTGACCGGCACGGCCCTGTTCGATGCGCTCGGCACCGCGGGAGCTCCGGGCGCCGACGCGGGCGAGCCGTCGTGGGCCGTCCTCGGTCGGCTGCTCCGCGAGACACGCTTCGTGCAGGTCGAGCGCCGGATCTACCTCCTGCGCGGGCCGCTGGGGGTGATGGCCGGCCGCCTCCTGGACCAGGAGCGCGCCGTGGTCGCCGACCACCCCTATCGCCTGTACCTGGAGAGCCTGGCGGTGCCCAGGGACAAGACCTCCCGCGTGCTGGACGGATTGATCGGGCATCTCGACGTGACGAACGTGCAGCTCCGGTCGTCTGTCATGCTCCAGGCGATCGAAAAGTCCAAGCACCCCAGAGCTCGCGTGGCCTGGACTCTCGCCTTGAAACACGTCGACAACAACGCATGCGACCTCTCGGAGCTCGTCCGTTCCACCGACGGGCGCGACCAGTCGAACAATGCCCTGGCACTGCTGGAAGTGAGCCCCCATTCCCAGTATGCCAAGGCCGTCCTGATCGAGAAGGACTGGGAACGCGCCGCGCCTCACCTCGTGGAGTGGGAGAAGGGGGCAAACAACGCGCCCGTGTTGCTGGCCGCCCTGGCCCGGCGATACAGCGGTCAGGGCCAGCTCGACGACGCCCGGCGCTCCCTGTTGCGCTACGCCCAGTTCTCGCCCGATCAGTGGGCGTACGAGCTCCTGGCCAAGGGCTTCAAGGATCGCGGCGACATGGAACGCTGGCGGTCGACGCTCGAGGAGTTCCTCGCGAAGGCGGAGGACAACGGACGGAGCCACGCCCAGGTCCGCGTGCAGGTCGCCGACTACTACATGGGGCTAGGGAAGTGGGACGAGGCGTGGCCGTACGCCGAGTCCGCGGCGGCCACGGGCGCCCAGTGGGCCCTGCTCTGCGCGGCGCATTGCGCCGAGGGCAAGAAGGACTGGAGCGCGGCCGAGCGCTACACGAGGCAGATCACCGAGAACAATCCCGGCGGCGGCTGGGCCGCCTGGTATCTCTTCTGCAAGCGGACCGGGCACGGCGACGCCGAAGCCGCCGGGGCTTTCGCCGAGCGCGTCCTCGCCAAAAGCGGCGACGGCCCCGGCGTGACCCCGCCCACGGCCATCGGCTATTTCTACTGGCTCCGCGGGGATCCGAAGAAGGCCGGCCCCTACTTTCGCAAGGCCTACGACGCCGCCCCATCCGCCACGACGTGCTCCCCCCTGATCTTGATCGCCGACGAGCTCGGCGACGCCGCGGCCCGCGATGAGTGGATCCAGACGCTGCTCACCCGATATCGCAACCAGGCACCCTTCACCGCCCGGATCTTCGAGATCCTTCGCACGGCCAACGAGAAGGGCAAGCCGGACGCGATCGACTTGCAAGCCGTCGACCAGGTCCTCGGGAAGATCCGGATCCCCGCGTACCGAGGAAACAACGAGTTCTTCGCGGGCTGCTATCTCAAGAACCACGGCAAAGTCGAGGAAGCCCGCCGGCACCTGGAGCAGGCTCTCAGGTCGACCGCCTCCCATCGCTTCATGCGGGCCATCGCGGCCGATCACCTGCAGCGTCTGGGCGTTGACATAAGGACCATCGGCGCCGGTCCCGACGCGGGGAACCCGCAGGCGAACCGCTGAACGGGTCGAATCGGGGACGTGGCGATTCTCTGATTCCATCTGCGTCCGACGGTCCACCGGCCGCGTGCGAGGACCGCACCGAGGAACAGCAGGACGAGCCGCGGTGCGGACCGGCGGTCGAGGGCGGCGGCGAGGCGTGAGAACCACTGGCAAAGGCTGGGGGGGGCGAGGATGTCATGGGCGGCTCCGTCCGGGGTGATCGACTGGCGTGGTAACCGCCAAAGTGTCGTTTCTTGTCTTCGCTCGCCACTCGCCACTCGCCACGATCGAAGCCACTACTGGTCCGGCGCAAACCGGTTGCCGAAGAGCTTGTCGTCGATCGCGCGTTGTTCGAAATAGGCCCGCTTGGCCTCGAGGAGTCGGTCGCCCAGGTCCTCGATGCGGCGGGCGAATTCGTCCTGATTGACCGACTCGGCCCAGAGGTCGGCGACGACGTCCGGGAACTCGCGCTCATCTTCGAGGTTGCCCAGGATCATGTCGACCTCGCCGATGACCAGCTCGAACATGTTGAGCTTGGCCTCGAGGAGATGGAGCACGGCGGCCTCGACGGTCTCGGCGGCGACCAAGTTGAACACGTGGACGTCGTGAGTCTGACCGATCCGGCTGAGGCGGCCGATCCGCTGTTCGATCTTCATGGGGCTCCAGGGCAGGTCGAAGTTGCAGACGGCGTGAGCGAACTGGAGGTTGCGGCCCTCGCTGCCGGCCTCGGTGCAGAGGAGGATCCGGGCCCGCCCGCGGAACCGCTCGATGGCCGCCTCCTTCTCCAGCCGGGACAGTCCGCCGTGGAACACCGCGACGTCGTGCCCGGCCTGCCTGAGGCGGCGATCGAGCATGTCCTGGGTGGCCCGGAACTGGGTGAAGATGACCATCTTGTCGCGGTACTCGCCGACCAGCCCGATCAGCCGGTCGACCTTCGTGCTATCCTGCTGCGCCCGGGCGCGCCCGGCCAGCTCGAGGAGCCGCGCCCGATCGGGCGCCGCCAGCTTCGGCTGCTCGGCGACTTTCGCGAGCGTCCCGGCCGCCGCCTGGCTCGAGCTGCCCATCGCCATCTGGAGGCTCAACAGCGCCATCCGGTTGAGGACCGCGCCCTCCTTAGCCCTGTCCTTGTCCTTGACTTTGATCTTCTCTTTCGACCCGGCCCGCGAAGCACGGAGATGCCCGCGCACGAACTCGGTCACATCCTGGTAGAGGGAATGTTCCGCCGGCGATAGCGGCAGGCTCTCGGTCTTCGCCCAACGCCGGGTGAACTGCAACCCGACGGTGCTCCGCCGGTTGCGGATCATCACCTCGGCCAGGAGCGCGTGCAGCTCGTCCACGTGGCGCGGGGTCAGCTTGTCGTGCTTGTCCATGAAGTGCCGCTGGAACTGCCGCGCCGTGCTCAACAAACCGGGCTCCAGCAGCGTGACCAGGTTGAACAGCTCCTCCAGGTTATTCTGCACGGGGGTCGCCGTCAGCAGCAGGATGAACTGCTTCTGGATCTCGCTGGCGAACTTCCAGCTCATCGTGTTGCGATTGCGGAGGTGATGGGCCTCGTCGACGATGACGATGTCCCACCGTCGGGCGAGGATCGCCGACCGGTGCGGCTCGCGCTTGGCGGTATGGATCGA
Source organism: Isosphaeraceae bacterium (assembly GCA_052148775.1). Taxonomy (GTDB): domain Bacteria; phylum Planctomycetota; class Planctomycetia; order Isosphaerales; family Isosphaeraceae; genus CAVZRC01. Next base: position 4,318 of record JBKQHM010000530.1, on the reverse strand, counting down.
GGCGATCACGCGGTCGAACTCGCCCCAGGCGGCCTGCCCGCGCTCGCGGAAGGCGGGGTCGTCGTGGCTGACCAGCTCGATCGAGAACTTGCGCCGCATCTCCCCCTGCCACTGCTCGATCAGCGACGGCGGGACGAGGACGAGCACCGACCGGGCGAGGCCCCGGATCATCAGCTCGGAGAGGACGAGCCCGGCCTCGATGGTCTTGCCCAGCCCGACCTCGTCGCAGAGCATGGCCCGGCCGCGGAACCGCCTCAGGACCGTCTTGGCCGTGCGGATCTGGTGCTCGAGCAGCTCGATGTCGCGGACCATCGGCAGGGCGATCAGGCGGTCGAAGCCGGCATGCGTGGCCAACCGGGCCGCCTGGATCGCCAGGTCGAATTGTTCGAGGCCCGCCGGCGCCGGGCTGGCGCCCTCGACGACCGGCCAGTCGGCCGCGTCGAAGTCGATGGGCACGCCCTGTTCGGTCACGACTGCGCCGTCGGCGGGATGCGGCTTACCTGGCTCGACGATCAGACGGAACCGGCCCGGCGCGCGATACTCCAGCCAGAGCGCCGAGGCGGCGGATCGGGAGACGGCCTCGCCCAGCTTCGGCACCACGAGCGAACCGGTCGAGAGATCGAGCGTCAAATCCAGCGGACGCCCCGCGGGATCCTCGATCTGCTCGATGGGGAATCCGTCCGGCCCCACGACCCTGGGGAGGCTTAACCGGCCGGTCGAGCCGATCGGTTCGACCTCGAACCGGTCGCCAGGCTCCAACTCCGCTTCCGAGTAGACCGATGTATAAGAATCCGACATGCCGACACGCTATAATAAGGTTGGATCTCTGTGGTCTCACGCCACCGGATCGGCGACGAGGCCGGAAGTCGGATTGACACAGCCCGTCGCTGAGTCATAGTAGTGATAGCGCTCGAACCGCAAGAGGGATGCATCCCATGAAACGTGCCCCCCTCCCGGGCCCGTGGTCGTAACGTTGGTTTCCTCGAGGACTGGATCTCTCAGGGGCATGCTCGAAGAGTGAGGTAGGATTATTATACGGATGGGCATCGCCCACCGGCTATCCCGAACTTCGGTGGGCGATGCCCATCCGACGAGAATCCGAGGACTGCGGTTTCCCGAGAGACCATCAGCGCGTTCTCGAGACCTCTTCGAGACCAGTAGTCGACCGGAGGTTTTCCGCCGCCAACCGCGATGAGTGCGGCGATCTGACGGATCGCCCCTTCCTCGCGAAAACCCTGGCGACCCAGCCGTTTTTTATCGACTCCGCGACGCCGAACATAGCGTCTTCAGATCCTCGACCACCCAGCTAGAGTGGAGTCTCATTCTCACGAAATTCCCTCAGGATCGTGTGAAACCAGGCGGTCTCACAGGCTCCAGCGAGGACCATGCTCTCCTCGGTCCCAACGGCGGCGCCGAGCCTCTCCTGGCCCGTAGCAAGCGGGCGCTGACGCAGGCAGCATTGCGATCAATGACGGATTGACGCCGTGAACGAGCGACGCAGTTGTCGGGGACGTGGTATCCCCTGATTAATATGGCGTCACCGTGCCGGCCGCACCAAACGAGTCGTCTGCCCTGACTGCAAGAGGGTAAGTCTATGTTCTTGCATCTCAAGCGTCGCTTCTCCATCGGTGCTTGCCGGCGGAAAGTCGTCCGGCACTTCCGCGTGGAGCGCCTGGAAGGCCGGGCCTTGCTGACGCTCACCGCCATTGATTTCGGCGCCACGGTCGAGTCTCAGCCGGTGGTGATGAACGGCGAGCTGTTCTTCGTCGGCTACGATGCCGTCCATGGCGACCAGCTCTGGGAGTCCAACGGCACCGCCGCCGGAACCATCCGACTCACCGACGGCAACGACGTCAACAGCGGCATCAACCCCACCGACCTCACCGTCGTCGGCAATACCCTCTACTTCGCCGCCGACAACCTCACCAACGGCGGCCAGCTCTGGAAGAGCGACGGCACCGTCAGCGGCACCACCATGGTCACTGACAGCAACGACGGCATCCTCAACGACGGCCTCTATCCCTACGAACTGACCAACGTCAACGGCACCCTCTACTTCGTCGGCGTCGACAAGACCGACGGCGTCCAACTCTTCACGAGCGACGGCACCGCCGCCGGCACCACGATGGTCGCCGACATCCCCGGAGCCAACGGCTACCCCGGCAGCTATCCCACCGACCTCACGGCCGTCGGCGGCCTGCTCTACTTCTCGGCCACCGACAGCACCCACGGCACCCAGCTTTGGGCGACCAACGGGACGTCGACTGGGACGACGATGCTGACCAGCGGCGATGCGGCCCTTGGCGGCACGGTCCCGCAGTTCCTGACGGCGATGGGCAATACCCTGTACTTCACCGGCTTCGACTCGACCTACGGGTTCCAGTTGTGGGATAGCACCGGGACGGCGGCCGGGACGGTGCGGCTGACCGGCGGCGGCCCGGCCGGATCGGGCCTGGGCCCGCAGGAGCTGACGGCGGTGGGGAACACCCTGTACTTCTCGGCCAGCGACGGGGTGCACGGCACGCAGTTGTGGTCGTTCAGCGGGACCACCCCCGGCCCGGCGACGATGCTCAGCAGCGTGAACGTGAGCGGGGGCGGCGTGGCGCCCACCGACCTGACGGCGGTGGGGAGCACGCTGTACTTCGTGGGCGATAACGGGGTGGACGGCGACCAGTTGTGGTCGAGCACCGGGACGGCGAGCGGGACAGCGATGGTCATCGACATCAACGGCACAGCGACCTCGGACCCGACGAACCTGATCGACGTGAACGGGACGCTGTACTTCACGGCGTACACGACGAAGAACGGGTTCCAGGTGTGGCAGAGCGACGGGACGGCCACCGGGACGGTGATGAACACCAGCTTCAACGCCGGCATGATCAACGGCCTCGCGAACTTCGCGGCCATCGGCTCTTCGCTCTACTTCACCGCACCCGGTGCCACGATGTGGCAGTGGCAGCCACCCACGGGCGCGACGCCGACGATCACCTGGGCCAACCCGGCGAGCATCGTCTACGGCACGGCACTGGGCGCCACCCAGTTGGATGCCTCCGCCTCTTACACGGTGAACGGGAGCACGGTCAGCGTGCCCGGGACCTTCGCCTACTCCCCAGCCGCGGGCACCGTCCTGCACGCGGGCAACGGCCAGACCCTCTCCGTGACCTTCACCCCCACCGATACGACCGATTACTCCGCCACCACCGCCACGACGACCATCAACGTCACGCAGGCCACGCCGACGCTCACCTGGCCCAATCCCGCGAGCATCGTCTACGGCACACCGCTGTCGTCCACCCAGCTCGATGCCACCGCCAGCGTGCCCGGGACCTTCGCCTACTCCCCAGCCGCGGGTACCGTCCTGGCCGCGGGCAATGGCCAGACCCTTGCGGTCTCCTTCACCCCCACCGACACCACCGACTACACCTCCGCCTCCGCATCGGCGGCCATCAACGTCACGCAGGCCACCCCGGCGCTCACCTGGGCCAATCCCGCGGGCCTCGTCTACGGTACGGCGCTGTCCGTCACGCAGCTCGACGCGACAGCGAGCGTGCCCGGGACCTTCACCTACTCGCCGCCCGCGGGCACCGTCCTGGGCGCGGGCAATGGCCAGACCCTCTCCGTGGCCTTCACCCCCACCGACTCGACTGATTACACCACCGCCACCGCCACCGCCACCGCCACCATCAATATCCAGCAGGCGATACCGACGCTCACCTGGGCCAACCCGGCGGGCCTGGTCTACGGCACGGCGCTGTCGTCCACCCAGCTCGATGCTACCGCCTCTTATACGGTAGACGGGAGCACGATCAGCGTGCCCGGGACCTTCGCTTACTCCCCAGCCACGGGCACCGTCTTGCACGCGGGCAACGACCAGATCCTCTCCGTGACCTTCACCCCCACTGATACGACCGATTACTCCGCCACCACCGCCACGACGACCATCAACGTCACGCAGGCCACGCCGACGCTCACCTGGCCCAATCCCGCGAGCATCGCCTACGGCACACCGCTGTCGTCCACCCAGCTCGATGCCACCGCCAGCGTGCCCGGGACCTTCGCCTACTCCCCAGCCGCGGGCACCATCCTGGCCGCGGGCAATGGCCAGACCCTCTCCGTGGCCTTCACGCCCACCGACACGACCGATTACACCGGCGCCTCCGCCACGGCGACCCTCAATGTGACGCAGGCCGTGCCCACGGTCAACGTCATCGATCGGGGCGGCACCTACACCGGCTCGGCCTTCCCGGCCACGGCCACCGTCACGGGGGTCGGCGGCACGGCGGCCTCCAGCCTGGAGGGGGTTGGGCTGACCTTGACC